>JBPCPA010000112.1:0-7430 GCA_050999655.1 Jatrophihabitans sp.
CCGCAGCGCCAACGCCGGGCCGCGGGCGAACTTCGCGGCCATCGCGTACGCGCTGGCATAGACCTGGTCGGCGGCCACCACCGCGTCCACCAGCCCGATCGCCAGCGCCTCCTCGGCATCGACGAAGTGGCCGGTGAAGATCAAGTCCTTGGCCCGGGCCGGGCCGATCAGCCGTGGCAGCCGCTGGGTGCCGCCCGCGCCGGGAATGATGCCGAGCAGGATCTCGGGCTGGCCCCACTTGGCGTTGTCGGCGCTGATCCGGAAGTCCGCGGTCAGCGCCAGCTCGCAGCCACCGCCGAGGGCGTAGCCGGTCACCGCGGCGATCACCGGCACCGGCAGCCGGGCGATGGAGTCCAGCGCCGTCGACAGCGCGGTGGCCCGGCGCTGCATGTCCTGGGCTGACATCCGGTGGAACTCCTTGACGTCGGCGCCGGCCACGAACACCTTCTCGCCGCCCCACAGGATCACCGCGCGGATGTCATCGCGCCGGGCGCACTCGTCGGCCGCCTCGCGCAGTTCGTCCTGCACCTGCACGTTCAGGGCGTTCACCGGCGCCCGGTCGATCCGGATCGTCGCGACACGGGAGTCGTCGACCTCGAGCTTCACGAACTCAGTCATGGCGCGAGCCTACCGAGGCTGGTGGGGCCAGCGGTGTCCTACCGTGCTGCCCGGGCGAAGTACCGGCCGGCCTCGCACTCGACGTCCAGGGCGAGACCGAAAGCCGCGGACAGGTGCTCGGAGCTCAGCACGTCGCCGATCAGGCCCTGGGCCACCACCCGACCCCCGCCGAGCAGCAACGCGTGGCTCATCCCCACCGGGATCTCCTCCACGTGATGGGTGACCAGCACCATCGCCGGCGCCTCCGGATCGGCGGCCAGCCGGGCCAGCCGACGCAGCAGGTCCTCCCGGCCGCCCAGGTCCATCCCGGCCGCCGGCTCGTCCAGCAGCAGCAGTTCCGGGTCGGTCATCATCGCCCGGGCGATCTGCACCCGCTTGCGCTCGCCCTCGCTCAGCGTGCCGTAACGGCGCTCGGCCAGCTCGGCCACTCCGAACCGGGCCAGCAGCATCTTCGCGCGCCGCACGTCCAGCCGCCCGTAGGCCTCGCGCCAGCGTCCGATCACGGCGTAGCCGGCCGAGACGACCACGTCGACCACCAACTCACCGCCCGGAATCCGCTGGGCCAGGGCCGCCGAGGCGAAACCGATCCGGGGACGCAACTCGAAGACGTCCACCGCACCCAGCCGCTCGCCGAGCACGCCGACGACGCCGGACGTGGCGTGCAGGGTGGTGGCGGCCAGCTGCAGCAGGGTGGTCTTGCCGGCCCCGTTCGGGCCCAGCACCACCCACCGCTCGTCCTCCTCGACCGTCCAGTCCACGGCGTCCAGCAGCAGCTTCTCACCACGCCGGACCGTCACCTGCCGTAACTGCAGGATCGCGTCGGGGTTCACTTCGAAGTCTGGTGCCACCACGGGGTAATCAAACTCCTACCTTCGCACGAGAGCAGCACAGGGCTTTGCAAGATCAGCGTAGGGTGCGCACTCGATGGAGCCCGCAGCAGATCTCACCCGCGGCCTGGTGCGTCGACTCGGGTCGGTCGGCGGGCCGCTTCGAGCATGGCCGGGTAGGCCCTTTCCGCTGGGCGCGGGCTGGGACGGCGAGGGCACCAACTTCAGCATCTGGTCACCCAGCGCCACCAAGGTCGAGGTGTGCCTGTTCGACGGCGCGGGCAGCGAGCATCGGGTGGAGCTGGCCGAGCAGAGCTTTCACATCTGGCACGGTTACCTGCCCGGCATCAATCCCGGCCAGCGCTACGGCTACCGGATCTCCGGTCCGGACGACCCGCGCTCAGGGCTGCGGCACAACAGCGCCAAGCTGCTGATCGATCCCTACGCCAGGGCCATCGAGGGCGATTTCGTCGACGACCCGGCCTGCTACGCCGACAACGAGTTGGACTCGGCGGCGTTCGTGCCGCGGTCGGTGGTGGTGTTCGACGACGGCTTTCCGTGGGGCAGCGACCGGCGGCCGAACACGCCGTGGGACGACACCATCATCTACGAGTTGCACGTCAAGGGCTTCACCGCCCGCCATCCCGATATCCCGGCCGACCTGCGCGGCAGCTATGCCGGCCTGGCCCATCCGGCGGCCATCTCCTACCTCAAGCAACTCGGCGTGACCGCCGTCGAGCTGCTGCCGATCCAGCACTTCGTGCACGAGCCGGCGCTGCAGCGGCGCGGCGCGAAGAACTACTAGGGCTACAACTCGGTCGGCTTCTTCGCCCCGCACGCCGCCTATGCCACCCACACCGGCCGGCTCGGCGGCAACCAGGTCCGGGAGTTCAAGGCCATGGTGCGCGCGCTGCACGCCGCCGGCATCGAGGTCATCCTGGACGTGGTCTACAACCACACCGGCGAGGGCCCACCGAACGGGCCGATGCTGTCCTTCCGCGGCATCGAGAATGCCGGTTACTATCGGCTCGACCCGGCCGACCGCTCGCGCTACCCGGACTACACCGGCTGCGGCAACACCTTCGACGTCCGGACGCCGGCGGTGCTGCAACTGGTGATGGATTCGCTGCGCTACTGGGTCACCGAGATGCACGTGGACGGCTTCCGGTTCGACCTGGCCTCGGCACTGGCCCGGTCACTGCACGATGTGGACAAGCTGTCCTCGTTCTTCGACACCATCCACCAGGACCCGATCATCAGCCGGGTCAAGCTGATCGCCGAGCCGTGGGACATCGGCGACGGCGGCTACCAGGTCGGGGAGTTCCCGCCGCTGTGGACCGAGTGGAACGGCAAGTACCGCGACACGGTCCGCGACTTCTGGTCCCGCGGCGCCGGCGGGGTGCGCGACCTGGCCTACCGGCTGACCGGCTCGTCAGACCTCTACGCCGACGATGGCCGGCTGCCGTTCGCCTCGATCAACTTCGTCACCGCCCACGACGGCTTCACGCTGCGCGACCTGGCCAGCTACGAGCGCAAGCACAACGAGGGCAACGGCGAGAACAACACCGACGGCACCGAGGACAACCGGTCGATCAACTTCGGCACCGAGGGCGAGACCGCCGATCCGGCGGTGAACACCCTGCGATTGCGGCAGATCCGCAGCCTGCTGACCACCCTGCTGCTGTCCACCGGCGCGCCGATGCTGGTGGCCGGCGACGAGCGCTTTCGCACCCAGGGCGGCAACAACAACGCCTACGTCCAGGACAACCCGACGTCCTGGCTGGACTGGGCCGACACCACCCAGTCCAGCGACCTGCTGGCGCTGACCAGGCGGCTGATCGAGCTGCGCAAGTCATCGCCGGTGCTGCGTCAGCGCGCGTTCTTCGAGGGCCAGCCGGTGGCCGGCGGCGACGGCTGCAAGGACCTGGCCTGGTTTCATCCGGCCGGGCGCGAAGTCGAGGACGGTGACTGGTTCGACGCCGGCCTGCGCACCATCGGGATGTATCTGGACGGCCGCGGCCTGCGCCACCGTGGCCCGCGGGGCGAGCAGATCATCGACTCGTCCTACCTGATCGTGCTGCACTCCGGGGACGAGCCGGTCGACTTCACGCTGCCCGACGCGCCATGGGCGGCCAGCTACCAGTTGGTGATCGATGCCACCCAGGTCGGCGGCGAGCCCGCCGAGCAGTCGCCGCTGCCGGCCGGAAAGCCGCTGGCAGTGGCACCCCGGTCGGCGCTGCTGCTGCGTGCCGATCGGCGCTAGCGCCGCCGGCCCGACACAGCCACCACGTCACCGGTAGGCCTTGGCCTGCAGCTGGAACAGCTCCGCGTACAACCCCCCGTTGTGGATGAGCGTGTCATGGTCGCCGGCCTCCACGATCCGGCCCTCCCGGAGCACGACGATCACGTCCGACATCCGAACCGTGGAGAACCGGTGCGAGGCGATCAGGGTGATGGCGCCGGTCAGCTTCCGCACCTGCCGGGCCTGCTCGGCGTACCGCTCGAACAGGCGGTGTTCTGCCTCCGCGTCCAGGGCCGCCGTCGGCTCGTCGAGGACCAGCAGCAGCGGTCGCTCGCGCATCAGCGCCCGGCCCAGGGCCAGTTTCTGCCACTGGCCGCCGGAGAGCTCGGTGCCCGGCGCGTAGCTGGTGCCCAGTTGGGTGTCCAGCCCGTCCGTCAGCTGACCGATGACATCGGTGCCCTGGGCGCGCTGCAACGCCGCGCGGACGGCTGCCTCCTCGCCCATCCGGGGCAGGTCACCCAGGCCCACGACGTCGCGGACCGAGAACTCGTAGCGGACGAAGTCCTGAAAGCCCGCGGCGATCCGTTCGCGCCAACCCTCGGCCGGCAGGCTCTGAAGGTCGACGCCGTCGATGAGGATCCGGCCCTCAGATGGCCGGTACAACCCGCACAGCAGTTTGATGAGGGTGCTCTTGCCCGCGCCGTTCTCACCGACGATGGCGACGGTGGCGCCGGCCGGCAGGGTCAGGGACACCTCGCTCAGCACAGGTCCGCCGGCGCCGGGATAGCTGAACCCGACGGCCTGAAGCTCAATCCCGTGCCGCAGGTCCTGCGGCGCCTGGTGGGCCGGTGCCTGATCTGCCACCACCCGGTCTGCCACTACCCGGTCTGCCGATACCCGGTCTGCCGATACCCGGTCTGCCGATACCTGGTCTGCCGGTACCCGGTCCGAGACCAGGGCGCGGACCGTCTCCAGCCGGTGCAGAGCGGCGCCGGTCCGTTGCAGGTCGCTCAGCAGGTTCACCGCCGTCACGAGCTGCTGGTTGACCTGGGCGGCCAGGACGATCACCAGCACGACATCACCCACGCCACGCCGGCCGGCGATCGCCTCCCGGATCACCAGGATGACCCCGCCGACGTAGGCGAGCCCGAAGACCAGCTGGCCCACCGCCCGGGTCGCGACGGCGCGGGTGTGCGCCCGCCACAGGGTCCGGCTCGTCGTGGCCCACAGGGCCGCGTGCCGGCGCCGTAGCTCCTCGCCCAGGCCGAAGACCCGCAGTTCACCGGCGAACCGGGGCGAGGAGGAGAGTCGGAAGAGGTTCAGCGCGACCCGGGTCGGCTCGGCGGTCTGCGTCCGGGCCTGGTCCAGGATTGCCTCGGCCCGCCGGCCGGTGAGCAACGGTGGCACTGCTGCGGGCGGCAGGAGCAGCAACAGCGGGTTCAGCCGGGCCAGCAGCGCAGCACTGAAGATGACGGCCAGGATCAGCCCGAAGATGTTGAACAGCGCCAGCAGGGAATAGGCGAATCGCTTGCTCTCCGGCTGCAACACGGTCAGCGTGTCGGCGTAGCCGGCCTGCTCGTGGTGCTCCATTCCCACCGAGCCGTTGGACAGCGTCATCAGCTGCTCGCCGAAGTCCAGCTCGGCCAGTTCGGACAGTTCGTAATAGACCACGAAAGCGAAGACCACGAACGAGAGGGCAACGATCGCGAAGCCGGCGACCGCCACCCCGTACCAGGCCGCCGCGACCTGGCGCCGCGCGACGATCGCGTTCGTCATCAGCCCGAGCGATGCCGCGATCAGCGGCGCCGCCGCCGCGGCCGCCGCCATCAGCGCGATGGCGATCACAGTCTTGCGGCGGCTGAGCCGCCACGACATCGAGAGCAGCTTCCAGGAGCCCGTCAGCGTCTGCCTCACTGCGACGCCCGCACGGTCTCATCAGCGGGCCATGCCGCGTCGTCGTTCTCGGCATCGGCGGCATCGGCGGTGCTGTCGGCGTTCTCGGCATCGGTGTCGGTGAACCGCTGTGCCTGCAGCCTGAACAGCTGGGCGTAGCGGCCGTTGCTGGCCAGCAGTTCTTGATGGCTGCCCTGCTCGGTCACCCGGCCGTCCTCGAGCACCACGATCAGGTCGGCCTGCCGCACCGTGGAGAACCGGTGCGAGATCAGCAGTGTCGTCGCACCGAGTGCCGACTCGGTGAACTCCTGGAAGAACCGGGCTTCGGCACGCACATCGAGGCTGGCGGTCGGCTCGTCCAGGACGAGGATCGAGGAACCGTGCCGGAACGCGAACAGCGCGCGGGCCAGGGCCACCCGCTGCCATTGGCCGCCGGACAGGTCGACCCCGTCGCTCAGATGCCGGGCGAGCGGGGTGTCGATACCTCGAGGCAGCGCGTCGAGGGTCTCGTGCAGGCCGACCGCCTCGATGACCGCGTGGATGCCGGCAAGGTCGGCGCGGTGGCCGACAGCGCCGAAGGCGACGTTGTCGGCCGCCGACATCTCATACCGGGCGAAGTCCTGGAAGATCACCGCGAGGCTGGCTCGCCAGGCCTGCACCGGGTAGCTGCGAATGTCGACACCGTTCAGCCGGATCGTGCCGGCAGTCGGCTCGTAGAGCCTGGCGAGCAACTTGACCAGGGTGGTCTTGCCGGCCCCGTTCACGCCGACCAGGGCTGTGCACCGCCCGATCGGAATCCTCAGGTCGAGGCCGTCGAAGATCATCCGATCCTGTCCGGGATAGTGGAAGCTGACCTGGTCGAAATGAAGGTCGCCGGCCAGCTCCGGCACCGCAGGCTGCCTCGCCTCGCCAGCCGGGCGGGCAGTGCCGGCGCCGGTCCCGGCCACCGGGCCGTCCGTTGTCTCGGCTTCGGCCAGAGCGCCGATGAAGCGCCGCACGGCGTCATAGGCGTGCATGCCGACCGTCGTCGGCAGGTCGGACTCGCGGTAGGCCTCACCGAGCCGTAACGCTGCCAGGGTGCCCGAGCTGACCATCACGAAGCTGGTCAGGCTCACCTCGGCGCCCGGGCCCGCCGCGCGGTGTCCCAACAGGGCGAACACCGTCGCGCTCACCAGCAGCCCCCAGCTTGCGAACCACAGGTAGGGCCACAGGTAGATGCGTCGCCGGGCCGCCCAGACCGGTTTCAGCCATTCCAGGTAGGAGGTTCGCCAGAGCTCGCGAAGCCATCCGATCAGGCCGAAGACCCGGATCTCCTTGGCCGCGCCGGCCTCGACCGACAGGGCGCGCAGGTAGTCGTACTTGAGCTCACCCGGATACAGCGCGAAGCGCAGCTCGGCGTACTTGCGCAGGCCGCCGCGCTGGCCGTAGCGAAACAGCAGCACCGCGACCACCAGCGCCGCCGCGGCCAGCCAGGAGAACCTGACACCGACCACCACCGCGTAGCCGACCAGCTGGGTGTACCTGGCGACCAGCGCGAGCAGTCCGGCGCAGGCCTGACCCGGGCTCTGCACGAAGTTCTCCAGCTCCCGGGCCGCGGTCCGCAGGTGCGCGACCACCCGGGCGTCCTCCAGCGCGCCGATCCCGACGGAGCCGGTGGATGCGGCCATCACCTCCTCGATCACCCAGCCGTCGACTCGCCGGGCCACCAGTTCGCTCACCGACTCGCGCACCGGAGCGACGATCTGCTGTCCGATGAAAGCCACCGCCGCCACCAGGAACGCGCCGAGCAGTGCCCGCCAGGCATCTGAGCCCGAACCGTCCCGCACCGCTGCGGGCACCCTGCCCACCAC
>JBPCPA010000125.1:0-26774 GCA_050999655.1 Jatrophihabitans sp.
GCTGTGAAGGGGGTGCGGCGGTTGCCCGTCAGGGGGGGGGAGGTACAGCGGCAGCACTGCGTTGCCGCCCACCCCGCCGAGGGCTTGCGGGCACCCCGCCACGGTGTGCGCCAGGTCGGCCCGCGGCGCGTCCAGCCGGTTGATAACCAACGCGAGGGGGGTGCCCAGCGCCGCGTACTCCTCCCACAGCGCCAGCGTGCTCTGGTCCAGGTCGTCGGCGGCCGAGACCACGAACAGGGCCGCATCGGCGGCCCGCAGCCCGGCTCGCAGCTCACCGACGAAGTCGGCGAAGCCAGGTGTGTCCAGCAGGTTGAGCACGCACCCCCGGTAGGAGGTCGGGCAGATCGACAGGAACACCGAGCGCTGCTGGGACACCTCGACCGGGTCGGCGTCGGAGACGGTGCTGCCGTCCGCGACGCTGCCGGCCCGGCCGAGCGCACCGGTACGGGCGAGCAGGTGCTCCACCAGGGTGGTCTTGCCCACCCCGCTGTGGCCGACCACGGCCACATTGCGGATCTGATCCGGGCTGGTGGCCGCGGCGGCGGGAAGGCGGCCACCGGACTTGCCGGCGGCCCTGCCTTGCCTGCGGTCAGTGGTCTTGCTGGACACAGCCGATCACCCCTCGGACTGGGTGCCGCGGTCCTCCGGTCGCGCATCGGCCTGCCCTGACGACTCGATTCGGTCCGCCGCAGCCTGCAATCATTCGACACCCGCGATGGTCGATAGGCAACCCGTACCGCGCCGCAAAGGGCGCGAGCGGCCTGACGGCTATCCTGACGCGGTGCTGAACCTGCTCCGCGTCCCGATCGGCAAGGCCATCACCCCGCTGGGTAGGTCCCTGGCCCGGGCCGGCATCACGCCTGACCTGATCACGGTGACCGGCACGGTGGGCGCGACGGTGGCGGCCCTGATCTGCTACCCGCGCGGTGAGTTCTTCGTCGGCACCCTGTTCATCTGGGCCTTCGTGATGTTCGACATGGTGGATGGGGCGGTGGCCCGGGCCGGCGGTCTCACCAGCCGGTTCGGTGCGGTGCTGGATTCCAGTTGCGACCGGATCGCCGATGCGGCGGTATTCGCGACGCTGGCCTGGTTCTTCGCCCGGCACGACCAGCCCGCGCTGCTCGCCGCGGCGCTGCTGTGCCTGGTGCTCGGCTCGCTGACCTCCTACATCAAGGCCCGGGCCGAAGGTGCGGGCTTCACCTGCAATGTCGGTATCGCCGAACGCTCCGAACGGCTGATCATCGTGCTGGTCGGCACCGGACTCACCGGCTGGCCGTTCCGGGTGCCCTATGCCCAGGCGATTGCCTTATGGCTGCTGGTGATCGCCTCCACCATCACGGTCGGCCAACGGACCGTGACCGTCTGGCAGCAGGCCAAGGCCCCGGCCGCGTGAGCGGTATCGGCCGGCTGCTGAGCGCCGCCGGCGAGCGGGCTACCGATGCCGGTTACACCCTCGGCTGGCAGGTCATCCGGGCGGTGCCCGGGCCGGCCGCGTCCTGGGTCTTCGAACACGCCGCGGACCTGGCCACCCGGCGTGAGGGTGGTTCGATCCGCCAGCTGCGCGCCAACCTGGCCCGGGTGACCGGTGGCCGGCTGTCCGAGAACGAGCTGGACGAGCTGGTTCGGGCCGGCATGCGCTCCTACGCCCGGTACTGGTTGGAGACCTTCCGGCTGCCCAGCATGGACATCGCCGAGACCCTGGCGCGGGCGCACACCGAAGGCTGGCAGCACGTGCAGGACGCCGCGGCCGCCGGCCATGGGGTGGTCGTCGCGCTGCCGCACAGCGGAAACTGGGACGTCGCCGGGCTGTGGTTGGTGCAACAGGGGCACGCCTTCACCACGGTGGCCGAACGGCTGAAGCCGGAATCGCTGTTCGACCAGTTCGTGGCCTACCGGCAGGGCCTGGGCATGCGGGTGCTGCCGCTGACCGGTGGTGATCGCCCACCGATGCAGGTGCTGGCCGAGCGGCTGCGCGCCGGCGAGGTGATCTGCCTGGTGGCCGAGCGGGACCTGTCCCGGCACGGCGTCGAGGTCGAGTTCTTCGGCGAGCCGATCAGGATGCCGGCTGGGCCGGCGCTGCTGGCGGCCACCACCGGGGCCAGCCTGCTACCGGCGCACCTGTACTACACCGACAACGGCTGGGGCCAGTGGATCGGTGCGCCGATCGAGCTGGGTGCGGGCCGGCTGCGCGAGCGGGTGCAGCGCGGCACCCAGCAGCTGGCGGACACTTTCGCGGCCCGGATCGCCGAGCACCCCGCCGACTGGCACATGCTGCAACGGCTGTGGCTGGCCGACCTCGACCGGGATCGGCTGCCCGACGTCGAGTTCTCGGCCGAGGCCGAGCCGGCCTAGCCATGCGGATCGGCATCGTCTGCCCGTACCTGTGGGACATCCCCGGTGGCGTGCAGACCCACGTCCGGGACCTCGCCGAGACGCTGCTCGTGCTCGGGCACCAGGTGTCGGTGCTGGCGCCGGGGGAGGAGGGCTCCCCGGCGCTGCCCGGCTACGTGGTCGGCGCCGGCCGGACCGTCCCGATCCCGTACAACGGCTCGGTGGCCCGGTTGCAGTTCGGCCTGGTGTCGGCCACCCGGGTCCGGCGCTGGCTGCGGCAGGGCAACTTCGACGTGGTGCACGTGCACGAGCCGGCGCCGCCGAGCCTGTCGTTGCTGACGGTGCTACTGGCCGACGTCCCGCTGGTGGCGACCTTTCACGCGGCCTCGACCAGGTCGCGGTTCCTGACCATGTTCGACAGCGCCGTGCAGGCGCTGCTGGAGCGGCTGTCGGGCCGCATCGCGGTGTCCCAGGCCGCCCGCAAGATGATCGTCGAGCACCTGGGAGCGGACGCGGTGGTGATACCGAACGGGGTGTCGGTCGCCGGCTACGCCGCCGCCGAGCCGCTGCCGGGCTACCCGCGGGAGCCGGCGCTGGGTGGCACGATCGGCTTCATCGGCCGCTACGACGAGTCCCGCAAGGGGATGGCCGTGCTGCTGCAGGCGATGCGCCAACTGGTGAACAGCCGGCCCGGCGTGCAGCTGCTGGTCGCCGGACGAGGCGAGCAGCAGGACTTCATCGACGAGCTGCCGCCCGAGCTGGCCGGCAACGTCCAGATGCTGGGCCAGGTCAGCGAGGCCGACAAGGCCGGCCTGCTGCGCAGTGTCGATGCCTACGTGGCCCCCAACACCGGCGGCGAGAGCTTCGGGATCATCCTGCTGGAGGCGATGGCGGCCGGCACCCCGATCGTGGCCAGCGACCTGCCGGCCTTTCGCACCGTGCTGGACTGGGACGAGGCCGGTGCGCCGCAGCGGCGGGGCGACGGCTGGCAGCTCGGACGCACCGGCGTGCTGTTCAGCAACGGCGACGCCGACGGGCTGGCGGCCGCGCTGGAGCGGGTGCTGGCCGATGCCGAGCTGCGCGACCGGCTGGCCGCGGCCGGCGCCGAGGTGGTGCGACCCTATGACTGGAGCGTGGTCGCGGCCCAGGTGCTCCGGGTCTATGAGATCGCGATCGCGGCGACCGTACCGGGCTGAGCAGCCCGCGCCTCCCGGCCCGGTCGGGCGCAACTTGTAACCTGAGCTGCGTGTTGTCGGCAGGCTGGTTGATCCTCGCGGTGATCGTGGCGATCCTGCTGACCGGCTGGATCACCTTCACCCTGACCCGGCTGGACCGGCTGCACGCCCGGGTCGACGCGGCGCAGGCCGCCATGGATGCCCAGCTGGTGCGCCGGGCCGCGGCACTGCAGCACCTGGTCGAGATGCCGGCCTCGGGGGTACCCGCGCAGGACGCCCGCGAGCTGGCGGAGGTGGCCCGGACCGCGCTGGCGCTGCCGGCGGCCGATCGGCAGACCGCGGAGAACCAGGTCGGCCGGGCGATCAGCGACCTGTCGAACTATCGCGACCGGTTGCCGGCCGCCGCGGCCAACGAGCTGTCCGAGGCAGCCACCCGGGTGCTGATCGCCCGGCGGTTCTTCAACGACGCCGTGCGCGACACCCGTACGCTGCGAGCGCGCCGGATGCCGCGCCTGCTGCACCTGGCCGGCCGCCGGGAGTTACCCCAGTACTTCGATATCGATGACACCAGCCTGTTTCCCGAGAATTCGCCCACCGGGTTGGGTCAGGCGCCGCCTGGCCTCGATCCGGCCGGCACCGCCGGCTGACCCGTCCCACCAGCAGCACCGTCCCACCAGCAGCACCGTCCCACCAGCAGCGCCGTCCCACCAGACCGTGAGTGCGCCACCCGATAGCCGTCAGGGAGCCAACAGATGATCGCCCGATTGACCAGGAATCAAGCGCTGATCGCCGGCGGTGTCGTCGCCGTCGTCGTGATCGGCGGCGCCACCACCTACGCGCTGTCGGGCAAGGACAGCAAGAGCGCCGCCCCGCCGTCGCCGAGCACCTCCATCAGCTCCACCCCGAGCCCGAGCCCGACCGCCAGCAAGCCCGCCCCGACGCCTCCGCCACCGGTGAATCCGCTGACCGGGCTCGGCAAGCCGCCCACCGGACCGATCCTGGCCGTGAAGATCGACGACACCGCCAACGGCCGGCCCTCGCTCGGCCTGGACAAGGCCGACGTCATCTACATCGAGCAGGCCGAGGGCGGTCTGACCCGGATGGTCGCGGTCTTCGGCACCCACAAGCCGCTGGTCGAGGCGGTGCGCAGCGTGCGCGCCAGCGACGCCGAACTGCTCAGCCAGTACGGCCCGATCACGCTGATCGCCTCCGGCGGCGGCGGCGACTCGCTGACCACCCTGCGCAACTCGACCGTGCACGGCGTGATCAACGACAGCGGCGGTCCCGGCTTCTCCCGCGACGCCAACCGGCCGGCCCCGTACAACCTGCAGTCGAACCTGACCCAGGTCTCGGCGGCGGTCAAGACCGGCGGCTCGCACAACATCGGCTTCAGCTTCTCGGCCAGTGACCCGCGGCTGGCCAGCGCCAAGACCGCCGGCGGGATCAAGACAGTGGTTGGCGGCACGCCTGTGACCTTCGTGTGGGATGCCGGCCTGCACCGCTACGCCCGCACGGTCAACGGCTCGCGGCTCTACGCCGCCGACGGTGCGCCGATCGCCAGCCCGAACGTGCTGGTGCAGCTGTGCACGGTGACGGTCAACCCGCACGACGTGGACGTGATGGGCAACCCGTCCCAGTTCACCCACTCGGTGGGCTCGGGCCGGGTGGTGCTGTTTCGCAACGGCAAGCGGATCGAGGGCAAGTGGTCGCGGGCCAGCGCGGCCTCGGCGACCCGGTTCACCGATCTGGCCGGCAAGCCGCTGCTGCTGGCTCCGGGCGGGGCCATCGTGTTGCTTGCCACCGTCGGAGCACCGGTCTGACCAGTCCAATTGCCGTCGTAGAATTGCTGGCATGACTGAGCAGTCCAGCACCTCCGAGACCGCCTCCCACACCGTCGGCACCGCCCGGGTCAAGCGCGGTATGGCCGAGATGCTCAAGGGTGGCGTCATCATGGACGTCGTCACCGCCGAGCAGGCCCGGATCGCCGAGGATGCCGGCGCGGTGGCAGTGATGGCCCTGGAGCGGGTGCCTGCCGACATCCGCGCCCAGGGCGGGGTGTCGCGGATGAGCGACCCGGACATGATCGACTCCATCATCAGCTCGGTGTCGATCCCGGTGATGGCCAAGGCCCGGATCGGGCACTTCGTCGAGGCCCAGGTACTGCAGTCCCTCGGTGTGGACTACATCGACGAGTCCGAGGTGCTCACCCCCGCCGACTATGCCAACCACATCGACAAGTGGCAGTTCACGGTGCCGTTCGTGTGCGGCGCGACCAATCTGGGTGAGGCGCTGCGCCGGATCACCGAGGGCGCGGCGATGATCCGCTCCAAGGGCGAGGCCGGCACCGGCGACGTGTCCAATGCCACCACGCACATGCGCAAGATCGGCGCCGAGCTCAGGCGGCTGCACGGCCTTTCGCCGGACGAGCTTTTCGTGGCCGCCAAGGAATTGCAGGCGCCCTACGAGCTGGTCAAGGAGGTCGCCGAGCGGGGCAAGCTGCCGGTGGTGCTCTTCACTGCCGGCGGCATCGCCACCCCGGCCGATGCCGCGATGATGATGCAGCTCGGCGCCGAAGGCGTCTTCGTCGGCTCGGGCATCTTCAAGTCCGGCAACCCCGCCCAGCGGGCCGAGGCGATCGTCAAGGCCACCACCTTCTTCGACGACCCGGACACCCTCGCCAAGGTTTCGCGTGGCCTGGGCGAAGCGATGGTCGGCATCAACGTCGAAGAGATCCCGCAGCCGCACCGGCTCGCCGAGCGCGGCTGGTAGGCACCGAGCACGATCTGGCAGGTAGCGCGCCGGCTCCCGGCCGGTTGCGCCGTCGGAGGATCGTCGTGAACGTCGGAGGTTCAGCCCATGTGCCGAAGCATCCTGAGCCAGCCACACCCCTAGACCAGCCCGAGCTGAGGACGCCGACCCGCGATGAGCGCTGCCCCGACGATCGGCGTGCTGGCCCCGCAGGGCGACGTCCGCGAGCACCTCACCGCGCTACGTGCGGTGGGTGCGCGGGCGGTGGCGGTGCGGCGCGAGTCCGAACTGGCCGAGATCGACGGGCTGGTGATACCCGGTGGCGAGTCCACCACGATCATCAAGCTGGCCCGCAACTTCGACCTGCTGGACCCGTTGCGACGCCGGATCGCCGGCGGCCTGCCGAGCTACGGATCCTGCGCCGGGATGATCCTGCTCGCCGACCGGATCGTGAACCCGGCCGCCGGGGTCGACGGGGTGCAGGACACTGTCGGCGGCATCGACATGA
Organism: Jatrophihabitans sp.; assembly: GCA_050999655.1. Lineage (GTDB taxonomy): Bacteria > Actinomycetota > Actinomycetes > Mycobacteriales > Jatrophihabitantaceae > Jatrophihabitans_A. The sequence goes on from JBPCPA010000125.1 coordinate 6,763, forward strand.
CCGTGCGGCGCAACGCCTTCGGCCGGCAGGTCGAGTCGTTCGAGGAATCGGTGCGGATCGAAGGCATCGACGGTGGCGGCTTCACCGCGGTATTCATCCGGGCGCCCTGGGTCGAGCAGGTCGGTCCGGCCGCCGAGGTGCTCGCCCGGATCGAGTCAGGTCCGGCGGCGGGTAGAATTGTTGGGATTCGGCAGCAGCACCTGCTTGCCACCTCGTTCCATCCGGAGTTGACCGGGGACGTGCGGGTGCACGGTTATTTCGTGGACATGGTCAGGGACGCCGGCTACACCCGCGTCCCGGACGAGAAGGGTGAAACGTGAGCGGCCATTCCAAGTGGGCGACGACCAAGCACAAGAAGGCGGTCATCGACGCCAGGCGCGGCAAGATGTTCGCCAAGCTGATCAAGAACATCGAGGTCGCCGCCCGGACCGGGGGCGGTGATGTCAATGGCAACCCGACGCTCTACGACGCCATCCAGAAGGCTCGCAAGACCTCGGTTCCGCTGGACAACATCGAGCGGGCCGTCAAGCGCGGCTCCGGCGCCGAGGCCGGCGGCGCTGACTGGCAGACCATCATGTACGAGGGCTACGGCCCGTCCGGGGTCGCGGTCCTGATCGAGTGCCTGACCGACAACCGCAACCGGGCCGCCGGTGAGGTGCGGATCGCGATGACCCGCAACGGCGGCAACATGGCCGATCCGGGGTCGGTCTCCTACCTGTTCACCCGCAAGGGTGTGGTGATCGTGCCGAAGAACGAACTGGCCGAGGACGACGTGCTCGCGGCGGTGCTGGACGCCGGTGCCGAGGAGGTCAACGACCTCGGCGAGGAGTTCGAGGTGATCTGCGAGGCCACCGACCTGGTCACGGTGCGCACCGCGCTGCAGGACGCCGGCATCGACTACGACTCGGCGGACTCCTCCTTCCTGCCCAGCGTGCAGGTGCCGCTGGACGAGGACGGCGCCCGCAAGGTCTTCAAGCTCATCGACGCACTCGAGGACTCCGACGACGTGCAGAACGTCTACGCCAACTTCGAGGTATCCGACGACATCATGGAAGCGGTCGGCTAGCACGCACCGCTCTGACGAGCACTGACAGGTCCCGACCGGACAGTTACGGCCGCGCCGCACTCGGCCCGAGCCGCCCGAGCCGGGTCGGCTCAGACCGTCAGCAGTTCCTTGTCCGGTTCACCGCCGCCGTCGTTCGGTGCCGCGGCCGACTCACCGGCCTCGATCGACAGCCGTGGCGTGAGCCGGTCCAGCCAGGCCGGGTAGTACCAGTTGGCCTTGCCGACCATGTGCATCACGGCCGGCACCAGCACCGTGCGGACCACGAAGGCATCCAGGAAGATCGCCGATGCCAGGCCGATGCCGAACAGCTTGATCACCCGCTCATCGCCGAGGACGAACCCACCGAACACCGCCATCATGATCAGCGCGGCCGCGGTGATGATGCCACCGGTCTCGCCCTGCCCGACCGTGATCGCCGACCGGTTGCTGCGGGTGTGCAGCCACTCCTCGTGCATCCGGCTGACCAGGAACACCTGGTAGTCCATCGACAATCCGAACAGGATCGCGAAGAACATCACCGGAATGAACGCCTCGATCGGCCCGGCGCCGCCGATGCCCAGGGCGCCGGCGAACCAGCCCCACTGGAAGACCGCAACGATCACCCCGAACGATGCGCCGGCCGCGAGCAGGTTCATGATCGCCGCGGTCAACGGGATCACCAGGCTGCGGAAGGCCACCAGCAGCAGCAGGAAGGACAACCCGATCACCGCGACGAAGAACAGCACCATCTTCGACGACAGCACCTTGGCGAAGTCGACGAAGATAGCGGTGACACCGTAGACGTAGATGTGATCGGCGGTGCCGCGATAGAGCGGTGGCAGGACGGTGCTGCGCAGGTTCTTCACCAGGTCGGTGGTCTTGGCGTCCTGTGGCGAGGTGGTCGACTTGAAGGTGATCAACGCGATGCTCTTACCGGCCGGGATCGCCCGCACGCTCTGCGGCGCGACATCGGGCACCTGCTTGAGCGACTCGCTGATCTTGGTCAGGTAGCTGGGATCGGCGGCCTGCGGGCCGCTCACCACCAGTTGGAGGCCAGAGTTGTAGCCCGGTCCGAAACCTTGCGCGATCAGGTCATAACCCTTGCGGGTGGTGGTGCTCGACGGGTCGTTGCCCTGATCCGAAGATCCCAACCGGATCGAGAAGAACGGGATCGCCAGGGCCGCCAGCAACACCAGCGCGCCGACGCCCAGCGCCAGCCGCCGACGCTGTACCAGGCGGGACCAGCGGTACCAGAAGCCGTGGTGCTCGGACAGATCGAAGGTGCCGGCGCGGACCGCGGCCCGCTTCTTGCGGGGCAGCACCTTGAGCCCGAGGAAGCGCAGCAGCGCGGGCAGCAGCGTCAGCGAGGCGGCCATGGTCAGCCCGACGCCGATCGCGGTGCCCAGCGACACGCCGTAGAGGAAGCTGACCCCGAGCGTCCAGAGCCCGAGCAGCGCGATGCAGACCGTGGTGCCGGCGAACAGCACCGCCCGTCCGGACGTGTTGACCGCGAGCACGATCGATTCCTCGACCGACATGCCGCGGAGCAGGTTGCGCTGATGGCGGGTGACTATGAACAGCGCGTAGTCCACCCCGACACCCAGAATCATCAGCAATGCCAGCTGATCGGCGAACGAGGCTACCGACATGAGGTGGGACAGCAGCCCGATCAGGCCCAGCCCGCTGCCCATTGCCGCGATTGCGCTCACCAGCGGCAGCACCGTCGCGCCGACCGTGCGGAAGACGATGAACAGGATGAACAGCGCGGCCAGGAAGCCGATCACCTCCGGCGGCACGCCACCGGCGGGTTGGGCCAGGATGGTGAAGGCATTGCCGGTGAACTCCACCTGCAGCGGGCCGGCCGCCAAGCCCTTGAGGGCATCGTGCACGCCGGTGATCTGGCTGGTGGTGGGCTGGCTCTCGGTCCAGTTGATGTCGGCCAGCCCGATGGTCTTGTCGCTGCTGATCAGCGCCGCCGAGTCGGCCGCGCCGCCGCTGCCGCCGGCCTTGGCGCAACTGATCGCTCCATAGGGCGAACTGACCGAGGCGATGCCGAGGTTGCTGGTGCACAGCTTCTGCAGGGCCGGCTGCACCGTGGCCTCGAAATCGGCGATCGTGCCGGACCGGGCATGGATCACCATGGTTCCGCTGGCACCGTTCTCGCTGTTCAACCCGGAGCTGGTCAGCAGCTTGGCGACCGTGTCGGTCTCGGTGTGCGGCAGCTTGAAGTCGTCCTTGTACGACGATCCGCCGAGACCCGAGAGTAGGCCCTGGATGGCAACGATGAACACGATCCAGCCGGCGACCACGAACCAGCGTCGGCGGATAGCGAAACGAGCGAGTGTCTGCATGTGATGGCTCCCGGATAGCTGCCAGACAGGGGACGAACCAGCACAGCCTGACGGGTCAAGGTTAATTCTTGATGCTTGCTCTCAGGCAGCCTACAGATACCGCGCGGTCAGCCGTTCTGCCAGAACCGCAGCAACTCCACGCCGATCTGGCCGATCACGTGCGGCACTGTCGACAGATCGAACAGCCAGTAGATGGCGTCGAAGAAGACCTGGTTGATCTGGCGTACCTGCAACAGCGCGAACACGATCAGCAGGCCGAACGGCTTGAACTGCTCGGCACCCCGGCGAAGGTCGGGATCCAGGTAGGGCTCGATGATGCCGTAGCCGTCCAGGCCGGGCACCGGCAGCAGGTTCAGCACCGCCGCCATCACCTGCAGCAGCCCGAGGCCGGCCACCGCCGAGAAGAAGATTCCGTGGGCATTGGGAAAGCCGGCCGAGCGGGCCACCAGCAGCAGCACCACCGCGAAGACGGCATTGGTGGCCGGGCCGGCCAGCGAGACGATCGCGCGCTGCAGGTTGGTGCGAAACCGGTGCGGATGCAGGTAGACCGCGCCACCGGGTAGTCCGATGCCGCCCATCGCGATGAAGGCCACCGGCAGCAGGATGGACAGCACCGGGTGGCTGTACTTGAGCGGGTTCAGGCTGAGGTAGCCGCGTGCCTCGATCTCATCGTCGCCGAACCGCCAGGCCAGGTAGGCGTGCGCGAACTCGTGGATGCACAGCGTCAGCACCCAACCGGCCACGATGAACAGGAACACCCCGAACCGAGCGGTGCGGTCGGCCTGCTCGGCCTGCCAGCACAGGTAGCCGCCCACCGCGGTCAGCGCGAGGACAGCCAGAAAGACCGGGCTCGGACGCACGGCGGCCCGCCGGCGCCGGAACGGGATGGTCATGGTGTGGCAGTCTATGGACCGAGTTGAGGGGGACGCACCGGCGTGCACACCATCGTGTCCGGCGACCGGACGCCGATCGCGTTCGACCGCCGCGGCAGCGGTCCGCCGCTGGTGCTGGTGGACGGTGCGCTGTGCTGCCGCCGGTTCGGTCCGATGCCCTCGTTGGCGCGGCTGCTGGCCGACCGGTTCACCGTCCTGAACTATGACCGGCGCGGCCGTGGCGACAGCGGTGACAGCGGTGACTATGCCGTCGAGCGCGAGCTCGAGGATCTGGGCGGCCTGCTCGCCGAGTGCGATGGTCCGGCCTCGGTGTTCGGGCTGTCAGCCGGGGCCGCCCTCGCACTGCGCGCGGCGGCAGCCGGGCTGCCGATCAGCCGGCTGGCGCTCTACGAGGCGCCCTACGGCACTGGCGACGAGCGGCGCCGGGAACTGCTGCGCGACTACCCGGCCAGGCTGGCTCAGCTGCTGACGGCCGGCCAGCGGGCAGCCGCGATCGAACTGTTCCTCGAGCTGGTCGACGTGCCGGTCGAGGTGGTGACGATGCTGCGGCGGACCTCGAGGTGGCCGGTGCTGGAGCAGCTGGCCCCGACCCTGGCTTACGACTCGGCGGTGCTGGATCAGGTCCAGCTGGCCGGCGCGCTGCCCCGGCCGCTGCTGGCCGCGGTCCACGTGCCGACTCTGGTGCTGGCCGGCGGGGCGAGTTCGGCGCCGATGCGTGAGACCGCCGGCCAGATCGCGCGGCTGCTGCCGCGCGCCGGCTACCGCACGCTGGCCGAGCAGACCCACGATGTCGACCCGGGTGTGCTGGCGCCGGTACTGGCGGACTTCTTCGGCCCGGCCCCGACCGTGGCGTCCACTGAGGTGGCGATCGAGTAGCGCGGCGCAGTAGGTCGGGCGCAGTAGATCGGGTGCAGTAGATCGGATGCAGTGAGTGTCGGGCGCTGCCGGGGTCCCGGTGCGCGATAAGGTGTCGAACGCCCGTTCGATTGGATGTCGAAGGGCGTTGAGGTCAGCGGTGCTGGATTTCGGGCATCGTCAGAAATGCCGGCGGGAGGCGTGGTCATGCGAGTACTCGGCGTGGATCCCGGCCTGACCCGCTGCGGTGTCGGCGTGGTCGAGGGTGCGCCCGGCCGGCCGCTGTCGCTGGTGCACGTCGAGGTGCTGCGCACCCCGGCCACCGATGAACTGGGGGCACGGCTGCTGGCGCTGGCCGATGCCTTCGACCTTGCCGTGCGCCAGCACCGCCCGGACGTGGTGGTGGTGGAGCGGGTGTTCGCCCAGCACAACGTCCGGACCGTGACCGGCACCGCGCAGGCGGCTGGCCTGGCCATGGTGGCCGCCACCCGGCACGGGGTGCCGGTACACCTGCACACCCCGTCCGAGGTCAAGGCGGCCATCACCGGCTCGGGCACCGCCGACAAGGCCCAGGTGACCGCGATGGTGACCCGCATCCTCAAGCTGGCCGTGGCGCCCCGGCCGGCCGATGCGGCCGACGCCCTGGCCCTGGCGATCTGCCACATCTGGCGCGGTACCGGCATCGCCCGGCTGGCCGACGCTGCCGCGGCGGCGCGTGCCAACCGTCCGGTCCGGGCCCGACTCGGGGCCCGGCTCGGGGCCCGCCAGTGATCGCCAGCGTGCACGGCCGGGTGGCAGCCCTCGGCCCGGACGGTGCGGTGATCGAGGTCGGCGGCGTCGGGCTGGCGGTCTCGTGCTCGCCCGGCACCCTGGCCCGGCTACGGGTCGGCGAGAGCGCCCGGCTGGCCACCAGCCTGGTGGTGCGCGAGGATTCGCTCACCTTGTACGGATTCTCTGACGACGACGAACGGGGCCTGTTCGAGCTGCTGCAGACCGCGAACGGGGTCGGGCCCAAGCTCGCCCAGACCATTCTTGGGGTGCTGCCGCCGCGCGAGGTGCGGCGCGCCATCGCCACCAGCGACTACCCGACCCTGGTGAGGGTGCCGGGAATCGGGCGCAAGGGGGCGGAGAAGATCGTGGTCGAGCTGCGTGACCGGATCGGCGCGATCGACGGCTCCGGGGCGGCGTCCCAGCTGGCCGGGGTGACCGCGATCGCGCCCTGGAAGGACCAGGTGCTGCACGCGCTGGCCGGGCTCGGGTTCACCGGTCGGGAGGCGACCGAGGCGATCGATCTGGTGTCGGCCGACTCGGCGGACAACCCGGAGGTGGCCGTCATCCTGCGCCGGACCATCCAGCTGCTGGGCCGTACCCGATGAGGCCGATGACTACTGAGGCGGTGCGAACCCGGTGAGCGAGCCGGCGGAACGAGACGTGGTCTCGCCGCTGCCCGACGTCGACGAGGTGGAGGTCGAGGCCAGCCTGCGACCCAGGCGGCTGACCGAGTTCGTCGGCCAGCCGAAGGTGCGCGAGCAGCTGCAGGTGGTGCTCGAGGGTGCGCTGCGCCGGGCTCGGCCACCGGATCACGTACTGCTTTCCGGGCCGCCCGGGCTGGGCAAGACCAGCCTGGCGATGATCATTGCCGCCGAACTCGGCGCACCGTTCCGGCTCACCTCGGGCCCGGCTATCGAGCGAGCGGGCGACCTGGCGGCACTGCTGACCAGCCTGGCCGACGGCGAAGTGCTGTTCATCGACGAGATCCACCGGATCGCCCGGCCGGCCGAGGAACTGCTCTACCTGGCGATGGAGGACTTCCGGGTGGACGTGATGGTAGGTAAGGGTCCCGGTGCGACCGCGATCCCGTTGGAGCTGGCCCCGTTCACGCTGGTGGGCGCCACCACCCGGGCCGGCCTGCTGACCGGCCCGCTGCGGGATCGGTTCGGCTTCACCGGGCACATGGACTTCTACGAGACCGCCGAGCTGGAACAGGTGCTGACCCGGTCCGCCCGGCTGCTGGACGTCCGGCTCACCCCCGCCGGTGGCGCCGAGATCGCCGGTCGGTCCCGGGGCACGCCGCGGATCGCCAACCGGCTGCTGCGCCGGGTCCGGGACTTCGCCGAGGTGCGTGCCGACGGGGTGATCACCGCCCCGGTGGCTCATGCCGCGCTGGAGGTCTACGACGTCGACGAGCTGGGCCTGGACCGGCTGGACAAGGCGGTGCTGAACGCCCTGGTCCGCCGCTTCGGTGGCGGACCGGTCGGGGTCAGCACCCTGGCGGTAGCGGTCGGCGAAGAGATCGAGACCGTGCAGGAGGTGGCCGAGCCCTTCCTGGTACGGGCCGGGCTGCTGGCCCGTACGCCGCGTGGTCGGGTTGCCACCCCGGCGGCCTGGCAACACCTGGGCCTGAGCGCGCCGGCCGGCGCCGTGACGCCTACCCTCTTTGATGGCTGAGCGCGGTCTGATGGCTGAACCCGCCGGCCACTCGTCCGGTGCTCAGAACTTTTTCAGCCAGCGCGACGTTGGACGGGTGGATACCGCCCGCACCGGCCCGCACCGGCCCGTCAGTGAGGACGTCGCACCGTGGCCCAGATACTGCCGCTCGTCATTCTGGCGATCGTGTTCATCGGCGTGGTCAGCTACAGCCGGCGCAGCCGGCAGCGCGCAGCCGCCGCCGATAGTGAGCGCCGCCAACATCTGAGTCCCGGCAGCGAGGTGATGACGACGTCCGGGCTGTACGGCACCGTCGTGGCGGTCAACGACGACGACAGCGTGCTGCTGTCGATCGCCCCCGGCGTCGAGGTGAAGTGGACCATCGCGGCACTGCGCGAGGTGCGCGAGCTACCGGCGCAGTACCAGGCGCCGATCTCGGGAGCGGAATCCTCCGACGGCACCAAACCAGATCCCGGATAGCCGGATTTGCCGGGCGCTGAAACAATTCCTGGGGCGATCGGTCATACTGTCCGCCGAGTATGCACCCGGCTGTGAGACGGGGCCGAACCAGCACCTGCACCGGAGTTCGGTCAGGCGGGTAGTTACAACTGAGGAGATCAATTTCCGTGGCACCATCTGCCGGAACGCTGCGCGTCGGGCGTTATTTCGCCGTGCTCCTGGGTCTGTTCGTCATTCTGTACGGCATCGTGTTCTGGCCGCATCAACCGCGCACACCCAAGCTCGGCCTGGACCTGCAGGGTGGCGCCCAGGTGATCCTGAAGGCAGACGCCTCGAACAAGACGCCGTCCAAGTCCGCGCTGGACCAGGCCCGCCAGATCATCACCAACCGGGTCAACGGCCTGGGGGTGTCCTCGGCCGAGGTGGTGACCCAGGGCAGTGACCGGATCGTGGTGTCGGTGCCCGGTGCCAGTGCCAACGACATCAAGAACGTCGGCGGTACCGCGCTGCTGCAGTTCCGACCGTTGCTGATGGCGGGCGTCCCGGTGACCGCGCCGACAGCATCCGGCTCTGCTAGCGCCTCAACCAGCGGCTCGGCCAGCGCCGCCCCGTCGGGTAGCGCCACCGCCAAGGCGTCCGGCACCGCCCCGGCGTCCTCGACCGCCAAGGCGACCTCGACCTCGCCCTCGCCCCACGGCCGGGTGGTGCCGCTGGCCGCCGGCAGCAGCAGCGCGCCGACCCCGACCGGCTCGACCACCCCGCTGAGTTCGGCCAGCCCGTCCGGCTCGGCCAACCCGTCCGGCTCGGGGGCGCCGTCGTCAAGTTCCACCGTCGATCCCAGCGAGCCGATCGACCAGTGGAAGGTGGTCGGCTTCACCCCGCCGAATACGCCGGCCGCGGTCGCGGCGCTGCCGCAGGCCCAACTGCAGGCACTGAACTCGGCCATCCAGTCCTGGCCGTGCAACAACATCACCAAGCCCAAGGACGACCCGGCCAAGCCGCTCATCACCTGCGACCAGCAGAACGCCACCCGCTACCTGCTCGGCCCGGTCATCGTGCCCGGCACCCAGGTCAAGAGCGCGGCCGCGGTGCCGCCCGGGGCGGTGCAGGGCCAGTTCCAGTGGACGGTCACCGTCGACCTCAAGCCCAAGGGCCAGTCAGACTGGGCCACCTACACCTCCAAGCACAACGTCACCGTCGACCCCAACGACATCGGCAACCAGGTCGCTGACACCCTGGACAGCAAGGTGATCGTGGCCTCGACCATTCAGGGCACCATCAATGGCACCACCGAGATCACCGGCAACTTCACCGGCGACCAGGCCACCAACCTGGCCAACTCGCTGAAGTACGGCGCGCTGCCGCTGAATTTCACCCAGGAGGCGGCCTCGTCCATCTCGCCGACGCTGGGTACCGCACAGCTCAAGGCCGGCCTGCTCGCCGGCGGCATCGGGCTGGCGCTGGTGGTCGTCTACTCGCTGATCTACTACCGGGCGCTCGGCCTGGTCACCATCGCCTCGCTATTGGTCTCGGCCGGCCTGACCTACGCCATGCTGGTGATCCTCGGCCAGCAGATCGGCTTCACGCTGACGCTGGCCGGCATTGCCGGGTTCATCGTGGCGGTCGGTATCACCGCCGACTCGTTCGTGGTCTTCTCCGAACGAATAAAGGACGAGGTGCATGAAGGACGGACCGCCCGCACCGCGATCCCGCGCGCCTGGATCAGGTCGCGGCGCACCATCCTTTCGGCCGATACGGTGTCCTTCCTGGCCGCGGCCACCCTGTACTACTTCGCCGCCGGTGACGTGAAGGGCTTTGCGTTCACCCTGGGCCTGTCCACCATCCTGGACCTGGTGGTGGTGTTCCTGTTCACCCATCCGCTGGTGTCGCTGTTCTCCCGTAGCGCGGCGTTCGGCTCGGCCCGCTTCACCGGCCTGGACCACGTTCGCCCCGGTGGCATCGCCAGCCGGGAACGCCTGATCGAGGAGCCGGAACTGGTCGGTGCGGGTGCGGTGGCCAGCCGCGCCGGGGGTAGCGCCAGCGGCGGTGATGTCGTGGCTGCGCCAGAGCGCCCGGCCCGGCCGACCACGTCCAAGCCGTCGGCCAAGACCGCCACCCCGACCGGTCCCAGCACCGCGCCGGCACCGGAGAGTTCGATCAACGCCCCGGTCGGGGCAACCGCCGCCGAGCGCGCCGCGGCCCGCCGTGGGATCAGCGGGATCACCCGTGACAGCGATGACACCAGCCCGAAGGATGGCAGCTGATGAGTGTGTTCCGGCGCCTCTACCGGGGCGAGACCCGCATCGACTTCATCGGCAGCCGCCGTCGCTGGTACCTCGCCTCGCTCATCCTGATCCTGCTCTGCGTGTTCAGCATGGTGTTCCGCGGCTTCAACGTCGGCATCGACTTCAAGGGCGGCACCCAGTTCCAGGTCAAGGCCGTCAACAGCTCGATCACCACCAAGAGCGTCGAGGCGGCGATGACCGCCAGCGGGCACTCGGCCGATACCGCGGCCCAGGAGGTCGGCTCCGGCACGACCCGCCAGATCGTGGTCAAGACCCAGGAGCTGCAGCAGCAGCAACTGGTGGATGTGCAGAACCAGCTCGCCAAGTCGTTGAACATCAACGCCAAGGACACCATCTCGACCGACACGGTGTCCTCCAGCTGGGGCAGTGAGATCACCAAGAAGGCCGTGCAGGGCCTGATCGTGTTCCTGGTGGTGGTCTTCGCCTACATCACGCTGCGGTTCGAGTGGAAGATGGCCGTCGGCGCGCTGGTGGCGTTGCTGCACGACCTGGTGATCGCGGCCGGCATCTACTCGATCGTCGGCTTCGAGCTGACCCCGTCCACCATCGTCGGGCTGCTGACCATTCTCGGTTTCTCGCTCTATGACACCTTGGTGGTGTTCGACAAGGTCGCCGAGAACTCCAAGGACCTGCTGGCCACGGCTCGGATGACCTACGCCGAGGCGGCCAACCTCGCGGTCAACCAGACCCTGATGCGCTCGATCAACACCTCGCTGATCTCGTTGCTGCCGGTGGCCGGCCTGCTGTTCGTCGGCGCCGGCCTGCTCGGGGTGGGCACCATCAAGGATCTGGCCCTGATCCTGTTCGTGGGGCTGGCGATCGGGGCGTACTCATCGCTGTTCCTGGCCACGCCGGTGGTGGTCGACCTGAAGAATCGCGAGCAGCAGTACCGCAGCCTCACCAAGCGGGTGCTGGCCAAGCGCAACACCGCCCGGCTGGGTGAGCCGGTGCTGGCCGGGCCGCCGGCCGGGGCGTTGCGTGGGCAGCCGGCACCGGCACCCCGACCCGGGGTCCGGCCGGCGGCCAAGCCGGCGAAGAAGCCGGCGAAGAAGCGGCCCTGATGACCGAGGGGTCCGAGCCGGCCCTCGCGGAGCTGATCGCTTCCCGGCTGCGTGATGTGGCCGACTTTCCCCAGCCTGGAGTGCTGTTCAAGGACATCACCCCGCTGCTGGCCGACGCCGCGGTGTTCGGCGCCTGTATCCAGGCGCTGGCCGCGCTGCCCGCGGTGGCCGGTGCCGACCTGATCGCCGGCGTCGAGGCCCGCGGCTTCGTGGTGGCCGCCGCGCTGGCCCAGGCGACGTCGCTGGGCATGGTGCCGGTGCGCAAGGCCGGCAAGCTGCCGCCACCGACCATCAGCGCCCGCTACGAGCTCGAGTACGGCCACGCCGAGATCGAGGTGCCGGTCGGCCTGCTCGAGGGCCGGCGGGTCTACCTGGTCGACGACGTGCTGGCCACCGGCGGCACGCTGGCCGCGACCGTCGAGCTGCTCACCAGGGCAGGCGCCACCGTGACCGGGATCGGGGTGCTGGTCGAACTCTCGTTCCTGCACGGCGCTGCGCGGCTCGCCGGTCAGCACCTCACCTCGCTGCTCACCCTGTAACCCCGGCCGGCCGGCCGAGCCCTTGGCCCGGTAGCCGACGGCAGGCAGACCAGCACGCCGGCCGCCTGCGCGGTTGCCGCCGGCCGCCTAGACTGGTAGTCGAGGCGACTTGTCAGGGGAGGACGTTCTGACCACCGAGGCGACCGGCCCACCTTCGGCCGACCAGCCCGCCGCGCCGGCGGCGGCCCAGGCCGCGCGTCCTGGCCCGCCCGCCACGCCGATCGCGGCCAGCCCCACCGAGGTCGCCAACGGTGCTCACCGACGCCGGGTCCGGGACCGGATCGCGCGCCGGCTGGTGGCCGCACCACAACGCCAGACCACGATCAGGCCGGTACTGGAACCGCTGCTGGCGATACATCGGGCCGCGCATCCCAAGGTCGATGCCCGGCTGCTGCAACGCGGTTATGACCTGGCCGAGGAACGCCATCGTGGCCAGCTGCGCAAGTCGGGCGATCCCTACATCACCCATCCGCTGGCGGTGGCGACCATCCTGGCCGAACTGGGCATGGACACCACCACGCTGGTGGCGGCGTTGCTGCACGACACCGTCGAGGACACCGGCCTGACCACCGCCGAGCTGGCGCGCGATTTCGGCAACGAGGTGGCCCACCTGGTCGAGGGCGTCACCAAGCTGGACAAGGTCAAGTACGGCGAGGCGGCCGAGGCCGAGACCATTCGCAAGATGATCGTGGCGATGGCCCGCGACCCCCGGGTGCTGGTGATCAAGCTGGCCGACCGGCTGCACAACATGCGCACCCTGCGATTCCTGCCACCGGCCAAGCAGGAGCGCAAGGCCCGCGAGACCCTGGAGGTGCTGGCCCCGCTGGCCCACCGGCTGGGGATGAACACCATCAAGTGGGAGCTGGAGGATCTGGCCTTCGCCACCCTGTATCCCAAGCGTTACGACGAGATCGTCCGGCTGGTGGCCGACCGGGCACCACAGCGCGATGTCTACCTCAACGAGGTCATCGAGCGGGTCAACAAGGATCTGCGCGCCGGCGGCATCAAGGCCAGCGTCTATGGACGTCCCAAGCACTACTACTCGATCTATCAGAAGATGATCGTGCGTGGCCGCGAGTTCACCGACATCTATGACCTGGTCGGCATCCGGGTGCTGGTCGACTCCGAGCGGGACTGCTACGGCACCCTCGGGGTGATCCATGCGAACTGGCAACCGGTGCCCGGCCGGTTCAAGGACTTCATCGCGATGCCGAAGTTCAACATGTACCAGTCGCTGCACACCACCGTGATCGGGCCCGGTGGCAAGCCGGTCGAGTTGCAGATCCGGACCCAGACCATGCACCGCACCGCCGAGTTCGGGATCGCCGCGCACTGGAAGTACAAGGAGGTCGGCACCGCGGCCACCACCGCGACCGCGGTGAGCGATGAGATGGTGTGGCTGCGCCAACTGCTGGACTGGCAGCGCGAGTCTCAGGAGCCGGGGGAGTTCCTGGACACCCTGCGCTTTGACCTGGGTGCCCGCGAGGTCTACGTGTTCACCCCGAAGGGTGATGTGATCCCGTTGCCGGCGGGCTCCACTCCGGTCGACTTCGCCTACGCGGTGCACACCGATGTCGGACACCGCTGCATCGGAGCGCGGGTGAACGGCAAGCTGGTGGCGCTGGAGACCCCGCTGGATCATGGCGATGCCATCGAGGTGTTCACCTCCAAGGCCGAGGGCGCCGGACCGTCGCGCGACTGGCTGGCCTTCGTGGCCTCGCCGCGGGCGAAGAACAAGATCCGGCAATGGTTTGCCAAGGAACGCCGCGAGGACGCGGTGGAGGCCGGCAAGACCGCGCTGACCCGGGCGATGCGCAAATCCTCGCTACCGATGCAGCGACTGCTCGGCGGCGATCAGCTGCTCACCATCGCCCGCGACATGCACCTGGCCGACGTGACCGCGCTCTACGTCGCGGTCGGTGAGAATCACGTGTCGGCGCAGTCGATCGTCCAGAAACTGGTCGCCTCGCTCGGTGGCGTCGAGGGGGCCACCGAGGACCTCGCCGAGACCACCATCCCGATGCGCTCACCCGGCCGCAGCGGCGGAAACGCCGGCGTGATGGTCTCGGGTATGTCCGATGTCTGGGTCAAGCTCGCCCGCTGCTGCACGCCGGTGCCCGGCGACGACATCCTGGGTTTCATCACCCGCGGCGGCGGCGTGTCGATCCACCGTCGCAGCTGTACCAACGCCGGTTCGCTGGAGCAGCAGAGTGACCGGTTGGTCGAGGTCGAGTGGGCACCGTCGGCGGATTCGGTGTACGTGGTGTCCATCCAGGTCGAAGCGCTGGACCGGCACCGGCTGCTGTCCGACGTCTCGCGGGTGCTGTCCGACGCACGGGTCAACATCCTGTCGGCGTCGGTCACCACCAATCGGGACCGGGTTGCGGTCTCCCGATTCACCTTCGAGCTGGCCGAGGCCAAGCACCTGGCCAACCTGCTGCGCACGGTGCGTGGCGTCGAGGGTGTCTATGACGTCTACCGGGTGCACGCCGCCAACTGAGCCAGGTTTCGGACTGAGCCAGGCGTTCGGCCCGAGCCGGCCGCGGTGGCTGCCGGCCCGGGTCGCGAAGATCAGCCCTTGACGGTGACGGTCTTGAAGTACAGCGCGACGTTCGGCTTGCCGCCGCCGGCCTGGTTGGAGCCGTCGTCGCCGCCGGTCGCCACCTTCTGCAGGATCGCCAGGCCGCCGGTCACGTGTCCGATCACCGTGTAGTTCTTGCCCAGCGAGCCGTTGGAGTCCTTGGTGATGAAGAAGAACTGGCTGCCGTTGGTGTTGGCACCGGAGTTGGCCATCGCAAGGGTGCCTTCGGTGTAGCTGGCCTTGCTCAGGTTCTCATCCTTGGTGGTGTAGGTCGGCCCGCCCGAGGTGGTGCCGGACGGGTCGCCGCACTGCACCACGAAGATGCCGGAGTTCACCGAGCGCGGGCAGGGCGTCTGGTCGTAGAACTTCTTGCTGATCAGGTACTTGATGCTCTGGACGTTGCAGGGCGCGCCCTTGCCGTCCAGGGCCACCGTGATGGCGCCCTGGTTGGTGGTGAAGGTGGCCGTGGAGGTGCCGGTCGGGGTGGGCTTGGGGTCAGGCGGCAGGCCGACGTCGAAGAGGTTGCCGGCGGTCAGCTTGCTGGCGTCCTCCTTGTAGCCGCACGGGCCGGTGGTCTTCTTGGCCGCCCGTGCCTTGATCGCCGCCGGCGTCCGGCTCGGCTCGGGCGCACCGGTGGCCGACGGCGATGCCGATGGTGAGGCCGAATCGGACGGCGAGCCCGAGCTGGCCGGGGTGGCGGTGTTGCTCTTTTTGTCGCTGGACAGCATCAGCACGGTGGTGATCACCACCGCGAACACCACCAGCACCCCGACCACGGTGGCGATCAGGTTCAGCTGACGGCGCCGGGTGTTGCGCTGCAGGCGCCGGCCCTGCTGGCGTTCGAGGTGGCGGCGGGCGGCCTCGCGGCGCTGCTTGCTGTTCGGCACTGGCGTGTCCTCCTGAGGGCGCGCGAGCGTCCGCGCGCCGAAGTGAATGTCGGCGAATTGTACGAAACCCCGATGGACGTTGCGGCCGGCGCGGTTAAGAGTCGGTTCAGTAGCCCGCGGCGAAGGGTATCGGGCGCAACCGTCGAAGCGGTCGTTCGGGTGCGCCTGGGTAGGCTCGGTCGTTGGTGACGGCCCGCTGGTGACCACCCGAGTGGCGGGCGGTGCCGGACCGGCCGAGGACGAGCGGACGAGGAGCGCGGTGTGCTGATCGAGGGCTTTCCGGCCCGGATGCTGGGGACGAACTGCTTCGTCGTAGCGCCCGGATCGGGACAGCAGTGCGTAGTCATCGACCCCGGTTACGGGGTGGGCGGCGAGCTGGACGAGATCATCGCCACGCACCGGCTGCATCCGGTCGCGGTGTTGCTGACCCACGGTCACCTCGACCACACCTTCTCGGTGCTGCCCGTGTGCCAGGCCCGCGACGTGCCCGCCTACATCCATTCGGCGGACCGGTTCGCGCTCGCCGACCCCTGGGCGACCATGGGCCTGCCGGTCGGCGCGCCGATCTTCGGGGTCAGCGGGCTGAGCTTCGCCGAGCCGGAGGAGGTGCGGGAGCTGAGCGACGGTGGCCTGGTCGAGATCGCCGGTCTGAGCTTCACGGTGCGGCACACGCCGGGGCACACCGAGGGCTCGGTGGTGCTGAACCTGGATCACGGCAGCGAGCCCGACGTGCTGTTCAGCGGGGACGTGCTGTTCGCCGGTTCCATCGGCCGGGTCGACATGCCTGGCGGCTCGATGACGGCGATGCTCGACTCGCTGCGCACGGTGATCCTGCCGATGGCCGACGAAGTAATGGTTTGTCCCGGCCACGGCCCGCAGACCACCATAGGGCGTGAACGCATGAGCAATCCTTACCTGAGAGATCTGACGTGACCGAACCGAAGTCGCCACCGCTGACCAAGCCCAGCCCGATCAGCGGCTTTCCGGAACTGCTGCCCGCCGAGCGGTTGGCCGAGCTGCAGATCATCGACCAGCTGCGGGCCACCTTCGAGCTGCACGGTTTCGCGCCGATCGAGACCCGGGCGGCCGAGCCGCTGGAGCAGTTGCTGCGCAAGGGCGACATCGACAAGGAGGTCTACCTGCTCCGCCGGCTGCACGCGGCACAGGACACGGCCGAGGAGTCCTCGACGCTGGGCCTGCACTTCGACCTGACGGTGCCCTTCGCCCGTTACGTGCTGGAGAACGCCGGCCGGTTGGAGTTCCCCTTCCGGCGCTACCAGATCCAGAAGGTGTGGCGGGGCGAGCGGCCGCAGGAAGGCCGCTACCGGGAGTTCACCCAGGCCGACATCGACGTGGTGGCCCGCGACGTCCTGCCGTTTCACCACGATGTCGAGGTGGCCCGGGTGATGGCCGAGGCGCTGTCGGCGCTGCCGGTGCCGGCGCTGACCCTGCAGGTGAACAACCGCAAGCTCATCGAGGGATTCTGCCGCGGCCTCGGGATCGCCGCGGCCGGTCCGGTGATGCGGGTCATCGACAAGATCGACAAGGTGCCGCCCGAGGTCATCACCACCATGCTGGTCTCCGAGGCCGGCCTGGACGAGCAGCAGGCCCGCCAGTGCCTGGCGCTGGCCGAGATCCGCACCAGCGACAGCTCCTTCGTCGAGCGGGTGCACGCCCTGGGCGTCGGCGACCCGCTGCTGGCCGAGGGCCTGGCCGAGCTGGCCGCGATCATCGACGGCTGCTCGGAGCTGAACACCGACCGGTTCCACGTCGAGGCCGACCTGCGAATCGCTCGCGGGCTGGACTACTACACCGGCACGGTGTTCGAGACCCGGCTGGCCGGCTTCGAGAGCCTGGGCTCGATCTGCTCCGGGGGCCGCTACGACTCGCTGGCCAGCGATGGCCGGACCAGCTACCCCGGCGTCGGCATCTCTTTCGGGGTGACCCGGATGCTGATCCCGCTGTTCGCGCGCAAGAAGCTCACCGCCAGCCGGTCGGTGCCCTCTGCGGTGCTGATCGCGTTGCCCGACGAGGACGCCCGGGCCCGGTGCTGGGGGATCGCCCAGCAGCTGCGGGCCCGCGGCGTGGCCTGCGAGGTGGCGCCGAGCCCGCAGAAGTACGGCAAGCAGATCCGGTTCGCCGAGCGGCGCGGCATCCCGTTCGTGTGGTTTCCGGCCGACGGCACCGGCGAGCAGACCGACGCGGTGCGCGACATCCGGACCGGCGAGCAGCTGCCGGCCGATCCGGCCGGTTGGCTGCCGCCGGCCGAGGACCTGCGTCCGCAGATCGTGCGTCCCGAGGCCTGAGCCGCCGGTCGTCGGGCCGATGCCCGCTACCGCCCGTGGGAGAATTGCCCACCGATCACGAACCGAGAGGAATTCCTGTGCTCCGCACGCATGAGGCCGGGACGCTGCGCGCGTCCGAGGCCGGCCAGTCGGTCACCCTCGCGGGCTGGGTGGCCAGCCGTCGCGACCACGGCGGGGTGGCGTTCATCGACCTGCGCGATGCCTCCGGAGTGATCCAGGTGGTCGTCCGCGACGATGCCATTGCCCACAACCTGCGCAACGAGTGGTGCATCACGGTCACCGGCACGGTCCGGCAGCGGCTGGAGGGCAAGACCAACGAGCACATCGCGACCGGCCAGATCGAGGTGGTCGCCGACCGGCTGGAGGTGCTCAACCCGGCCGCCGCGCTGCCGTTCCAGATCGACGAGCACACCGAGGTCGGCGAGGAGGCCCGGCTTAAGTACCGCTACCTCGACCTTCGCCGCCCGGCGCCGGCCGCGGCGATCAGGTTGCGGTCCCGGGTCAACCGGGCCGCCCGCGAGGTGCTGGACGGCCAGGATTTCGTCGAGATCGAGACGCCGACGCTGACCCGCTCCACCCCCGAGGGTGCCCGCGACTTCCTGGTGCCGGCCCGGCTGCAGCCAGGGTCCTGGTACGCCCTGCCGCAATCGCCGCAGCTGTTCAAGCAACTGCTGATGGTGGCCGGCATGGAGCGGTACTTCCAGATCGCGCGCTGCTACCGCGACGAGGACTTCCGCGCCGACCGCCAGCCGGAGTTCACCCAGCTCGACATCGAGATGAGCTTCGTCGATCAGGACGACGTGATCGCGCTCGCCGAGAACGTCCTGCGCGCGCTCTGGGCGCTGATCGGTTACCAGGTGCCTGCGACGATCCCGCGGCTGACCTACACCGACGCGATGAACCGCTACGGCTCGGACAAACCCGACCTGCGCCTGGACCTCGAACTGACCGAGTGCACCGACTACTTCGCCCAGACGCCGTTTCGGGTCTTTCAGGCCGACTACGTCGGCGCGGTGGTGATGGCCGGCGGCGCGTCGCAGCCGCGTCGCCAGCTCGACGCCTGGCAGGACTGGGCCAAGCAGCGCGGCGCCCGCGGGCTGGCCTACGTGCTGGTCGGCGAGGACGGCGAGCTGTCCGGCCCGGTGGCCAAGAACCTCTCCGACGACGAGCGGGCGGGCCTGGCCGAGTTCGTCGGAGCCCGGCCGGGTGACTGCGTGTTCTTCGCCGCCGGAGCCCGCAAGAGCTCGCAGTCGTTGCTGGGCGCGGCCCGCCTCGAGATCGGGCGGCGGGCCGGCCGGCTCACCGAGGGCGATTGGTCCTTCCTGTGGGTGGTCGACGCGCCGCTGTTCGAACCGAGCTCGGATGCGACCGCCAGCGGCGACATCGCGGTCGGTTCCGGGGCCTGGACGGCGGTGCACCACGCGTTCACCAGCCCGAAGCCGGAGTTCCTGGACACCTTCGACACCGACCCGGGCAGCGCGCTGGCCTACGCCTACGACATCGTCTGCAACGGCAACGAGATCGGTGGCGGGTCGATCCGTATCCACCAGCGCGACGTCCAGCAGCGGGTGTTTGCCGTGATGGGCCTGTCGCCTGACCAGGCGCAGGAGAAGTTCGGGTTCCTGCTCGACGCCTTCGCCTTCGGCGCCCCGCCGCACGGTGGCATCGCCTTCGGCTGGGACCGGATCTGCGCTCTGCTGTCGGGCACCGACTCGATCCGCGACGTGATCGCGTTCCCGAAGACCGGCGGCGGCTACGACCCGCTCACCGAGGCACCCGCGCCGATCACGCCCGAGCAGCGCAAGGAGGCCGGCGTGGACGCCACCCCACCGGCACCGGGCCAGCAGCCGGACGGATCGGCGAAGTCCGCGCCCAGGGGGTGAGCAGCGCCGAGGAGCTGCTGGCCTTCGATCGCGGGCACCTCTGGCACCCGTACGGGCCATCGCCGGGCCTGGTGGACCCGTTGCTGGTCAGCTCGGCGTCCGGCGTCCGGCTGCGGTTGGCTGACGGGCACGAGCTGATCGATGCGATGTCGTCGTGGTGGGCGGCCATCCACGGCTACCGCAACCCGGTACTGGACGCGGCTGCCGCCGAGCAGCTGGCTTCGATGAGCCACGTGATGTTCGGCGGCCTGACCCACCGGCCGGCGATCGAGCTGGCCCGCACCCTGATCGAGATCACCGCCGAGCCGCTGCAGCGGGTGTTCTTCGCCGACTCCGGTTCGGTGGCGGTCGAGGTGGCGGCCAAGATGGCGCTGCAGTACTGGGCCTCGGGAAGGCAGCAGGCGAAAAAACAAGCGACC
>JBPCPA010000136.1:0-3080 GCA_050999655.1 Jatrophihabitans sp.
GACCGAGCCCCAGCGAGGGAGGAGCGCAGCGACGTGACGGCACCGCTGAGCGAGCATCGACCGAGCCCCAGCGAGGAAGGAGCGCAGCGACGTGACAACCAGCTGAGCGAGCATCGACCGAGCCCCAGCGAGGGACAATCATCTGAGCGAGCCGGTGGCCACCGACGCCTGGCGCTATGCTTCGGCACACGCGTCAGCCACGACGTGCCCGCCACGCCCGGCCACGGGTGCTCCGCGAGAACCTCGCGTCGAGTAGGCCGCGAGACGCTCTGGTTCAGCCAGCACCGCCACCACTAGCCGAGGAGACTTCGATGACCGTGCGCGAGGCAACACCCGACCGGACCCGGACCATGCGGGTTCCCCGTACCCGTGGCGCGGTCAGCGGCCTGCTGCTGGTGGTGCTGGGCGCCTGGGGTGCGCTGGTGCCCTTCATCGGCCCGTACTTCGATTACAGCTACTACAGCGACCAGACCTGGGTCTGGACCGCGGCCAGATTCTGGCTCGAGGTGTTGCCGGGTGCGGCCACCGCGCTCGGCGGCCTGCTGGTGCTGGTCAGCAAGAACCGGCTCAGCGGCAGCGTCGGGGGCTGGCTTGCTGCCGCCGGCGGTGCCTGGTTCGTGGTCGGACTGTCGCTGGACTCGCTCTGGCACCTCGGCGACATCGGCGCACCGCTCAGCACCCGCGACAGCGGCCGGACGCTGGCCCAGCTCGGCTACTTCTACGGCCTCGGCGCGGTCATTCTGTTCCTGGCCGCGTTCGCGCTGGGCAGGCTGGCGGTGGTCGGCGTGCGCGACCTGCGGGCAGCCCAGCGCGATGACGAGCGGGCCGCCGAACTCGAACGGCAGGCCGAGCTCGACCGCCGCACCGAACTCGAACGGCAGGCCGAAGCCGACCGCCAGGCTGAAACCGAGCGGCAGGTTGAGACCGACCGGCAGGTTGAGGCCGACCGTCGTGCGGCAGCCGAGCGGGACGCCGGCGCAGGAGTGGCCGGCCGTGAGGTTCGCTCCGACCGAACGATGGCTGATCGGACGGTCGACGATCACGATCACGATCACGATCACAGGCCAGACCGGACCGAGGCCCGCGCCGAGGCCGCCGACACCGATACTGGCCGAACCGATACTGGCCGAACCGATACCGGCCGAACCGATACCGGCCGAACCGATGCCGGCCGAACCGATACTGGCCGAACCGATGAGGCCGATCAGGCAAGGACCGACTTCGAGCGTCGTGACCCGTCTTATGACCCGAACGACGGCAGGTCCGGCGGCCAGTCGGGCGCACACTCGACCGACGGCCAGCCACCGGCATCCGACGTCCGCAGCAGCCCGTACGACCAGCAGGGCTGACGCCCGCCGGACGGTGGCACGGCACGTTAACAGACGTCGAACTCGTTACCTTCGGGATCGGCCATGGTGATCCACCGGCCGGTGAATTCGGTCAGGACCGTGGCGCCGGCGTTGCGCAGACGCCCGGCCTCGTCGCTGATTCGCTGCCACTTGTCCTCGGGCGTCCCACTGCCCGACACCGCCAGATCGATGTGCACGCGGTTCTTCACGATCTTCGGCTCGGCGACCTCGATGAAGCATAGGTGCGGCGCAATGCCCCGCGGATCCGATAGCCAGGCCGTGCCCGGACCCGGGTCACCGTGCTCGACGTAACCTACGGCCACCTTCCAGAAAATGGCCAGGGCAGCCGCGTCGGCGCAATCGACAGTGATCTCGAAGGCGAGTAACGGGTGCGCAGTCTCCGAGCTCATCGGGACAGGAACTCAAGGGTGCGCTGGGTGAGGAGCGCGGCGGCCTCAGGGTCGAAGGAGGGCAGCGAGCTGTCGGCGAAGTAATGTTGATCGCCCGGGTACAGGAACAGTTCGGCCTGCTCGGCTTCATCGACGAGGGCGCGGGCCGCGTCGAGATCGCCCTCGTCGACGAACAGCGGGTCGGCGTCCATTCCGTGGATCTGGACCGGAACGCCTGCCGGCCACGGGCCGAGGAAGGACGTGGGCACGCAGGAGTAGTACAGCAGCGCGCCGCGCGCGCCGGCCCTTGTCTGCGCCAGCTTCTGGGCTGCGACGACGCCGAAGGAGAACCCCGCGTAGGCCACCTCGGCGGGGTAGGCCTCGGCAGCGAGCATTCCCCGCTCGACGAGGTCCTCGAAGCCGACGTCCGCGATATGCGCCATCCCGGCGTCGATGCTGTCGAAGGTGCGCCCGGCGAACAGGTCCGGCGTGTGGACGGTGTGGCCCGCGCCGCGGAGCGTGTCGGCGAAGGCGACCACCCCCGGCGTGAGGCCCTGTGCGTGGTGGAAGACAACGATCTCGGTCATCTGGACACTCCGGTTGGTTCGACGCGACAGCTCATCATCCCGTACGCGGGCAGCTCGATTGATCTGATATCCAAAGGTTGACGCGAAGCACGCACGGCCGGGGCGAGACCGGAGCTGCCCGGTTCCTGGCCACGCCGAATGTAGCGCTGCGCCATCGCCGCCAGCACGCCGCGGGCTCGAAGCGTCGAGCGGGCGCTTAGTTTGACTAACTTTAGAGTCACTTATGGATTGCCATTGACTTTGTTATGAAACGGGCGATAGCGTCCGAGCCGGCAGCTCCGCTACGAGTGGAGAGCGACCGGTCGTTCGGGGGAACCGGCGCAGCCACGATTCCCGAAGCCAACCCACCCAGTCGGCTTCGCCATCCCCCGAAAGGATCCTCCATGGTTTTGTCCAAGCGCCGCCGTACCGGCGCGCTGGCCTCGTTGGTCGGCATGGCTGCCTTCACCGTCACCGGCATCGCGGTCACCACCACCACGGCCACTGCGGCCGCACCCTCGGCTCAGCCGCTCGCGGCGAGTGCGTTGGCTGCCAACACGGCCGCCAACGTGGTCAGCTCCCGCCCGGCGTTCCTGCACGCCAGCGCCAATGACGCCTTCGTCGCGCACCCGGTGGTCTCGGTCCCGCAGGGCCTGCAGTACGTGTCCTACGACCGTACCTACAAGGGCCTGCCGGTGATCGGTGGTGACTTCGTCCTGGTCACCAATGCTGCCGGGCAGTTGCAGTCCAGCGCCGTGCAGCAGACGGCCACCATC
>JBPCPA010000146.1:0-9293 GCA_050999655.1 Jatrophihabitans sp.
GCTCAAGGGCGAGGCGATCGGCCTGGCCGTGTCGCTCGAGCTGCCCCTGGTCATCTGCGACATCCAACGCGGTGGCCCCTCAACCGGCCTGCCGACCAAGACCGAGCAGTCCGACCTGCTGCAGGCGATGTACGGCCGCAACGGTGAGGCGCCGGTGCCGATCGTGGCCCCGCGCTCCCCCGGTGACTGCTTCGATGCCGCCATCGGGGCGATCCGGATCGCGACCACCTACCGGACGCCGGTGTTCCTGCTGTCCGACGGCTACGTGGCCAATGGCTCCGAGCCGTGGCGGCTGCCCGAGCTGTCTGAGCTGCCCGACCTGAGCGTGGACTTTCTCACCGAGCCCAACGGCGAGAACGGCGAGTTCCTGCCCTACCTGCGGGATCCGCAGACGCTGGCCCGACCCTGGGCGGTACCCGGCACCGCCGGCCTGGAACACCGGATCGGTGGCATCGAGAAGGCGGACAAGACCGGCAACATCTCCTATGACCCCGACAACCACGACTTCATGGTTCGCACCCGGGCGGCCAAGGTCGCGGGCGTCACGGTGCCCGATATCGAACTCGACGACCTCGCCGACGATGCGACGGTGCTGGTGCTCGGCTGGGGCTCGACCTACGGGCCTATCGGCGCGGCTGTCCGCCGGGTGCGGCGGGCCGGGTACTCGATCGCGCAGGCCCACCTGCGCCACCTCAACCCGTTTCCGGCAAACCTCGGCGAGGTGCTCGCCCGCTACCAGAAGGTGGTGATACCGGAGATGAACATGGGCCAGTTGGCCCTGCTGATCCGCGGCCGCTACCTGGTGGACGCGATCTCGGTGACGCAGGTGCGTGGCATGCCGTTCCGGGCGGCCGAACTGGCCGAGATGCTGCAGGGCGTGATCACCCATGACTAGCCCGCCACCAGCCCGGGTCAGCACCGGCAAGCTACCAGCGGCACCTGATCGAGGAGTGGAGCGAGTTGGCTGACATCGGCCTCAAGGCAAGGGACTTCAAGACCGATCAGGAGGTCCGCTGGTGCCCCGGCTGCGGTGACTACGCCGTGCTGGCCGCCGTCCAGGGCTTCATGCCTGAGCTGAACATCGCTCGGGAGAACATTGTGTTCATCTCCGGCATCGGCTGCTCCTCGCGCTTTCCGTACTACATGAACACCTACGGGATGCATTCCATCCACGGCCGGGCCCCGGCGATCGCCACCGGTCTGGCCACCAGCCGTCCGGACCTCACGGTATTCGTAGTGACCGGCGACGGTGACGCGCTCTCGATCGGCGGCAACCACCTGATCCACGCGCTGCGGCGCAACGTCAACCTGACGATCCTGCTGTTCAACAACCGGATCTACGGCCTCACCAAGGGCCAGTACTCCCCGACCAGCGAGCAGGGCAAGATCACCAAGTCCACCCCGTTCGGCTCGGTGGACCATCCCTTCAACCCGATCTCGCTGGCGCTGGGCGCCGAGGCCAGCTTCGTGGCCCGCACCCTGGATTCGGACCGCAAACACCTCACCGGGGTGCTGCGCGCGGCCAGCCAGCATGAGGGCGCCTCGCTGGTCGAGATCTACCAGAACTGCAACATCTTCAACGACGGTGCCTTCGACCTGCTCAAGGACTCCGACACCAGGGGCGAGTGGATCATCGGGCTGGAGCACGGTCAGCCGGTCCGGTTCGGTGACGGCTCCAAAGCAGTGGTGCGCGACCCGGCCACTGGCGCGCTGCGGGTGGAGCAGGACGTGCCCGAGGACGACCCCCGGGTGGTCGTGCACGATGCCCACGCCGAGGATCCGTCCTACGCCTTCGCGATCTCGCGGCTGTCGCAGGCCGACAGCCGGCTGTCGCCGATGGGAGTCTTTCGCGACGTCAGCCGGCCCAGTTATGACCGGCTGGTCAACGAGCAGGTCGATGCCGCCAAGGCGAAGGCGACCGGGGACGACGCGGCCCTGCTGGACCTGCTGCGCGGCAGCGATCCCTGGACGGTCAGCTAGCGCCGATGAGCTATACCGTGTCCGGGCCGGACGGCCTGACGCTGTCTGATGACCAGAGCCGGCTCGACGTGGCCCGCTGCGTCGGATGGCTGAGCACGTCCTACTGGGCCAGTGACCGCAGCCCGGACCAGATCGAACGCTCGTTCGCCGGCTCCCGGGTGTTCGGCGTCTACGGCCCGGACGGAACCCAGTTGGCATTGACCCGGGCGATCACCGACGGGGTCAGCTTCTGCTGGATCGGCGACGTGTTCGTCGAGGAGTCCGCGCGCGGTCGGGGCATCGGTAGCTGGCTGGTCGCCAGCGTGGTCGAGCGGCTCAGGGCTGACGGCGTCAGCCGCTTCTTGCTCGGTACCCGGGATGCGCACCGGGTGTACGCCAAGCTCGGCTTCACCCCGCTGGGCGTGCCCGAGGTATTCATGGAACTCGACGATCGCCCGACCCGGCCCACCCGCGACAATGTCGACCCGGCCGTGCTGCGGGGCCGCCCCGCTCACGAACCCGCCCCGTAGGCTGGCGTGGTGGCCGAGGACAGGGAGAATCGTCGGGGCCTGCTGTACGGCGCATCGGCTTACCTGCTCTGGGGACTGTTCCCGCTCTACTGGCCGTTGCTGCGTCCGGCCGGCGCGGTGGAGATCCTGGCCCACCGGATGATCTGGTCGGTGATCTTCGTCGGACTGCTGCTCAGCGCGGTCGGCGGCTGGTCCCGGGTTGCCGTGGTGCTGGCCGACCGGGCCAAGCTGGCGCGGCTGGCGGTGGCCGCCGTGCTGGTGTCGGTGAACTGGGGCGTCTACATCTGGGGCGTCAACAACGGTCATGTGGTCGAGACCAGCCTCGGGTACTTCATCAATCCACTGCTGACCATCCTGCTCGGCGTGGTGGTGTTGAAGGAGCGGCTGGGCCGGGCACAGTGGCTGGCGGTCGGCATCGCCTCGCTGGCCATCGTGGTGCTGACCCTGGACTACGGCCGGTTGCCGTGGATCGCGCTGACCCTGGCGATCTCGTTCGCCGGCTATGGCTTCTTGAAGAAGCAGGTCAATGTCGGTGGGATGGAGTCGCTGGCAATCGAGACCGCGGTGCTGGCCGGTCCAGCGCTGATCACCTTGTTGGTATTGGCCGAACAGTCCGAGCTGACCTTCGGACGGCACGGGCCGGGCAACGCGCTGCTGCTGGCGGGCACCGGCCTGGTGACCGCGATACCGCTGCTGTTGTTCGGCGCCGGCGCCCGGCGGCTACCGCTGACGTCGTTGGGCCTGCTGCAGTACTTGGCGCCGGTGCTGCAGTTCGCGGTCGGCATCGGAATCCGGCACGAGCCGCTGCCGCTGCCGCGCCTGATCGGCTTCGCTCTGGTCTGGACCGCGCTGGTGATACTCACCGTCGATGCGATCCGCCGCCAGCGCAGTGCCGCGATCTCGCGGGCCAGCGAGTCAGTGGCGATCTAGTTCAGCCAGCAATAGCTGGCAAAGCTCGACCGGTCGCGGGCTGCTGACCGCCCCGCCAGGCTGCGCTCCGCAGTCCCGCCAGAATCCGACGTGCTGGACGATATTCCTATCCGAATCTGTACAGCCGAGGCGGTCCCGATAATTGGTGCGAAGGCTACTGTCCGACAGGGGCGAATACACGGGAGGCTCACCTGTCAGTCGGGCACGTCACCAATCCGGGGATCGCCGTCGTGGCGCTGGGGCCACTTCGGCTCAGTACCGCATGCGGCCTGGTCAGTCCGGCCTCGCGGATCTCCCGCAGGATCCTGGCCGTCCTGACCCTGAGCGAGAACAACGAGGCCTCGGCCGACAGCCTGGGCACGGCGATCTGGGGATCGACCTGGCCGAGGTCACGATCGGCGCTGCAGGTGGCGATACATCGCTGTCGGGGGTTGCTCACCGAGCAGGGTGGCGGAACCGGGATCGATACCACCGCGACCGGGTACCGGCTCGAGCTGGGCGAGCGAAGCACCGATGTCCGGGTCTTTGCCGACCTGGCCGCGCGCTTGCCCGCCGAGCTGTCCGACCTGGGAGCGGCGTTGGGACTGTGGCGCGGGCAGGTGCTTGCCGACGAACCAGAGGTTGCCGCGCGTTTCGCCGCCAGGATCACCCTGCTGGAACGGCAGCGCCGAGATGCCGCGCTGGCCTTCGGCCGGGGCAGCATCGCCGAAGACCGGCCGCGGTGCGCGCTGAAGGCGTTGGAGCCGTTGGCGCACGCCGACCCGCTGGACGAGGAACTCGGCGCCCTGCACATCCAGGCTCTGGCCGCGACCGGCCGGCAGACCGATGCCGTCCTCGCCTACCGACGGATCAGCGCTGCGCTGTCCGACGAGCTCGGGCTGTACCCGGGTCCACAACTGCGTGCGACCTACGAGCAGTACGTCCTGCTGACTGGCCAGGACCGACGGCGGGTGGCCGCGCCGCGCCGGCCGCCGGGGGTGCCGTCGGTTCGACGCAGCGCGCTGCACCGGTTGATCGAACTGCTCGTCCAGGCCGCGGACGCCTACACGACGCTCGACGATCCGGCGCGGGCGGCGGCTGCCCTGCGCCAGGCGCTCACGGCCGCACTCGAGCTGGGTGCGACCAGCGCTGTCGCGCGGATCCACGGCCAGCTCTCAGACCTGACGGACCACCGGGATGGCTAGGTAGCCGGCCTCGCGAGCGCACCGGCGGGCTCGTCCGGGGCTACCGGCACGTCCGACGATCCGGCCGTCGATGACTGCCAGCCAGCTGCCGGGCGTCTCGTTGATCGGACCGGCCGGGTGCAGTGGCCCGGTCAGCTGTGGCACGCCGGCGGGCTGCGAGCTGGCCGGATCCCTACCGTTGAGCCAGTTCACTACCGGCCGTTCCACCGGGTACCGGCGCCGCCAGTACAGCTGCTGGATGACGATCACCGGACCGAGAACGGTGAGGAACGGGACCGCGGTACTCAGCGTGCCGAGCGCGAACAACAGATCGAGCAGGCCGACGCTGGCAACCCCGGCCGCCGCCGCGATGATGCCCGCACGCCGGCCGTAACAGCGAGTCGCGACCAGCGGGTAGAGCACCAGCATGAGCAGGTCCCCCAGGCCAATCGACACCGCGGCGGGCCCGCTGGTCAGCGCGAACACCGGGGCGTACGGCAGGCCGTTCAGCTCGTGGGCGAACCGGCTCATCATGTCGGTGAGGCCGGTGGCAAGCAGGTCATAGCCGGCAAGCAGACCAGCCAGCGCGGCCACCTGCACCGCCCTCATACCGCTCTGGGCCCACAGGTTGGCGACGCCGATCAGCGCCAGGAAGAGTGCCGCGTCGGTGCCGGCTACCACCAGCATGGCGTGCCCGGCAAGGTCGGCGACCCCGGTGAGCCCGACCAGGACCAGCGCGATCGCGGTGGCCGGCCGGCCACCGCAGATCGGCGCCAGCATCAGCTGGATCGCGAACAGCAACACCACGCCGAAGATCACCGCGACAACGATCCTGGGCAGCGCCAGATAGCCGAACGGTGCCACCACCACCGAGGCGATCATGACGGCAATGTCAGACCAGCGATAGACGCCGATCGGTGGTCGGGGCGGGCGGTAACGCCGCAGGTAGCCGGCGGCGCACCAGACCAGCACGGCGACCAGCAGCGGCAGGACGGCCAGCGCCATTCGGCTCGGCGTCACACCGGCACCGGCAGATCGAGCTTCGTGCCGGTGCCTTCGAAGGTGCGCTCCCGAAGGTCGGCGCGGACGGGCATGGCAGCCGGCATGCCGTCCTGCCCGGTGTGCAGGATGACGTCGGTGATCGGCACACCGGCTGCGGTCAGGCTGTCCAGGATCGAACGCCGCAATGGCTCGGCGTCCGAGCGCGACAGGACGTGCAGGCTGAGCTGCTGCTCGCCGGTCACCGTGTACCGGGCCGGCAGCGGGATCGATGGATGCCGCTCCAGCGCCTCCAGCAGCGGTCTGGTCAACACCCGCACGCTGCCGGGACCGGTATAGCGGCCAAGGATGTCGGAGGTGGCCGGCAGCTGGGCCAGCTCGCAGGACGGCTGCTCGACCGGCAGCCGGACCAGATCGCCGGTGACGTAGCGCAGCAACATCGTGCACCGCCGGTACGGATAGAGCGGCGTGATCACGATGGTGGCAAGCTCGCCCGGCCGGGCTGGTTGATAGGTCTGCGGATCGAGGAACTCGACGTGGGCCAGTTCGCTGGTGAAGTGCAGGTGCCCCTGCTGACAGAGCGCCGCGCCGTAGGGCAACGCCTCGGTCATCAGGTACGCACTGCGCGGCCGCGCGCCCAGTGCTGCCAGCGCACGGTTGCCCAGCGCCGCGGTGAGCACTTCGCCACCGACGTCGATCGATTGCAGGCCGAAGTCGGCGGGTCGCCAACCCTCGTCCTCGGCAAGCTGGACCAGGGCTGCCAGGTAGGAGGAGGAGCAGATGAGATGGCTGATCTGTGCGAGCTTGCCCGGCAGGCCCACCGGATTGGCCAACGCGTCCAGCACCAGCGCCGGCTCGACCATTCCGTACTGGACGAAGGCAGCGCCGATCCGGGTCGCCGACTCCATGCTCAACGTCAGTGCCATGGTGTTGCGGGAGCAGCCCGCGAACGCGACGACGTGTTCGCGGCGCAATTCCTCCTGCATCGTGGCACCCAGCGTGCTCAGTGCGGCCATCGTCTCGAACTCGTCACGAGAGAACCAGATTACGGCGGGTGCGCCGGTGGTTCCGGTGGTCCGTGCCTGGATGGCCGGGTTGACTCTGGTGGACACGAAGGCAGCCGGCATGGCCTTCAGCGCAGCCTTGGGCGTGACCGGGATCTGGGTCCAGTTGGCGAGGTCGAAGCGGTCACCGGACAGGCCGGTGTCGGCGAAGACCTGCCGGTAGTAGGACGTCGTCTGGGCCCAGCGCGCAGTGGCCCGCAGATTGCGCGAGGTCATCGTCCTGCGCACCTCGGGGTCGACGCCGCCGCTCTGTCCGGGTAGCAGTTGGGCGTCCTCGCCCGGTGCCCCGAACTCGTCCATCGTCATGACCATGTCGCGTGCGATCCGGCTCAGCACGGTGGGCGAGGCCGGCCGGTTCAGCAGTACCGACGTGACGTAGCGCAGCTGGTCGATCGCGCTGTCGAACACGACGTAGGCCTCCCGGTACTGGTTCGGACGGGCATTGACGATGTGGCCGGACGCCGAAGCGTCCGGCCACATCGGGCAATCAGCTGTTGTGCACGAACATCGCGGTGGTGAGCGTGCTGATTGCGTACTTCAGGTAGTGCTTGACCATGAAGGCCTCCTTTGGGGCGGTACCCGGATCATCCGGGCTAGGTGCACACCGTGCACCAGGCCGCTTACACCATGATTACAGCTGAGCCTGCCCACGTTCCGGCGGCGAAAACCACTCAGTCGGGACCGGATCCAACATGATCAGCTGCCTGCTGGCGATTCAGCCCCGGTATGCCGCTTCTGCCAAAACGGCTGCGTCGGGTGAGGCCGCGAAGCCCACGAATACGGCGCGGCGGTGCCGAGGGCGGTCAATTCAGGTCGATACCGAGCGCGGTCAGTGCAGGTCGATACCGAGCGCGCTCAGTGCAGGGTCACCGAGGTCCGCCGACGGGTGCCAGCCACTACCAGTGCCAGGCCGACCAGCAGCACCAGCGCGAGCAGGACCGCCGGGCCGGCGCCCACCGACAGGCCGGCTTCGGCGATCTGGGTGGGCAGCGCCAGCACCGGATTGGGACGGTCGGGGGCCGCCCGCGACGGGGTCGCCGGCGTCGGGTGGGTGCTGGCCGGTCCGGTGACGGGGCGAGTCACCGAACGGCCGGCGACGATGCGCGGGGCGTCGGCGACCGACACTGCCGAACCCAGCGTGAACGCTGAGCCACCGAGAGATGCAAGGGCACGGTGGGCCGCAATCGAGCGGACCTGCAGGGCGGCCAAGGCGGCAGCCTTGGCCGCGGCCGCCTTAGCAGCCGCTTTGGCCGCAGCAGCTTTGGCCGCAGCAGCTTTGGCCGCAGCTGTTTTGGCCGCAGCTGCCTTGGCCGCGGCCGGGTCGGTCGGGTGCGAGATGACGCTCGGCGGGCCGGCTGAGCCGATGGGGCCGGCCTGCTGGGGGTCGGGCTTGCCGTGCTCACCCCCGCTGTGCAACCGCTTGTCCTGGGAGTGTCGTGCGATCGGCCGGGCGTGGTCGCGGCAGAGCTGGGTCTGCCGCCGGGCCTTCGCCCGCCGGATCGCCGCACGCTGCCGAGCATCCTCACGGGCCTGGCCGACCTTGGTGTGACGCGTTGCGTGCTGTGCGGCCGGCTGAGGATGACTGGCCGGGGCGCTGGGGCGATGTGCTGGCCGGTGAGCCGTGCTGGCCTGGGCGGGTTGGGCGGTAAGCAGCATGGCCAACAACGTCAGCAGGCCGGCGAGGACGGCGAGGCGAGGACGGACGGCTAGCGCGCGAGCCGCCACCGCGCCGCTGGACACCGTCACCGATGACACCTCACTCTTCGGTCAGCGCGCCCGGCGTTCATCGCATTGACGACAAATGGGCGTGCAATCGACGTTAACTAACTGAAGAGTACCCGGAACCCGGCGGCGATATACCCAACAGGTCGCCGGGCGGGTCGTACCGGCGCCGGGGCGCGCCCCAAAGGGCGGTCGCTGATGGCGGTTAGTGCTGGCGGGCAGCCGTCCGGGCCCGAGCCCGCTCGCGCTGTTCGACGAACCGGCTCGCCTGCGCGTCCAGCTCGGTCATGAATTCGGCCAGCTGCTCGCGGGCCTGTTCACCCTCGGCGCCGAGATCGGTGCGGTCGAAGACGTTCCAGAACTTCAGCACCGGCGCGATCACGGCGTCGTGGTGCAGCCGCAGGTCATAGATGCCGGCCTTGGCGATGGTCACCGAGTTGCGCAGGTAGTCCGGCATACCGGCGCCTGGCATCTGGAAGCCGACCACCTCATCGCGCACCGCCGACATGGTCGCGTCGGGCGCGATCTCGAAGGCGGCCGCCACCAGGTTCCGATAGAAGATCATGTGCAGGTTCTCGTCCTGGGCGATCCGCGCCAGCAACTGCTCGGCCAGCAGGCAGCCGGTGGCCTTGCCGGTGTTGCGGTGCGAGACCCTGGTGGCCAGCTCCTGGAACGAGACGTAGGCCACCGCCTGCAGCGGGGTCTTGTCCCCGGAGTCGTAGCCGGCGGTCATGTGCAGCATCCGCAACTCTTCCAACCGGACCGGGTCGACACCCCGGGTGACGACCAGGTAGTCGCGCAGCGCGATGCCGTGCCGACCTTCCTCAGCCGTCCACTGGCCCACCCACTGCCCCCATGCACCGGCCCGGCTGAAGCGGGTGGCGATCGCGCGGTGATAGGACGGCAGGTTGTCCGCGGTCAGAAGG
>JBPCPA010000154.1:0-18050 GCA_050999655.1 Jatrophihabitans sp.
GACCTTGTCAAAGTGCACGCTTGGTAACCCGATTGACCGCAGAGGGCGCCGTAACGCAGGTACGGCGCCCTCGACCATGCGGTGTGCGCATCTGGGGAGGCGCTCAACCGCGCTGGATGGCCTCGCAGATGGCCAGCGACTCCCGCACCCCCAGTTCCAGGGCGTGTCCGCAGTGCGAGATCCAACCGAACACACCCTCGGGCTCACCGGCCCGGTAGCCGGCGATCGCCTGCTCGAACCCGGCACGCAGCTCCAGGTGGCCCACCTCGAAGGCGACCAGCGACTTCGGATCCAGCCCGCGGTCGATCAGGGTCAGCCGGGCCGCGGCGCGAGCGACCACGCCCGAGGCCGGGGCGAAGGCATCCAGCCCGATCAGTTCGGCCTGCACGATCGCGGCCACCACCACTGCCGGAGCGGCGGTCACCGCGAGCACCTCGGCCAGGGTGTCCAGCCGTTGGGCCACCGCACGATCCATTCGCGGGCGACCGAGCAGTTCGGCCGGCGCCAGGTCGGTGGCCGCCAGCGCGTGCAGGCGCGCCAGCACCTGCCGGTGCGCGCTCGACCAGGTACCGGCCAGGCCCGCCAACTCGGTCGACACCCGCAAGGCGCCCTGCACGATCGGATCGGTGGCCTCGCCGGCCCGGACCTCGGCCAGCGACGCGGGCGAGCCGGCCAGCGAGGCCGAGGCCCAGGCACCGCGCAGCAGCGATTCGGCCGAGACATCCGAGGAGCGTCGGCGCAGCACCCGGTTGCCGAGCAACCCGTCGACCGCTCGGCGGCTGGCCTCAACCACTTCGGCCACACCGGGATAGCCGAGCAGGGGCGTCAGCGGGTCAGAGGTCACCGGCCGACGGTAACCAACCGCCGAGCGGACTGTCGCAGGCAGCCGCTAGCTTTGCCAGGTAGGTGACAGTCGACAACAGGTCGATACCGCCTGCCTGCACGAGTATCAGTTGGCTCGAGCACCTTCACGCGCAGACGGGCACGGCGATAGCGTCGAGTGAGCAGCACCGGAGGAAGGATCCACATGAGCGAGACCAGCGAGGGCCTGTCCAACCTGTTGCGGGAGGACCGCCGGTTCGCGCCGAGCCCTGAGTTCGCCGCGGCCGCGAACGTCCGGGCCGACGCCTACGACAGCGCCGCATCGGACCGGATCGGCTTTTGGGAGACGCAGGCTGGCCGGCTGGACTGGGCCTCGCCCTGGTCGCAGGCGCTGGACTGGTCCAACCCGCCGTTCGCCCGGTGGTTCGTCGGCGGCACCCTGAACGCGTCGGTGAACTGCGTGGACCGGCACGTGGCGGCCGGCAACGGCGAACGGGTGGCGATCCACTTCGAGGGCGAGCCCGGCGACACCCGGACGGTCAGCTACTCGCAGTTGCGCGAGCTGGTCTGCCAGGCCGCCAACGCCCTCACCGAACTCGGCGTGGTGGCCGGTGACCGGGTCGCCATCTACCTGCCGATGAGCGTCGAGGCGGTGGTGTCGATGCTGGCCTGTGCCCGGCTCGGCGCGGTGCACTCGGTGATCTTCGGCGGTTTCTCCGCCCAGGCGATCTATGACCGGGTGCTCGATGCCGATGCCAGCCTGGTGATCACCGCCGACGGTGGCTACCGGCGCGGCAAGGTATTCGCGCTCAAAACGGTGGTGGACGAGGCGCTGGCCAAGTTTGCCGACGGATCGTGCCCGGTCGGCAACGTACTGGTGGTGCGGCGCGGCGGAAACGACGTCGAATGGACCGAGGGCCGCGACGTCTGGTGGTCAGAGCTGGTCGAGGCACAGGCGACCGAGCACGAGCCGCTGGCCTTCGACGCCGAGCAGCCGCTGTTCATCCTCTACACCTCGGGCACCACCGGTAAGCCCAAGGGAATCCTGCACAGCACCGGCGGCTACCTGACCCAGACCGCCTATACCCACCACGCCGCCTTCGACCTCAAGCCCGAGACCGATGTCTACTGGTGCACCGCCGACATCGGCTGGGTGACCGGCCACTCCTACATCGTCTACGGCCCGCTGGCCAACGGCGCCACCCAGGTCATCTATGAGGGCACACCGGACACCCCGCACCAGGGCCGGTTCTGGGAGATCGTCGACAAGTACCGGGTCAGCCTGCTCTACACCGCCCCCACCACCATCCGGACGTTCATGAAATGGAGCGAGGACATCCCTGCCGGTTTCGACCTGTCCTCGCTGAGGGTGCTCGGCTCGGTGGGTGAGCCGATCAACCCCGAGGCCTGGATGTGGTATCGCCGGGTGATCGGGCACGACAACTGCCCGGTGGTCGACACCTGGTGGCAGACCGAGACCGGCGCGATGATGATCAGCCCGCTACCCGGGGTCACCGAGACCAAGCCCGGCTCGGCAATGCGTGGCCTACCCGGCGTAGCGGCCGACGTGGTCGACAACGAGGGCAACCCGGTGCCCGACGGCGGCGGTGGCCTGCTGGTGCTCACCGAACCGTGGCCGTCGATGCTGCGCGGCATCTGGGGCGATGACGAGCGCTACCGCGAGACCTACTGGTCGCGCTTCGCCGAGCAGGGCTACTATTTCGCCGGCGACGGGGCGAAGAAGGACTCCGACGGCGACCTGTGGCTGCTCGGCCGGGTCGACGACGTGATGAACGTGTCCGGCCACCGGATTTCGACCACCGAGGTGGAATCCGCGCTGGTCTCCCACCCGGCCGTGGCCGAGGCGGCGGTGGTCGGCGCCACCGATCCGACCACCGGCCAGGGCATCGTGGCATTCGTGATCCTGCGCGGCTCGGCAACCGACGGCGGCGACATGGCCACCGAACTGCGCAACCACGTCGCCAAGGAGATCGGCGCCATCGCCAAGCCACGCCAGATCATGGTGGTCGCCGAACTGCCCAAGACCAGGTCGGGCAAGATCATGCGCCGGTTGCTGCGCGACGTCGCCGAGCACCGCGACATCGGCGATGTCACCACGCTGGCGGACAGCACCGTGATGAGCCTGATCAGTGCTGGGATGAGCAGCGCCAAGACCGAGGACTGATCCACCTTCTCGGATCCACCGGGGCGCCCTTCCCGGGTCCACGGCTCCCGCCCGGAACCCGGCGCCTGACCGCGCCTACCGGACGGGCCTGCTAGCTGGGTCCGCTAACGGTGCGCGTCCGGCGAGGACGGGCCGGGCTGGCTGGCCGGGCGCACCGTCACGTCGGTGACGGTCGCGTCGGCGGGCAGGCTGAGCACCGAGGCGATCACGCCGGCCACCGTGGCCGGTTTCAGGTAGGCAGCCTCGTCGTAGTCGCCGGCCTCGGCCGCGCGTACCGCCTGCTGCATCTCGGTGGCGGTACGGCCCGGGAACACGCTGCACACCCGCACCCCGGGCTCCTCCTGGCGCAGTGCCTCGGCGTAGCCGCGCAGGGCGAACTTGGACGCGCCATAGGTGGCCAGCGGCGAGCGGGCATTGAGGCCGGAGCCGGAATTGATCAGCACCACGGTGCCGGCCGCGACCCGCAGCGCCGGCAGCAGCAGCCGGGTCATCTCGGCGGGGGCCACCACATTGACCGTGAACTGGCCGGTGAACTCGGCTGGTCCCGCCGTCGCCAGCGAACCGGGTTGCACGATGCCGGCACAGTGCACCAGGCCGTCCAGCGCGCTCAACGAACCGAGCAATGGCCGCAGCGCCGCTTCGATGCCGCTCGGCACACCCAGATCAAGCTCGACCACCCCGGCCAGCGCCAGGTCGGCAACCGAGCCGGCCGAACGGGCCGCCGCGTACACCTGGTGGCCCTCGGCGATCAGCCGCTCGGCCAGCGCCCGGCCGATTCCGCGGGACGCGCCGGTGATCAGGTAGCTCGCCACGATCGCCACCATAATGCTCAGCAAGCAAGAAACGTTGCGGCAATGTCGAGGGCACTACGTTGGGCGTAAGGTTTCACCGAAGGCCCGCTGGCCAACAGCCAGCGACCGAACGGCCGAGAGAGGACGTCCGACCGGTGACGGTGAACCATGACGCGGTGCAGAGTGCCAGCCCGCAGCCCTCGATCGGAACCTTGGTGTCCGACGCACACGCCAGCTTCAGCACCTTGTTGCACGGTGAGATCGAACTCGCCAAGCTCGAGGTCAAAGCCGCGGTCAAGCATGCCTGCACCGGTGCCGGCATGTTCGCCGCCGCCGCCGTCCTGCTGGTGTTCTCGCTGACCTTCGGGCTGATCGCGCTCGCCGAGGGGCTGGTTGCCCTGCATCTGTGGCGCTGGGTTGCCTACCTGATCGTGTTCTGCGTGCTGGTGCTGCTGGCGCTGCTGCTGGTCTTCGTCGGCGTCCGCAAGATCAAGCGCGTCAAGGCGCCGCAGCAGACCATCGACACCACCAAGGCCACCGTGACAGCGCTGCGCGAGGCCACCTCGCAGCAAGCCCACCATCGCGCCTAGGCCCACTGCAGGCACGCCGAGCCGAACCGAGGCCCGTTGCTGAACAGACCAGACGAATCCATCGTCCTGATCGACGGGCCGTGGACGCACCGGACGATTGGCGCCAACGGCATCGCGCTGCACGTGGTCGAGGCAGGCACCGGACCGCTGGTGCTGCTGCTGCACGGCTTTCCGACGTTCTGGTGGACCTGGGCCCGCCAGCTCACCGACCTGGCCGACGCCGGGTACCGGGCGGTCGCGGTCGACCTGCGTGGCTACGGCGCCTCGGACAAGACCCCGCGCGGCTATGACGCGAGCACCCTGGCCGCCGACGTGGCCAAGCTGGTCACCGCGCTGGGCGAGACCGACGCGGTGCTGATCGGCAACGACATCGGCGGCCTGCTGGCCTGGACGGTGGCCGCGCAACATCCGCAGGTGGTCCGCCGGATCGCGGTGCTCGGCGCCGCCCATCCGCTGCGACTGCGCCGGGCGGTGCTTGCCGAGCGCTCCGGTCAGCGACATGCCTCGGCCTACGCGCTGCGCAAGTTCCAGTTGCCCCGCTACGGCGAGCGGTTGCTCACCCGCGACTCGGCCTTCGTCCGGCACCTGTTCGACACCTGGTCCGGGCCTCGCTGGCGGGGCACTCCGGACTACGTCGATTCGGTCGAGCGTTACGCCGAGGCGGTGCGGATCCACCCGGTGGCGCACTGCTCGCTGGAGTTCTTCCGCTGGGCGGTGCGCTCGTTGCCCCGGCCGGACGGTCGGGCCTACGCCGCGGCCATGCGCGAGCCGATCAGCCGGCCGGTGCTGCAACTACACGGCGATTTTGACGGCTGCGTGCTGACCAGCACCGCGCAGGGCTCCTCGCGCTACGTGACCGGCGACTACGAATGGCAACTGCTCACCGGGGTAGGCCACTTTCCGCAGCAGGAGGTGCCCGAACGGGTGTCGGCCGAGCTGATCCGATGGGCCAAGCTCGGCTAGTCGCAGTTTCCGGTGCCGACCGCGGCGGTGGCCGTCCGGCCCCGGGTGGCGTCACCGGCCGCCTCCTGCGCAGTGAGCACGAAGCCGGTGTCGGCCGAGTCCAGCGCTGAGGCGAACACGATGCCGAGCACCGAGCCGTTGGTGGCGATCAGCGGGCCACCGGAGTTGCCCGCACGCACCACCGACCGGATCGTGTAGATATCGCGATCGACCGACAGCTGGCCGTAGATGTCACGGCCGGTGATCTTCTCCCGATCCCGGATCCGGGCCGGCCGCACGTCGAACGGTCCGTCCTGCGGGTAACCGAGCACGATCGCGTCCTGCCCCGAGCCGGCAATCGCCGCCGACAGCCGCAGCGGCTTGGCGCTCAGCCCCGGCACCTGCAGCACCGCGATGTCGCGGCCGGGGTCGAACAGAACAACCCGGGCGGTCAGCCAGCCGCTCCCGGACTGCACCTGGACCTGGTTGGCGCCGGCCACCACGTGCGCGTTGGTCAGCACCCGTCCGGGCGCGTAGACGAAACTGGAACCCTCGATGCCACGGTCGCAGCTGCCGGCCACCGAGCGGACCTTGAGCACCGAGGCCCGCGCGGTGGCCACCGCCGTCGAGTGCAGCAGCGCCGGGTCGGCCGGCGGCACATCGACGATCCGGGTCGGTTGCAGCGCGCCGAAGACCTGCGGGAACCCACTGCGGTCGACGAACAGTCGCAGCGAGCTGTACAGGTTGCGGATCCGGTCCGGCAGCACGTCGTCAACCGCCCGGATCACCACCGACCGGCGGACCTGACCGGCCACGTTCGGGTACGGCGCGACCGCCAGCGGCACCGCGATCATCCAGGACACCAGCAGCACCGCCAGCACCGAGAACAGTGCGCCGACCCCCCGGTCGAGCTGTCGGGCCGGATGCCACGTTAGCCGCGAGCGCAACCTGCCACCGACCCAGACCGCGACAAGTTGGCCGAGCAGCGCGAAGAACAGCACGCACACGATGGCTACCGGAACCTGGGCGGCGCCGTTGGCCAACACCCGGCCCAGCGGCTTGGCCAGCTGGGCACCGGCCGCGGCGCCGCCGAAGAACCCGGCGAAGGACAGCGCACCGAGCACCGCGCCGTTGCGAAAGCCGCCGAAGGCATAGCCGAGGGCGACCAGCACCACAACCAGGTCGAGCAGGTCAGGACGCACTGTCAGGGCCGGCGCTAGCGGGCGAGCACGACGAGCGTGCCGGTCTGGCCCTGGGCGATGTGAATGGTGCAGACGAAGGTGTAGCGGCCCGGACTCGGCGCGGTGAACTCCACCGACCTGGTCTCACCGGGCGAGACCAGCGCGACATTGTCGTCCGGAAAGCCAGTCAGCGACCAGTCGTGCGGCGCGCCGGTGCCGGTGTGCACCAGGGTGATCTTCACCTTGCCGGGATGCACGGTGATAGTGGACGGGTCGAAGCGGTAGCTCTGGTCGGCGGTGATGGTGACGTTCTGCACGCCGTCGGCAGCGGCCGCCGCGGTGGAGCTGCCGGTGTGCGGGTTGCGATTGATCGCCGACTGGCTCTGGCAACCTGCCAGCAGTACGACGAGCGCGAGCAGGACGGCTGGCGGCGCCCAGCGGGTAGTGGCCACCGGCCGACCGTACCCGCCGTGGCTGAGCGGGCCGGCCACCGGCAGCCGGCTCAGGCGGGCTCAAGGGGACTCAGTCGGGATCCGTGCTGTCGCTGACGGGACGGATCCGGTCGCGATCCCAGGGCTGCTCCCACCCGGCCAGCCGCAGCAGCCGATCGAGCAGTCCGGCCGTGAAGCCCCAGACGAACATGCCGGCCACCTCGAAGCCCGGGCCGACGAAGCCGGACGGGTGCCGGACGGTGAACCGGTTGGCCGGATCGGCCAGCGCCGGCACCGGCAACCGGCGCACCCCGGCAACCTCGGCAACATCGACCACCCCGACCGGGTGCGGCCGCAGCCAGTGCCCGAGCACCGGGGTGACCACGAAGCCGGACGGCGGCAGGTAGAGCGCGGGCAACTCGGCCAGCACCTGCACGGTGTTGGCGTCCAGGCCGACCTCCTCGGCCGCTTCGCGCAGCGCGGTGGCGCTGGCCGAAGCGTCACCCGGATCGGTCGCTCCGCCGGGAAAGGCCGCCTGGCCGGCATGGCTGCGCAGGGTGGCGGCCCGTTGCAGCAGCAGCACGTCGGCCTGGCGCACGTCACCGGGCGAGGCGAACAGCATCAGCACCGCCGAGTGCCGGCCGCTGCCGTCGGCCGGTGGCACGAACCGGGACAGCTGCTCGGCTCGCACCGTCCGGGCGCTGTCGACCAACGGCTGCAGCCAACCTGGAACCGGCGGCTCGCTCCGGTCGGGCCTCAACCGCTCATCCGGTCAACGTCGGGTCGAGCTGGGACGGGCTCTTGACCAACTTCGCAGCCGCGATCGGGTCCTGCTCGCCGATGCCCGCCGACGGGCACAGCGTGGCGATCGGGCACACGCCGCACGCCGGCCGGCGGGCGTGGCACATCCGCCGGCCGTGCCAGATCACCCGGTGCGACAGGATCGTCCACTCCTTGCGGGGAACCAGCGCGGCGACGTCGGCCTCGATCTTGACCGGGTCGTCGCTGGCGGTCCAGCGCCACCGGTTGGCCAGCCGCAGAAAGTGGGTGTCGATGGTCAGGCCTGGCACGTCGAAGGCGTTGCCCAGCACCACGTTGGCGGTCTTGCGGCCGAAGCCGGGCAGCGTGACCAGCTCGCTCAGGGTGTGCGGCACCTCGCCGTCGAAGCGTTCCACCAGCTGCTGGCCGAGCTTGATCAGGCTGTTGGTCTTGGCCCGGAAGAAGCCGGTCTGGTGGATCAGCTCTTCCAGCTCCTCGCGGACCGCCCCGGCATAGGCGGCCGCGTCGGGGTAGGCGGCGAACACCGCCGGGGTCACCTCGTTGACCTTCTTGTCGGTGCACTGCGCCGACAGGATCGTCGCCACCGACAGCTCCAACGGGTTGGTGAAGTCCAACTCGCAGTGTGCATGCGGATACAGCAACGCCAGTTCCCGGTTGATCCGCCGGGCCCGCCGGGTCAGGGCCAGCGTGCTCTCGTTCGATCCGGTCGCCACCGCGCCGGCTGCCTGTGTCTTCGCCACGCCCACCAGCTTATTGGGGCACAATGACAACACCATGATCGGATTTCTGGTTCTGCTCTTTCCCGTCCTGCTGATGGCCTTCATGCTCATCATGGAGCGCATCGAGGAGCCGCTGACCCGGGTCGCCGACGAACGCGACGTGGTCGACTTTCTCGACTACGCCAACCCCGACGAGCTGGACACCTTCGTCCGGGAGGGCACCGATTCCGCGCTGAACCGGTTCCGGGCCCGGCTGCGCATCCTGCCCCGGGCGGGCCGGCGCAACCGGTCCTCCTGAACTCGCGCGGTAGGCGGGGTTGCGGTGCGGAACAGCCAATCGCGGGTCGCGAGGCCCGCGATCAGGCGCTACCCCCTAGAATCCGGCCAGG
Source organism: Jatrophihabitans sp. (assembly GCA_050999655.1). Classification (GTDB taxonomy): domain Bacteria; phylum Actinomycetota; class Actinomycetes; order Mycobacteriales; family Jatrophihabitantaceae; genus Jatrophihabitans_A. The sequence goes on from JBPCPA010000154.1 coordinate 8,831, forward strand.
GGTGTCCGCGCGATCACGCGTGACACAGACACCCGCCTGAGAAGAGAAAAGGAGCTGGCGTGGACGAGGTGCTCCGCAGGGCCGGACTGTTCCAAGGTGTCGATCCTGCCGACGTCGAAGCGCTGGGCAGCCAGTTCGAGGTCTTCGACGCACCGCGCGGAACCACCCTGTTCAACGAGGGTGAGCCCGGCGACAGCCTCTATATCGTCCTGTCGGGCAAGGTGAAGCTCGGCCGCAAGTCCTCCGACGGCCGCGAGAACCTGGTCGCCGTGATGGGTCCGGCCGACCAGTTCGGCGAGCTGTCGCTGTTCGACCCCGGACCGCGCACCGCCACCGCCGTGGTCGTCACCGACGCCCGGGTGGCCCGGTTGCCCAAGGCCGCGCTCACCGACTGGATCACCGAGCGCCCGCAGATCGCCCTGCAGCTGCTGCGGGTGGTAGCGCGCAGACTGCGCCGGACGAACACCATGCTCGCCGACCTGATCTTCGTCGACGTGCCGGGCCGGGTGGCCAAGCAGTTGCTGCAGCTGGCCCAGCGCTTCGGGTCGGTGGACGGCGGCCAGTTGCGGGTGACCCACGACCTCACTCAGGAAGAGCTGGCACAGCTGGTCGGCGCCTCCCGCGAGACCGTGAACAAGGCGCTGGCCGATTTCGCCCAGCGTGGCTGGCTGCGGTTGGAGGGCAAGAGCGTGGTCATCCTGGACCGCGAGCGGTTGGCCCGCCGGGCTCGTTAGCGCACCTGAGCAACCTCGGTGCTCGGCGTGGCAGAGTCGCTGTCACACCCCGAACGGGCAGGGCTTTCCGAGCAAGGTGCCCCTTGAGTCATAGATGCTGACCGTGGAGCCCTTCGGCGCCTGGCCGACGAAGCCGCCGTACACCTGCAGCCCGCCGGTGCCGGTCAGCTTGTGCAGTGCGACCGTGACGCCGGAGCCGGTCTTGCCGCTGCGCACGGTAACCCGGGCGGCGTTCGCGGTGGCCCAGCCGGCCAGGTAACGCTCCCCGGCGATGTCGATGGGCTGGCAGCCGCCGTTCCAGTCCGGCTCCGGCCCGGTCCAGCCGATCACCTGCGCGGTCCCCGACTCACTCCAGCCCTCACCGGGCGCGTCCCGGGCTTCGAGGCTGAACCAGACGTGCTTGGCATTGGCCGGCAGGTAGGACAGCCGGTAGTCGGCGGTGCCGTGCTTGCCCTCGACGATGGTGATGCTCGTCGAGGCGGGGTATTCGGACGGATAGATGGACGTTCGAACCGCGAAGATCAGCTTGCGTCCGTCAGCGGCAGTCAGGGTCAATACATGATCGGCGATCTGCCAGGACACCTTCGCCGCTGGCGGCGCTTCCAGCAGGGTCATCGAGTTGTCGCCGCCCCGGGCGCAGCCCATCGTATTGGTGGCGGTCTGGCTCACCGCCAGCTTTCCCCGCGACAGCTTCACGTCGCCGCCGGCGCTGTTGCAGTTCACGGTGAACGAGATGCCGCCCTCGCCGTCGAAGCTGAGCAGCTGTTGCAGCACGCCGGTCGGCGCCGGTTGGCTGACACCCTTGGCATCCGCCGACCTGATCAGCTGCCACTCGACCCCGACCAGATCGGCCGGGTTCGTCGACACACCGGCCGCGGCCGGCTGCGAATGATGCTGATGGCGCACGGCGAGCACGGTCAGCGTCGGAACCAGCACCACCAACGCCACGGCTGCAATCAACAGCGGTGCCTGCCACTTCGCTCCGTTGCTCGCTCGTGCCTGGCTGCCATGCGCACCATGCGCACCATGCGCACTCAGCCAGCGGCGCAGGCGCCGGCGCCGGTCTGGCCGCTCGGCGCCGACGTCGCGATCCACACTGCTCATATCCACTAGACGCGCCCCACCCGGAAAAGATTGCGCGGCTTCGCTAGCCGGCGCGCAGGTAGGCCAGCTGGGCGCGCACCGACAGCTCGGCGGCCGGCCACAGTGCCCCGTCCACATCGGCATAAACGCGCTCGACGACATCGCGTGCAGTGGCCGCGGGCAGCTCGGCCAGGACGGCGCGCACCTGCGCCAACCGCTGCTCGCGATGGGCGAGGTAGCCGGCCGCGGCCGCGCCGGCGTCCGGCAGCTCCGGGCCGTGCCCGGGCAGCACGGTGACTCCGCTCAACCCGGCCAGCCGGCGTAGCGAGTCCAGGTAGTCGGCGAGCAGCCCGTCCGGATGGGCCACCACCGTGGTGCCTCGGCCGAGGATGGTGTCGCCGGTCAGCACCGCGGCCTGCGCTCCGGACGTGCCGCCGGCGGGCAGCAGGAACGACAGCGAGTCCGCGGTGTGCCCCGGGGTGGCCCAGACCCGGACCTCCACGCCGGCCCCGATCAGCACGGTGCCCTCGGCCAGCCCCTCGCCCCCGTGCCGGTGTGCCGGGTCCAGCGCGCGCACCGGCGCACCGGTCAGCTCGTGCAACCGGCGGGCACCGTCGGAATGGTCGGGGTGGCCGTGGCTGAGCAGGATCAGCGGCACCGAGCCGGCCGCCTCGACGACGGCGGCCAGGTGCCGTTCGTCCAGCGGGCCGGGGTCGATCACCACCGCCTCCCGGCGGGACGGCTCCGAGCGCAACAACCAGGTGTTGGTGCCCTCCAGGGTCATCGCCGACGGGTTCTCAGCCAGCACCACCGCGGCCAGCGGGGTGACCTGGCGCAGCGATTCGTAGGCCCGGGTCACGACGGCGGTCGGCCGGAGGCTGAGACGAAGCCCGCCGGCAGCGGCAGCAGCGAGCCGTCGCCGAGGTCAGCCAGCAACGAACCGTCCGCCGCGCGGCGCAACACCGGTTGGATCGCCCGGATGGTCCGGCCGCCGGCCGCCGCCAGCACGCTGGCCGAATCGGCGTACCTGGCCACCTCTTGCAGGCTCCACACGGTGGGCGGCAGCATCGGCCGGCTGCCGTCGCGGTACTCGGCCAGCGCCTGCCCGACCGCGATCCAGTCCGCGTGCGATGCCTCACCGGTCACCGCCGCGGCGGCCTGCCCCGGCGGCAGCACCGCGACGAAGAAGTAGGTGTCATAGCGGCGGGGCTCGGCCTCGGGGGTGATCCAGCGCGCCCACGGGTGCAGGGCCTGCAGGGACAGCCGGACGTCGGTCTCCTCGGCGATCTCGCGAACCGCGGTGCGCAGCAGCACGGCGACCCGGTCCGCGCTCACGCCCAACTGCCGGGCCAGCGCCTCCTCGTGCTCGGCATGCGCGCCCTGCTCGTCGGCCGGATCCACCCCACCGCCGGGGAACACCGACATCCGCGGCGCGAAGGCCATCTTCGACACCCGCCGCAGCAGCCAGGTCTCCAGGCCGGCAGCCCCGTCGCGCAGCAGCACCACGGTGGCGGCTTCTCGTGCGGGGACCGGGGCCATGCTCAGCCGATCTCGACGATCAGCTCGATCTCGACCGGGGCATCCAGCGGCAGCACCGCCACCCCCACCGCCGAGCGCGCGTGCGCGCCGGCCTCGCCGAACATCTCGCCGATGAAGTTGGACGCGCCGTTGACGACCGTGGGCTGGCCGGTGAAGTCCGGCGTCGAGGCGACGAAACCGACCACCTTCACCACCCGCACCACCGCATCGATCCCGACCAGGGCGTGCACCGCGGCCAGGGCGTTCAGCGCGCAGCTGCGGGCCAACCCGACCGCCTCGTCCAGGGTGACCTCGGCGCCCACCTTGCCGCTGGCCTGCAGCTTGCCGGCCACGATCGGCAGCTGGCCGGAGGTGAACACGTGCTGACCCGAGCGCACCGCCGGGACGTAGCAGGCCACCGGCGCCGGTACCGGTGGCAGCTCGATCCCGAGCTCGGCCAGCCGTTGCGAGACAGATGTCATAGCGTGCCTCCGCCGATCGACGTCATCTTCTGGGCAACCTACCCGCTGGAGTTTGTACGCTGGGGCAGTGCCCACTCAGCCCCCCAAGCATCAGCCCCGGCTGCATGTGGTGACCGGCAAGGGCGGCACCGGCAAGACCACGGTGGCCGGCGCGCTGGCGCTGGCGCTGGCCGCCAACCGGGCCCGGGTGCTGCTGGTCGAGGTGGAGGGACGGCAGGGCCTGGCCCAGCTGTTCGACACCCCACCGCTGCCCTACGCCGAGACCCGGCTGGCAGCCACCCGCGGCGGCGAGGTGATCGGGCTGGCCGTGGACGCCGAGGCGGCGATGCTGGAATACCTGGAGATGTTCTACAACATCAAGCGCGGCGGCTCGGTGCTGCGCAAGATGGGCGCCATCGATTTCGTGACCACGATCGCCCCCGGCCTGCGCGACGTGCTGCTCACCGGCAAGGTGAAAGAGGCGGTGACCCGGGTGCACAACGGCCGTCCGGTGTTCGACGCCGTGGTGCTGGACGCCCCGCCCACCGGCCGGATCACCCAGTTCCTGCAGGCGACCAACGAGGTGGCCGGGCTGACCAAGATCGGTCCGATCCACCGCCAGAGCACCGGGGTGATCGAGCTGCTGCACTCCGAGCGCACCCGGGTGCACGTCGTCACGCTGCTGGAAGAGATGCCGGTCCAGGAGAGCCTGGACGCCGCCGCCGAGTTGCGCACTGCCGGCTACCGGATCGGCCAGCTGATCGTCAACCGGGCCCGCCCGGTGCTGGTCTCGGGCGGGCGACCCGACGCAGAGCTGCTGGAAGAGTTGCTGGAAGAGGGGCTCGGCGTGGCCGGCCTGGACCCCTCGATCGCGCCCGACCTGCTTACCGAGGTCAGCGACTACGCCGCTCGCCAGGACGTCCAGGCCCACGCCGACGAGCAGCTTCGGCAGGTCGGTGCGCCGATTCGGCGGTTGCCCGAGCTGGCGCCGCCGATGGATCTGGTCAACCTGTTCGCGTTGGCCGAGGCCCTGGACACCGAGCAGTGGTCGGCATGAGCCCCCGGGCCAGGCCGCCGGCCTTCGACGTCGACGCGCTGCTCCAGGATCCCGAGCTCAAGGTCATCGTGACCTGCGGCAGCGGCGGTGTCGGCAAGACCACCACCGCGGCTGCGCTCGGGTTGCGGGCCGCCGAACAGGGTCGCAGGGTCGTCGTGCTGACCATCGATCCGGCTCGCCGGCTGGCCCAGTCCCTCGGCCTGAGCCAGCTCGACAACACCCCGCGGGCCGTCACCGGGATCAGCGGCGACGGGGCGTTGCTGGCGATGATGCTGGACATGAAGCGCACCTTCGATGAGGTGGTGCTGGCCAACACCACGCCGGAGAAGGCCGAGCTGATCTTCGACAACCCCTTCTACCAGTCGCTGTCGGCCTCCTTCGCCGGGACGCAGGAGTACATGGCGATGGAGAAGCTGTCCCAGTTGCGGGCGCAGCTGATCGAGCACGGCGAGTGGGACCTGATCGTGGTGGACACCCCGCCGTCGCGATCGGCCCTGGACTTTCTGGACGCGCCGCAACGGCTGGGACGATTCCTGGACGGTCGGATGATCCGGCTGCTGACCGCTCCGGCGCGCGCGGGCGGCAAGGCCTACCTGCAGATGGCCGGCGCCTCGTTCACGGTGTTCACCAGGGTGCTGAACAAGATCCTGGGCAACGATCTGCTGGCCAACGTCTCGGCGTTCGTGGCTTCCCTGGAGACCATGTTCGGTGGTTTCCGGGAACGGGCCGAGCAGACCTACGAGTTGTTGAAGGCGCCCGGCACCGCGTTCGTCGTGGTCGCCTCGCCCGAGCCGGACGCGCTGCGCGAGGCCTCGTTCTTCGTCGAGCGGTTGCAGTCCGAGTCGATGCCGCTGGCCGGGGTGGTGCTCAACCGGATACATCGCACGGCCACCGGCCTGACCGGGCAGCGCGCGCTGGAAGCCGCCGAGCGGCTGGCGGAGTTGCCGGAGCGATCGGCCGCGATAGAGCAGACGGCGGCGGCGCTGCTGGTGCATGCCGAGACTGCCGAAGCCGCCAAGCACGATCGCTCGATGGTGGCCAGGTTCGGCGCGGCACATCCGGACGTGGCCCAGCGCGAGGTGCCGGCGCTGCCCTCGGACGTGCACGACCTGCCCGGCCTGCGGGCGATCGGCACCGCCCTGACCGACTGAGCCAGGCGGCTAGCGCACCATGTGCATCGGCTGCGGCAAGCTGGCCAGTCCCTCGGCCCGTTGGGCACTGCGCAGGAATTCCCGCCAGGACGCGACGTCCGGCCGCCTGCGCAGCAGGGTGCGCCGCTCACGCTCGGTCATGCCGCCCCAGACGCCGAACTCGGCCCGGCTGTCCAGCGCGTCGGCCAGGCAGTCGACCCGCACCGGGCAGCCCATGCAGATTGTCTTCGCCTTGTGCTGGGCGGCGCCAACAACGAACAGCGTTTCAGGGTCCACATCGCGGCAGGCGCCGCGCGAGGCCCATTCCGGATCGCTCGTCGTTCGCAGCCTTTCAGGCATCCTTGTGGCAGTCATCGGCCCCCCGCTTCCAAAAACTCACACGAACACAATCTGAACTGTAGACCCGGACCGTAAGGGACGCCGAACCAATCTGCAATAGCTCGATACGGGATTGCAGCTTTCAGGACTTCTCGGCCCGCTTGCGCGTGAAACGTCCCGATGTAACGCAAAGCAGCTGTGAGAGATCGGGCGGCGGATGCCGCCTCGCGTACTCTCTTGCTCTGTGGCACGTGCATCGGGTTGGACCATCCTGTCGAAGCTAAGCAAGCTCGTCGGGCTCATCGTGATCGTCGGCGTCCTTGCTGCCGGCCTTCTCCTCCCCTATATCGGCGGGGTGGGCCTCGCGGCTAAGGCCGGGGCGAACAAATTTCTCGACACCACCTGCAACGTCAACGAGGAACCGGTCCAGCAGAAGACCACCCTCTACGCAAGTGATGGCAAAACAGTCATCGCCACCCTGTTCGATCAGAACCGCCAGGTCATCCCGCTGGCCCAGGTGCCGGCCTCGGTGACCAACGCCCTGATCTCCACCGAGGACCGCCGGTTCTACCAGCACCACGGGGTCGACATGCGTGGGCTGATCCGGGGTGCGCTCAAGACCTCCAACGGTGATACCCAGGGTGCATCCACGCTCACCGAGCAGTACGTCAAGCAGGTTCGCCTCTACGAGGCCACCACCGCCGCCGAGCGGGACGCGGCGACCGCCCAGAACATCGACCGCAAGATTCTGGATGCCCAGTGCGCGCTGAAGATCGAGCGCGAGAAGAAGAAGCCCCAGATCCTGGAGAGCTACCTCAACATCGCCTTCTTCGGCGAGGGCGCCTACGGCATCGAGACCGCCTCGCAGACCTTCTTCGGGGTGGACGCGAAGAAGCTGAGCGTCCCGCAGGCGGCAATGCTGGTCGGCCTGGTCAAGGCGCCGTCGGACTTCGACCCGTTCCAGCACCCGCAGGCGGCTCGCGACCGCCGTGACCTGGTACTGGACAACATGGTCAGCCAGAACTACCTCAGCGCCTCGGCGGCGGCCGGTTACAAGGCCTCGCCGATCCGGCTGGCGCCGCACAGCGCGCCGCCGCGCGGCTGCGCCTACGCCAACCCGGCGATCAAGAACGTCGGCTTCTTCTGCGACTACGCGGTGGATTGGCTGACCCGGGTCGGTGGGCTGACCGCGCAGCGGATCAACACCAGCGGCCTGAAGATCGTCACCACCCTGGACGCCGGCCTGCAGAACTCCGGCCAGACCTCGATCTGGACCAACAAGGGCGACGGCACCACCCTGGATCCGGCCAACCCCTACCTGCTGGCGATGCCGTCGGTGGACCCGCGCAGCGGCCGGGTGACCTCGATGATCACCGACAAGCACTACGGCGTGAAGAAGGGCAACCCGGCCTATACCACCAACCCGATCTTCACCAAGGCCTACGCCGGTTCGGGTTCGACGTACAAGTACTTCACCACGCTGGCCGCCATGAAGGCGGGGGTGCCGGCCGATTACCAGTTGACCGCCGCCGACCCCTATCACACCAAGAACTGCCCGACCGGCTCTGACCCCAAGCCCAACGGCTACCGCAATGCCGGCCGGTACAAGGCGACCTACCCGCTCAAGGAAGCGCTGCCGCTGTCGTCCAACACCTATTTCGTCGCCATGGAGGACCAGCTCTTCGACTGCGACCTCACCCCGATCGTGAACACCGCCACCAGCCTGGGCCTGAACTACCTCAGCGACCCCGCCTACAAGGACAGCCTGGGCCGGACGGTCGCCCAGGCCACCATCCAGGACAAGTCCGCGACCTTCACCCTGGGCCAGCGCTCGACCTCGGTGCTGGAGCTGACCGGGGCGTTCGGCGCGGTCGCCAACGACGGGGTGTTCTGCCCGCCGACACCGATCGTGTCGGTCACCGACGCCACCGGCAAGGCGGTCTCGTTCAAGCGTCCCGGTTGCAGCCGGCAGTTCGACTCCTACACCGCCCGGACGCTGGTCAACATCATGGTCAACGACACCAACCCGGGTGGCACCGGCGGCACGTCCACCCGGTTCTTCCACAGCTGGTACAACTCCGGTCTCAGCCCGGTGGCGGCCAAGACCGGCACCAACAACAGCTGCACTCCCAACAAGGCGACCGGCGCCTGTGACGACGACGGCAAGAACTCCGCGCTCTGGTTCGTCGGAATCACACCGACCCTGGTCTCGGCGGCCGCCCTGGTCAACCCGGACAAGCCGACCGACGCGATCGCCAACGTACCGGGCGTGACCGCGAACAACACCGGCGCGGACACCTTCGGTGCGGTCTCCTCGGTGTTCTGGCTGCAGGCATACCAGCCGGTCCTGCAGAGCCAACAGCCCTGGACCTGGCCGACGGTGGATTCGACGCCCGGTGGTCCGGTCGATCCGGTGACCGGGCTCAGCGTGGACGACGCCACCGCCAAGCTCACCGCCGCCGGCTTCAAGGTCAAGGTGCTGACCACGCCGTGCGGCAGCAAGGAACTGCTCGACAACGTGGCCTTCTACGGCCCGCACATCGCCGAGCCGGGCGCCACCATCTCGCTGTGCGTGTCCAACGGCATCGCGCCGGTCGTCGCCGCGCCGACGCCGTCCAAGACCCCCGGCGCGCCGACCTCGGGCATCATGTCGCCCACCGGGACGCCGCCCGCCTCGCCCAACCCGCCCGGCCACAGCGGTGGCCCGACCCGCAGCCCGCGCGGCTGAGCCGCACGCACCAGCACGCACACCTCGCCCATCCGGCACGGGCACGGCCGCGTCCGGTGGCTGCCTCCGGTGGGGCGGGGGGGGGGGGGGGGAGGGAACAAGAAAACAAGAGGGGGGGTGTCTCGTGCCCACACAAGACAAAAGAGCCCCCACCATCTCCCCCACCCCCC
>JBPCPA010000193.1:0-16282 GCA_050999655.1 Jatrophihabitans sp.
CCCTTCTCCCGGCCGGCCAGCGGCGAGGTGTTGGTGCCGATGGTCATCGAGATTGCCGGCTCGTCCACCGTGATCAGTGGTAGCGGCACCGGGTTGTCCAGATCGGCCAGGGTGTCACCGATCATGATCTCCGGGATCCCGGCGATGGCGATGATGTCGCCGGGACCGGCCTGCTCGGCCGGCTTGCGCTCCAGCGCTTCGGTCATCAGCAGCTCGGTGATCTTGACCCGCTCGATGGTGCCGTCGTGCCGGCACCAGGCAACCTGCTGGCCCTTGCGGATGGTGCCCTGAAAGACCCGGCACAGCGCGATCCGGCCCAGGAACGGCGAGGCGTCCAGGTTGGTCACGTGCGCCTGCAACTGCGCGCCCTCACGGTAGGACGGCGCCGGGATGGTGTTCAGGATCGCGCCGAACAGCGGCTGCAGGTTGGCCGAGTCCGGCATCGTGCCGTCCTCCGGCCGGTTCAGCGACGCCTTGCCGTCCCGCGCGCAGGCGTAGACGATCGGAAAGTCGATCTGGGCCTCTCCTGCGTCCAGATCCAGGAACAGCTCGTAGGTCTCGTCGATCACCTCGGCGATCCGGCTGTCCGGACGGTCCACCTTGTTGATCACCAGGATCACCGGGAGCTTGGCGTTGAGCGTCTTGCGCAGCACGAACCGGGTTTGCGGTAGCGGGCCTTCGGAGGCGTCCACCAGCAGGACGATGCCGTCCACCATCGACAGACCGCGCTCCACCTCGCCACCGAAGTCGGCGTGGCACGGGGTGTCGATGATGTTGATGATCATCTTCTCGCCGTCCGGCGAGACATAGTTGACCGCGGTGTTCTTGGCGAGAATCGTGATGCCCTTCTCGCGTTCGAGGTCGTTGGAGTCCATCGCCCGCTCGTCGATGTGATCGTGGGCACCGAACGCGCCGGACTGCCACAACATCGCATCGACCAGGGTGGTCTTGCCGTGGTCGACGTGCGCGACGATGGCGACGTTGCGGATCGAGGTCCGCACTGCGTCGTTGTCGGCATGGGCAGCACTGTGGTGGGGCATGACTCTTCTCTCGTCATCCGGTCGGACACTCGCGACCGCCGGCATCATCGGGTGATCAGTAGGAAACAACAGCCGTTCGCGCCGTCGGTGGCGAGCCGGCGCGGCCGGGCCTCCGGGCGGTCCGGCCCAGGCCGGTGAAGGAACCGACCACGCCCAGGTAGGTCAACGCGCCGATGGCGGCCAACACCGAGCCGGTCGGGTCCCAGTGCCCGGGCAGCGCGGTGACATCGACGCTGTGCGGGTCGTAGCGCACGTGGTGGACGTCGGCGGTGTGCCAGCTGGGATTGCCCAGCAGGGGCAGGTTCTTGATCGTGCCGTCATCGCTGCTGAACAGGCCGCCGAAGGAGCAGATGCCCTGATTGCAGGACTTGGGGGTGACCACGAAGGTACCCCGGATGCCGGCGGGCTTCGTGCCGAGGTGGCTGATGACGTTGTGCGCCGACAGCGTCAGGGCGGCCAGGCACACCAGCGGGAACACCACCCAGAACAGCCAGCCGGCGACCCGGCGCGCGCCCGGGAACGACATCGCCACCAGGTCGCCAGCAACCTCAGCGAGCTGACTGGGCGGTGCCAGTTGGCCGGGCTGAGGGTGCTGCTGGACGGGCGGATCGGTGGACATGGTGTCTCCATCATCCCATCTTCACCGCGGTGCTCCGGCCACCGAGCGCAGTCGGACCAGCCGGGGCGGCGACCGTGCCGCCCGGCGGGGTCGAAACTGCGCGGCCGGTCAGGGTCGTGGCGGCAGCTCCGGCGGCCGGTGGGACGGTCGGGTGGCAAGGTCGGGCAGCTGCCTGGCCGGCCGGCGGTCGAGTTCTGCGAGCAGGTAGGCGATCCCGGCATCGAGCTGCGGATCGGCGCCGGCGGCCCACGCGTGCGGCGGGAACTCCACCACCTGGTCCGGATCCACCCCGTGGTTCTCCACCGACCAGCCGTAGCGCTCGAACCAGAGCGCGAAACGTGGCTGGGTCACCCCGGTGCCATCGACCAGCCGGTAGCGGCCGTCGATGCCGACCACGCCGCCCCAGGTCCTGGTACCGATGACCGGGCCGAGCTGCAGGGCCTGGAAGGCGACGTTGACGATGTCGCCGTCCGAACCGGACCATTCGTTGGCCAGCGAGGCCAACGGCCCGCGTGGTGCCTCGTCCGGGTAGCTGCTGCGGCCGAGGTGGCGGGTGGTGCTCCAGCCGACCAGCCGGCGGGCAAGTTTCTCGATCACCAGCTGCGAGGTGTGCCCGCCGCTGTTGTCGCGGGTGTCGACCAGCAGCGCGTCCCGGCTGATCTCCACCCGCAGGTCCCGATGCAGGGCCGCCCAGCCGCTGGAGACCATGTCCGGCACGTGCACGTAGCCGATCCGGGCGGCACCGGCCTGATGCACCAGCGCCCGGCGGTCGGCCACCCAGTCCAGGTAGCGCAGCTCACCATCGCTGGCCAGCGGCACGACCAGCACCGAGCGCTGCCGGCCGGCCCGGGCCACTCGCAGCTCGACCGGCTTGCCGGCGGTGCCCCGCAGCAGTTCGGCCACCCCGGCTTCGCCGACCGGGTAGCCGTTCACGCCGAGGATCTGGTCGCCGGCCTGCACCCCCACCCCCGGCGCGGCCAGCGGCGATCGGGCCGCGCGCACCGAATTGTCGCCCCTGATGACCCGCCGCACCGTCCAGTCACCCTGCTCGTCGCGGGACAGGTCGGCGCCGAGGTAGGCCGGTTGCAGCAGCGGGTCCCGCTCCCGCTTCGGCGGATCCTCATAGGCGTGGGACGAGCCGGTCTCGCCGTTGACCTCCCACAGCAGGTCCGACAGGTCGTCGCGACCGGCCAGCCGATCCACCAGCGGGCGGTACTTGTCCACCTGTGCGTCCCAGTCCAGGCCCGACATGTCCTCGATCCAGTAGTGCTCACGCATCAGCCGGCCGGTCTCGTCGAGCATCTGGGCCCACTCCGCCGGCGGCTGGACGCTCACCCGGATCCGATCGAGGTCGACCTCGACGGTGTCCTCGCCGTTGTCGGCGGCCGGTCGTTCGGCGGGCAGCACCGTCAGCTGCTGGCCGTCGGTGATCACCAACAGCCGGCCGTCGCCGCTGGCGCGCACCGCGTCCAGGTGCTCGACCAACCGCACCTGCTTGCGCTTGCCGAGGTCCCAGCGCTGCAGGCTGGCCCGGACGTCGTCGTCCGGGTTGCGCGACTCCCCCAGCTCGCCGGTCACCGGGGTGTCCTTCCAGACGAAGCCGCCCTTGACCGGCAGCAGCTTCGACAGCCGGCCGGCCGGCACCGGAAAGGCGACGATCCGGTCGGCGATGCCGGCCAGTTCGACCCGGAGCGGGGCCGGCAGGTCTGGCCCGGTCGGCGCGGTGGCGCTGCTGCCCACGGCCGCGCCCACAGCTGCTCCGTCGGCGGCCCCCGCACCGGCTCCGGCTCCGTCGCCGGGCCCGTCCACCGGCTGACCGCCGAGTTCGGGATCGAAGGGCGACGGGGTGTCGGCGGCCAGGGTGAGCAGATACGGCCTGGTCGCCAGCGGGAAGCTGAGATCGAACACCAGCGCGTCGTAGACCGGATCGAAGGTGCGCGCGGACAGGAAGGCCAGGTACTTGCCGTCCAGGCTGAACACCGGCTCGGTGTCGTCGAAACGCAACTCGGTGATGGCCGTGCCGTAGCCGGTGGCCAGCTCCATCAGCTCGATGCGGTAGGCCTCCAGGTCGGTCGGGCGGGTGGCGTAGGCCAGCCAGCGAGAATCGGGTGACAGCGCCAACCCGCGCGCCTCGCCGTACGGGCTGGCCGCCAGCTCGGTGATCGCACCGTCGGCGGTGGCGATGCTCAGCACCCGGCCGTCATGGGTGGCGGCGACCAGCAGGCTGCCGTCAGCTGTGGCCACCAGCTCCAGCACCCGGCCCAGCAGACCGGCACCGTAGCGGCGGGTGCTGCCGTCGGCGGCGGCGATCTCGATGGCATCGGCGCCCTCGGCGCTGCTGAGGTAGGCGACCGAGTCCGGGGCGCCGGCCGAGGCCAGTACCACCGGCAGCCGGTACCGGACCCCTGGTCGCGCGGCGATGGTGCGGGCCGGACCGTTGCGGTGGGTGAGCCAGACGATGGTGCCGCGAATCTCGATCGCGCTGGCCCGACCGGTCCGGTCGACGCTCAGCTCGCCGAGCTGGTCGCCGGCCGCCAGCCGCCTGCGTGCTCGTCCGGCCCGGGGGCTGGCCAGGGTGATGTCCAGCAGCCGGGGCTGCGAACCGGCCGACAGCTCGTCCAGCAGCCAGAGCCGGCCGGCATGCTGGTAGACCAGCCGGTGACCGTCGCCGGCCAGCTGCCGGGCATAGAAGCTGTCGTGGTCGGTGTGCCGCCGCAGGTCGGTGCCGTCGGCGGCCACCGAGTAGACGTTGCCGTGGCCCTCGAAGTCGGCCAGGAACGCCAACCGGTCGCCGACCCAGACCGGGTGGGTCTTGGACCCTGCCAGCTCGGCGAGCAGTTCGGTGAACTCCCCGCCCTCGCCGGACAGCCAGAAACGACTCGCGGTGCCACCTCGGTAACGTTTCCAGTAGGCGTAGTCGCGTTGCGATCCCGAGCCCACCAGCAGCGCACCGGCCGGGCCGTGCGCGACCGCGTTGACCGGCCCGTAGGGCAGCCGCGTCGGGCTGGCGTCGGCACCGTCGGACAGCTCGATGGCGTAGGCCCAGAATTGGCTGCGGAACGGTTGACCGGACGCCGAGGTCACCAGCAGCCGGCCGGCCGGGTCGAAGCCGATCACGGTGGTGGTGGGGTGGCCGAAGTAGGTCAGCTGGCGAGCCGGGCCACCGTCGACGGGCATCGCGAAAACCTCGGGCTCGCCGTTGCGGAGCGAGACCCAGGCCACGGTGGTGCCGTCCGGGGACAGCCGGGGCGCCGAGACCGGCACCGCGTCGGCAGTCAACCGGCTCGCCCGACCGCCGGCTGCCGGCGCCAGCCAGAGGTCGTCCTCGGCGGTGAAGACCAGTTGGTCGCCGACGACGTGCGGGTACCGAAGGTAGCCGGTGCTTGCGGTCATGAGGTCAGACCTTAATAAGGCGGTCTGACAATGCACCAGCCGATGGCTGTGCGATCGCCCGTAGCACAATGACCTATTACCGATCCGACCAGCTGAGCGGGGACGATGAGCAGCATCGAAGGCAGCGGCGCAGGTCGGTCCTGGAGCGTGCGGATGGCCGCGCGCGACACCACCGAGCAGCATCGCGCGTCCACCCCGCTGGAGCTGCTGTTCGACCTGACGTTCGTGGTAGCGGTCGGCCGGGTCGCTGCCGAGCTGGCCGGCAGCATCGCCCACGACGACCTCGGGCACGGTCTCGGCGCGTACCTGATGGTGTTCTTCGCGATCTGGTGGGCCTGGATGAACTTCACCTGGTTCGCCTCGGCCTTCGACACCGACGATGTCGGCTACCGGTTGCTGACCCTGCTGCAGATGGCCGGGGTGCTGGTGCTCGCCGGCGGGGTCGCGGCCGCCTTCGAGAGCAGCGACTTCACCGCGGTGGTCATCGGTTACCTGATCATGCGGGTGGCCATGGTGGGCCAGTGGCTGCGGGCCGCGATCGCCGAGCCGCGCTACCGGCTCACCGCCCGGCGCTACGCCGCCGGCATCCTCACCGTGCAGCTGGGCTGGGTGCTGCGGCTCTGGCTACCCGGCAGCCTGGGCGTGTTGAGCTTTCTGCTGCTGGCCGCCGCCGAGATGTCGGTGCCGGTGTGGGCCGAGCGACCGGGCATGACCAGCTGGCATCCGGCGCACATCGCCGAGCGCCACGGCCTGTTCACCCTGATCGTGCTGGGTGAGTGCGTGCTGGCCGCCAGTACCGCGGTCGAGCAGGCCCGCTCGGACCACTCGGCGGTGGTGCCGCTGGTGGTGCTCGGGGCCGGCGCGCTGATGCTGCTGTTCGCGCTGTGGTGGCTGTACTACCTGCGCGATCCGGCCGAGGGGCTGCAGGAGCTGCGCGGCGAGGTGTCCTTTCGCTGGGGCTACGGCCACTACGGCATCTTCGCCGCCCTGGCCGCGGTCGGCGCTGGCCTCGAGGTGACGGCCGAGGCCACCGCCGGGCACATCCAGGCGCCCGGCGTGCTGGTCAGCTACGCGGTCGCGGTGCCGGCCTGCGCGTTCCTGTTCCTGCTCTGGTTCCTGCACAAGCCGCTGGCCGCGCGGCCCTGCCCGAGTCTGATGCAGGTGCTGGCAGCGATCGGGGCCAGCCTGCTGATCGCCGGCTTCGGCTCGGCGCTGTCGCCGGCCTGGGTGGTGGCGGCGCTGTGCCTGCCCAGCGCCGGGCTGGTGGTGGCCGCCGTCCGGGACCTGCACCGCGACACCAGCACGGGTCCGACGGTGGTCCCCCGGGCCGCTGCCCAGTCAGCCGACTGAGCTGGCGGTGACCGCTCAGCCGGCCAGCACCGTGTCCAGGGTGCGGGCCCACTGCTGGATCACCCGCCGACGCCGGCGCGAGTCGTCGTGCAGCAGGTCGGCCAGGCCGAGGCCGCGCACCAGATCCAGGCTGGCCTGGACGGTCTCGCGGACGCCCGGCAGGCCCTCATCAGCCCCGAGCAACTCCACCGCGATGCCGTGCGCCCGCCGACCGAGCTCCGCCTCCAATGGCACGATCTGGGCCCGCAGCGCGTCGTCGGACAGGGCCGCCGTCCAGATCTGCAACGCCGCGCGGAACAGCGGGCCGGTGTAGACCGCGGCCAGCATCCGCAGCACCGCCTCGGTGCGGCCCGGGCCGTCCGGTAGCAGGTCCGCGGCATCGGTCAGCTCAGCCAACCGCCGATCGCTGATGTGATCGACGGCGGCTGCGAACAGCGACTCCCGGGTCGGAAAGTGGTGCTGGGCAGCACCCCGCGACACACCAGCCCGGCCGGCGACCATCGCCACCGAGGTGGCCGTCCAGCCGACCTGGGCCAGCGAGGCCACCGTCGCCTCCAGCAACCGCAGCCGGGTCAGCCGGCTGCGATCCTGTTGCGGCTGGCGGGTGATCATGCCGGTTGCGGCGCTACGTCCAGTACCACCAGGACGGTGCCGAGCCCGACCTGGTCACCGACCTGGACCAGCAACCGCCCGACCACCCCGGCCGCCGGCGCGCGCACCGGGTGCTCCATCTTCATCGCCTCGATCCACACCACCGGCTGGCCCGGCTCGACCCGCTGGCCCACCTCGACGCCCACCCGCAGCACGGCACCGGGCATCGGCGCCAGCAGCGAGCCGGCCGCCGCCAGTTCCACCGGCTCGGGCAGCCGATCGAGCTCGGCCAGCGCCGCCGGCCCGAGCGCGGAGTCCACGCAGACCTGGCCCGGGTAGCGCGCCACCGAGAACGTCCGGCACAGGCCGCCGATCTGCAACCGCACCTGCTCAGCAGTGGCCTGCAACACCACCAGGTCGTCCAGTCCCTCGACCTGCACGCTCGAGCGCAGGTAGCGGTAGTCGATCCGGTGGCAGCCGTGCCGGCCCTGAAAGCTGGTCCGCTGCGGTTGCGAGCCGACATTGCGCCAGCCGCTGGGCAGGCCGGCCAGCACCGGGGCCGCAGCCCGGTTCGCGGCCGCGCCGGCCAGCGCCGCGGCCACCGCCGACAGCCATTCGCCGGCCGGGTCGATCAGCGGCTCGCGCAGGCCGGGCAGGTCGAGAAAGTCCGCGTCCAGCTCCCCGGCCAGGAACGCCGGGTGCCGCAGGACCCGGACCAGCAGGTCCCGGTTGGTGATCAGGCCGTGGATGCGGGCGTTGGCCAGCGTCCGGGCCAGCACCCGCGCCACCTCGGCGCGGTCGGTGCCCGAGCAGATCACCTTGGCCAGCATCGGGTCGTAGTGCACGCTGACCTGCGAGCCGTCGGTGACCCCGGAATCCAACCGCACGCCGGGTCGCTGCGGCACCGAGAAGTACGCCGCCACCGGGCTGATCTCGATCCGATGCAGCGTGCCGCTCTGCGGCTGCCAGTCCTGGGCCGGATCCTCGGCGTAGAGGCGCGCCTCGATCGCGTGGCCGCTGGCGACCGGCGGCCGGGCCGGCAACCGGGCACCGGCGGCGATCTGCAGCTGCAACCGGACCAGATCCAGCCCGGTGGTGCACTCGGTGACCGGATGCTCGACCTGCAACCGGGTGCTGGTCTCCAAGAAGTAGAACCGGCCGCTGTAGTCGGCCACGAACTCCACGGTGCCGGCTCCGACGTAGTCGAGGGCCCCGGTCGCGGCCAGCGCGGCGCTGACCAGCCGCTCGCGCAGCCCCTCGATCCGCTCGACCAGCGGCGACGGCGCCTCCTCGATCACCTTCTGGTGCCGACGCTGGATAGAGCATTCCCTTTCACCGACAGCCCATACCGTGCCGTGCCGATCGGCCAGCACCTGCACCTCCAGGTGCCGTCCGGCCGGCAGGTAGCGCTCACAGAACACCGCCGGATCACCGAAGGCCCGCTCGGCTGCGGCAGCCGCATCGGCCAGCTGGCCGGCCAGCTGGTCCAGCCTGGTGACGACCCGCATGCCGCGACCACCGCCGCCGGCCGACGCCTTGATCAGGACGGGCAAATCCCGGTCGGTGAGCTGGTCCGGATCGAGCTCGGCCAGCACCGGGACGCCGGCCGCCGCCATCAGCCGCTTGGCCTCGATCTTGCTGCCCAGCAGCTCGATCGCCTGCGGTGGCGGGCCGATCCAGACCAGGCCGGCTGCCTCGACGGCCCGGGCGAACTCGGCGCTCTCGGCCAGAAAACCGTAGCCGGGATGCACCGCCCCGGCGCCGGACCGCAGGGCGGCCTGCACGATCAACTCGGCGCGCAGGTAGGTCTGCGCCGCGCTGGCGCCGGGCAACCGGACGGCGCAATCGGCCTCGGCCAGGTGCGGGCTGCCGGCATCGGGATCGGCGAACACCGCCACGGTGGCCAGGCCCAGCTCGCGGCAGCTGCGCAGCACCCGGCGGGCGATCTCGCCGCGATTGGCCACCAGCACCGAGTCGAACGGAGTTGCGGTCTCAGTCATTCTCACTCACATCCGGAAGACGCCGTAGCCGGCGGCGCCGCGCACCGGGGCGTTGGCTATCGCCGACAGGCACAGGCCGAGCACCGTGCGGGTATCCCTGGGATCGATGATGCCGTCGTCGTAGAGCCGGCCGGACAGGAACATCGGCAGCGACTCGGCTTCGATCTGGCCGGTGATGTAGGCCCGCATCGCCTCGTCGCCGGCCTCGTCGTAGGTCTGGCCACGGGCCTCGGTGGCCGCCCGGGCCACGATCGAGAGCACCCCGGCCAGCTGCTGGCCACCCATCACCGCCGAGCGGGCGCTGGGCCAGGCGAACAGGAACCGGGGGTCGAAGGCCCGCCCGCACATGCCGTAGTGGCCGGCGCCGTAGGAGGCACCGAGCAGGATCGACAGGTGCGGGACGGTCGAGTTGGACACCGCGTTGATCATCATCGCGCCGTGCTTGATGATGCCGGCCTGCTCGTACTGCTCGCCGACCATGTAGCCGGTGGTGTTGTGCAGGAACACAAGGGGGGTGTCGCTCTGGTTGGCCAGCTGGATGAACTGGGCCGCCTTCTGCGACTCCGCACTGAACAGCACGCCCCGGGCATTGGCCAGAACCCCTATCGGATAACCATGAACCCGGGCCCAGCCGGTCACCAGGCTGGAGCCGTACCGGGGCTTGAACTCGTCGAAGTCCGATCCGTCGACCACCCGAGCCAGCACCTCGCGCGGGTCGAAGGGCACCCGCAGGTCCGGGCCGACGATGCCCAGCAGTTCGTGCTCGGCGAAGGCCGGCGCGGTGATCTCGGCGGTCGGCGCGGGGCCCTGCTTGCGCCAGTTCAGCCTGGCCACGATCTGCCGGCCGATCCGGATCGCGTCCGGCTCGTCGCGGGCCAGGTAGTCGGCCAGGCCCGACACCTCGGCATGCATCCTTGCCCCACCGAGGGATTCGTCGTCGGCGTCCTCACCGGTGGCCATCTTCACCAGCGGTGGACCAGCCAGAAACACCTTCGAGCGCTGCTCGATCATCACTACGTGATCAGACATGCCCGGGACGTAGGCGCCGCCCGCGGTCGAGTTGCCGAACACCAGGGCGATGGTCGGGATGCCGGCCGCCGACAGCCGGCTCAGGTCGCGGAAGAGCCGGCCGCCCGGGATGAAGATCTCTTTCTGGGTCGGCAGGTCGGCTCCGCCGGATTCCACCAGCGAGATCACCGGCAGCCGGTTTGCCAGCGCGATGTCGTTGGCCCGAAACACCTTGCGGGTGGTCCAGGGATTGCTCGAACCACCTTTCACGGTCGGGTCGTTCGTCACGATCAGGCACTCCACCCCGCTGATCACCCCGATCCCGGTGACCACGCTGGCGCCCACCGCGAAGTCGCTGCCCCAGGCCGCCAGCGGTGACAGTTCCAGGAAGGGCGCGTCGGCATCGAGCAGCAACTCGATGCGCTCGCGGGCCAGCAGCTTGCCACGGCCGTGGTGCCGTTCGGTGTAGGTGGCACCGCCGCCGGCCACCGCCCGGTCGTGCTCGACGGCCAGTTCGGCGAGCTTGTCCAGCATCGCGTCCCG
This sequence comes from Jatrophihabitans sp., assembly GCA_050999655.1. Taxonomy (GTDB): domain Bacteria; phylum Actinomycetota; class Actinomycetes; order Mycobacteriales; family Jatrophihabitantaceae; genus Jatrophihabitans_A. Next base: position 10,545 of record JBPCPA010000193.1, read on the forward strand.
GTTGGTGAGAAAGTCCTGACTGCTGGCGTCCAGGCTGGATCTGAGCATCGTCATGGCAGGAATTCCTCGGGAATCTCGACCACCCGGGACCGCAGCCACTCCCCGAGCGCCTTGGCTTGCGGATCGAACCTGGCCTGGTAGCCGACGCCGAGGCCGAGCAGGTCCTCGATCACGAAGTTCATCGCGGCCAGATTGGGCAGCAGGTACCGCCGGATCGGCAGGCCGGCGGTCTCGGGCAGCAGCTCGCGCAGCCGGCTGACGCTGAGCAGGTCGGCGAGCCAGGGCAGCAGCCGCGGCTGCCGCACCCAGACCCCGAGATTGGCCGAACCGCCCTTGTCCCCGCTACGGGCGCCCAACACCCGGCCCAGCGGGACGCGCCGGCTCGGGCCACCGGGTTGCCAGCCGGCCACGGTCGGCTCGGCGAGTTCGGCCAGCTCGCGGTGCTGCTGCGGACCGGTGACCGGTTGCCTGGTGCCGTCGGGCAGCACTGCCAGATGCTCGACGTCGGCGATCGGCAGGTAGCCCGCTCCGAACACCCCGTAGGGCTGGGCGGCGCCCGGAGGCGCGGTGAGGTGAAAGCCCGGATAGCTGCCCAGCGCTAGCTGGACCGCGGCGTCGGAGAACCGTCTGCCGATCCGGTCAGGATCGGGGTCGCGCACCACGCAGCGCAGCACCGCGCTGGCCGCGGCCTCGGAGTCCGCATCCGGACGGTCGGTGCGTTGCAGCGTCCACTCGGCCTGCTCGAACGCCGGTCCGGCGAGCTGCGCGCGCACCAACCCGGCCTTCGCCTCGATGTCCAGGCCGGTCAGCACGAACTCCACCTGGTTGCGGAATCCGCCGATGCTGTTGAGCGAAACCTTGTAGGTCGGGGGCGGCGGCTCGCCGATCACCCCGCTGATCGACACCCGGTCCGGGCCGTCCTGGCGCAGCCGCACCGTGTCGAACCGGGCGGTCACGTCCGGGCCGGCGTAGCGCGGACCGGCGATCTCGTACAGCAGCTGCGCGGTGACCGTGCCCAGGGTCACCGCGCCGCCGGTGCCCGGGTGCTTGGTGATCACCGACGAGCCGTCGGCGTGCACCTCGGCGATCGGGAAGCCGGGCCGGCGCAGGTCTGCTACCTCGTCGAAGAAGCAGTAGTTGCCGCCGGTGGCCTGGGTGCCGCATTCGATGACGTGCCCGGCGACCACCGCCCCGGCCAGCCGGTCGTAGTCGTGCCGGCCCCAGCCGAAGTGCGCCGCCGCCGGCCCCAGCACCAGCGAGGCGTCGGTGACCCGGCCGGTGACCACGATGTCGGCGCCGGCGGCCAGGCAGTCCGCGATCCCCCAGCCGCCGAGGTAGGCGTTGGCGCTCAACGGCTCGCCGGGCCCAGCGCCGGCCCCGAGCCGGGACGCCGCGGCGCGAACGTCGTCGCCCTCGACGTGGCCGATCCGGACCGCAAGGTCCAGCCGCTCGGCAAGCCGGCCGATCGCGGCGGCCAGGCCGGCCGGGTTGAGGCCACCGGCGTTGGTGACGATCCGCACCCCGGCGGCCAGGGCCGAGCCCAGGGTGGTTTCCAGTTGCCGCAGAAAGGTCTTGGCGTATCCGAGGTCGCCGTCCTTGAGCCGGTCGCGGGCCAGGATCAGCATGGTGAGCTCGGCCAGGTAGTCCCCGGTGAGCACGTCGAGTTCGCCACCGGCCAGCAGCTCGGCGAACGCCTCGAACCGGTCGCCGTAGAAGCCCGAGGCGTTGCCGATCCGGATCGGTGGCGGGCCGCTCATCGGCGCGCCGGCCGGCCTGGCCCGGGCATCCCGGCGAAGGCCTGCGCCAGCTCCAGCCAGGCATCGGCGTCCGGCCCGACGGCGTGCAGGGCCAGATCGCGGCGGTTGCGCCGCTGGGTGGCCAGCAGGCACAGGTCCAGCGCCGGCCCGGTCACCCGCTGGGCGGCGTCCGGCGGCCCGAACTGCCAGCTGCTGCCGTCCGGCGCGACCAGCTCGACCCGGAACTCCTCGGCCGGGACTGGCCGGTCGTGCAACCGGAACGCGAAATCCCGGGTACGCACCGCCAGCCGTGCGATGTGGCGCAGCCGGGCGGTCGGGGTCACCGGCCGGCCCAGCGCGTCGGCAACATCCAGGCCGTGCGCCCAGGTCTCCATCAGCCGGGCGGTGGCCATCGAGGTCGGGCTCATCGGCGGGCCGAACCAGGCCAGCTTGCTGCCGGCCGGCACCGTCGACAGCCCTTCGGCCAGCGCCGACCGGCCGTCCCGCCAGCCTCGCAACAGCTCCGCCGGCTCCAGTCGGGCACCCTCGGCGGCGGCCCGGTCGACGTAGCCGGTCGGGTCGGCCAGTGCCGCGCGGACGGCCGTGGCCAGCGCCGCCGGATCGACGATCGCCTGCAGCGCCAGGGTGTCCGTCCAGTGCAGGTGAGCGATCTGGTGCGCGATGTCCCAGCCGGCTGCCGGGGTCGGGCTCAGCCAACCGGCCGCGGGCAGCTCGGCCACCAGAGCGTCCAGCTCGGCGCTCTCGGCGGCCAACTCGGCCAGCACCGGTTCCAGGTCTGCCACGTACCCTCCCTGCGACGGTGACGCTGCCAGCGTCGCAGGCCGGCCGGAAACAATCAAGCCAGCTTGCTTTTTCTGCTGAACGTGACCGGCGGGCGGCAACCTGATCAGCGGGACTGGTAGGCGGCCCGAACCTGCTCAACCTGCCCGGCTGTGAGCGGCTTCTCTTGCAGCGGATGGGCAAATCTCGAGTCACCGACCGGACGCAGGCCGGCGATCAACAACTCCAGGTGCCGGCGCCAGGCTTGCGGCGCCACCGCCCGGGTGGTTTCGATGACCTCGCTCACCGCCCAGAAGATCATCGTGATGTCGCCGCGGGTCACGTCCGGCCGGATCCGGGCGTGCTGCCGGGCCGACTCGACCAGCTCGGCGAGCAGGTCGCGGAACTGCCGGACGCCGGCCGGGTCGGCGTCGGACTGCTCCAGCAACTGCTGCAAGCAGCCTGATCGGGTGGCCTGCAACTGCCCGACAGCCAGTAGCAACTCCTCCAGGCCGGTGCCATCCGAGCGAGCCGCCGCATCGCGGGCCAGCTCGAGCAACTCCTGCCGCAGACCAGCGATCAGCTCGTCGATCAGGGCCTGCTTGGTGGGGAATCGGCGGTACAGGGTGCCCATTCCGACCCCGGCCAGCCGGGCCACCTCGTCCACCCCTGCATCCAGACCGTGTTCGGCGAACACCTGCCCGGCCGCCTCGATCACCCGCTCCCGGTTCTGGGCGGCGTCGCGGCGCAGCGGGCGATCGGCGGCGGGCTGCTCGATCACCGGCCGGTCCTGGCCCTGACCGATCACGGCACTAGACCGATCACGGCGCTAGATCAATCACGGCGCTACACCGATCACGGCGCTATTCCGATTCGTCGCCGACGACGGTGCCCGCTGCCAGGATCGCCAGCTGCGGGTGGCTCAGCTCGGCCTGCTCGCGCTGGTGCTCGTCGCGATCGCCGCGCAGGGTCGGAACCAGCAGGCCAGCCACCGCGGCCAGCGCCAGCAAGGCGGCCAGCATGGCGAAACCGGTGGTGTAGCCGATCTCTTTCGGCAGCCCGCTCGGCAGCGCCTGGGACGTGACGATGCTGGCCATCACCGCGGCGCCGATCGAGCCACCGATCGTGCGGATGTTGGCGTTCATGCCGCTGGCCACACCGGTCTGGGTGGACGGCACGGCATCGACGATGATGTTCGACATCGCCGAGAACGCCGAGCCGAACCCGATCCCGAGCAGCATCATGGCGAACATGATCTGCCAGATGTGATCGTGGGCGAAGGCCAGCATCAGGAACGGCACGATGCTGATGGCCGAGCCGGCGACCAGCACCAGCTTGGCCCCGAAACGAGCCGACAGCCGGCCCGACGCTGCACCGGAGATGAACATGGTCACCGACATCGGCAGCACCAGCAGCCCGGATTCGGTGATGCTGGCGGTGAAGCCGTACCCGGCGCTGGACGGTGTCTGCAGGAATTCCGGCATGAACGCGAACAGCGCGTAGAGGCCGGCGCCGAACAGCAGGGCCACCAGGTTGGTCGTCCAGACCGCCGGCAGTCGCATCATCCGCATGTCGATCAGCGGCTGGGTGGCGCGCAGTTCGACGGCCGCCCAGATCAGCGCCAGCAGCACCGCCGCGGCCAGCAGCCCGATTATCGACAGCGATCCCCAGCCCCAGATCGGCGCCTCGCTGACGGCCAGCAGCAAGGCCACCAGCCAGGCCGAGAGCAACCCGGCCGCTCCCCAGCTGATCCGTCCCGGGGTGCGCACCGGGGACTCGGGGATGACCAGGTGGGTGGCGACTGCCGCGGCGGCCACCAGCGCGCCGGGAATCCAGAACAACCAATGGTAGTCAAGGACATTGACGATCGGGCCGGCAAGCGCCAGGCCGAAGCCGCCACCGACCGCGAGTAGCGCCGCGATCACCCCGACCGCACCGGGCACCTTCTCGCGGGGGAACTCGTCGCGAATGATCCCGAAGGCCAGCGGGATCACGCCACCACCCACACCCTGGATGGCCCGGGCCAGGATCATCACGCTGGTCGAGGTGGCGACCGCGGCCAGGATCGAGCCGGCCGCCAGCGTCGCCAGCACCGCGACCATCACCTTCCCTTTGACGATCATGTCCCCCACCCGGCCCAGGAGCGGGGTGAACACCGAGGCCGAGAGCAGGTAGGCCGTCAGCACCCAGGTCACGGTGTTCTGGGTGGTGTGCAGGTTCGTCTGCAGCAGTGGCAGCACCGGCGACACCAGCGACTGCAGCAGCGAGTAGGCACCGGGGCCCACCGCCAGCACAACGAGGGTGACTCGATAGTTCGCGCGCGCCAGCTCAGCAGTCATATGTGGACGTCCTCGATCGGATCAGTAACCGGAACCCCGACTCCGGTAATGGCTCAACCCTAGCCGGACGGTGGCCGCGGCCGGCCCGTCGCGACCGTGGATGCCGCGCGCATCACAGCAACAGAGCAATATCGCCTAGTCTTCGATTCGATGGTCGCCCACCAGAGCAGGAGCAGCCCCGCGTGAGCACACCCGCGTTCACCACCCGGCCGGACCTGCGCGGCGACTTCGGGATGGTCGCCAGCACCCACTGGCTGGCCTCCGGCGTCGGCATGAGCGTACTCGAACGGGGTGGCAACGCCACCGACGCCGCGGTGGCGGCAGGCTTCGTGCTGCAGGTGGTCGAGCCACACCTCAACGGTCCCGGCGGCGAGGTCCCGATCCTGCTGTGGGACCCGGCCGAGTCGGCGGTGCGAGTGATCGCCGGCCAGGGCGTGACCCCGGCCGGCGCCAGCATCGAGCACTACCTCGACCAGGGGTTGACGATGGTGCCGGGCACCGGGCTGCTGGCCGCCACCGTGCCCGGCGCGTTCGGTGCCTGGCTGACGTTGCTGCTGCGCTGGGGCACCTGGCGGCTTCGCGACGTGCTGGAACCGGCGATTCACTATGCCGACAACGGCTTCGTGGTGCTGCCGGCCATCTCGGCGACCATCGCGGCGGTCGTCGACACCTTCGAGCGGGACTGGCCACACTCGGCCGCGACCTGGCTGCCCGGCGGCGCGGTGCCGGTGCCGGGTAGCCGGCTTCGCAATCCCGAGCTGGCCGACACCTGGCGGCGGCTGCTGGCCACCGCCGAGGGCCGTAGTCCCGCCCGAGGCGCCAGCAACACCGCCGAGGGCCGTAGTCCCGCCCGAGGCGCCAGCAACACCGCCGAGGGCCGTAG
>JBPCPA010000329.1:0-17553 GCA_050999655.1 Jatrophihabitans sp.
CCCGTGACTTCCGCCTCGCCGGCGAGCGGAACGAGCCCGATCTGGCCCGGGTGGCTGCCTCGCTGCGTCGCCGGGACGCGCGGGATTCCAGCCGGCCGACCAGCCCACTACACCGGCCGGACGGCGCGACCGAGGTGGACACCTCCGAGCTGGGCATCGACGAGGTGGTCGAGCTGCTGGTGGAGCTGGCTACCGAGGCCGTCCCGACCGAGGCCATCCCGACCCAGGCCGTCCGCGCTGAGGCCGTCCCCGCCGATCGTGGCTGAGCTGGCACCCCGGACCGAATTCCGGCACTGGGATTTCGACCAGGTACACCGCTGGGGGCCGACCATCGACGAGCGGGTCGTCGGCTCGCCGGCGCTGCGCCGGTGGCAGCTGGCCTGCCGGCAGTTCTGCGGGTTGCTCGCCCGGATCGAGTTCGACGGCCTGGAGCGGGTGCCTGCCCAGGGCCCGGCGATCCTGGCGGTGAACCACACCTCGGCCATGGACGGTGCCCTGCTGTTCGGCTTTGTGGACCGCGTGGTGTCCTTCATCGTCAAGGCCGAAGCGTTCGAACCGGCCGGCGGACTGGCCGGCCGGGTGCTGATGCGCGGGGCCCAGTTGCCCGTCCGGCGCGGTTACCTGGACCCGGCACCGGTACGGTTGACCCTGACCATGCTCGATCGGGGCGCGGTGCTGGGTATCTGCCCGGAGGGCTCGCGCGGCGACGGCCGGGTTCGGCTGGCCCAGCCCGGGGTCGGCTATTTCGCCCTGAAGACCGGTACGCCGGTGTTGCCGGTGGCCGTGCACGGAGCGGCGGCAATGGCACACCACCGGGCCGGACCACGCCCGTTGGTGCGGGTCACTGTGGGTGCGCCGATCAGGCTCGGACCAGCCGTGCCCGGCCCGCTCAACCGCCGGCGCTGGCTGGCAGCGACCGAGCAGGTCCGGTGCCGGCTGGCCGAGCTGGTGCAGGACACGGATCCGAACTCGGCCGTGGCCACCGCGTGAGACAGAAAGTGGACTGATGACTGAGTTCGAACCAGGCGAGAACGACCAGCCCGAGTCCGACGAACCGCTGGCCAGCCTGCCGGTGGTGGCAGTTGTCGGGCGCCCCAACGTCGGCAAGTCCACCCTGGTCAACCGCATCCTGGGACGCCGCGAGGCAGTCGTGCAGGACGTGCCGGGAGTGACCAGGGACCGGATCGCCTACGACGCCTACTGGGGTGGGCGGCAGTTCACCCTGGTCGACACCGGCGGCTGGGAGCCCGACGCCACCGGCCTGCAGGCGATGGTGTCCCGGCAGGCCGAGCAGGCGGTGGTCACCGCCGACCTGGTGCTGTTCGTGATCGATTCGCGGACCGGGGCCACCGAGACCGACCTGGTCGTCTCACGCACACTGCGCCGGGCCGGCCGGCCGGTGGTACTCGCGGTGACCAAGGTCGACGACGAGCGTGGCGAGTCCGACGCCGCCGAAGCCTGGTCGCTCGGGCTGGGCGAGCCCTATCCGGTCAGCGGGCTGCACGGTCGGGGTTCGGGTGACCTGCTGGACGCCATCCTGGCCAAGCTGCCGGACGCGCCGCCCGAACGAGACGCGGCCGGCGGTCCGCGCCGGGTGGCGCTGGTCGGGCGCCCGAACGTGGGCAAGTCCAGCCTGCTCAACCGGCTCACCGGCAGCGAGCGGTCGGTGGTGGACTCGGTCGCCGGCACCACGGTGGACCCGGTCGACGAGCTGCTGGAGCTGGGCGGTGAGACCTGGCGGTTCGTCGACACCGCGGGCCTGCGCCGCCGGGTCAACAACGCCTCCGGCATGGAGTACTACGCCAGCCTGCGCACCGCCAGTGCCATCGAGGCGGCCGAGGTGGCGGTGGTGCTGCTGGATGCCTCCGAGGTGCTGTCCGAGCAGGATCAGCGGGTCATCTCCACCGTGATCGACTCGGGGCGGGCGCTGGTGATCGCCTTCAACAAATGGGATCTGGTCGACGAGGACCGCCGCGAGCAACTGGAGCGCGAGGTGGACTGGGAGTTGCAGCGGGTGCCGTGGGCGCCTCGGATCAACGTCTCGGCCAAGACCGGTCGGGCGGTGGACAAGCTCTCCGGCGCGCTGCACACCTCGCTGAACTCCTGGGATCGCCGGATCTCCACCGGCCGGCTCAACAGCTGGCTGACCGAGGTGGTGGCGGCCACCCCGCCACCGGGTCGGGGTGGTAAGCACCCGCGGATCCTGTTCGCGACCCAGGCCGATACCCGCCCGCCCCGGTTCGTGCTGTTCACCACCGCGTTTCTCGAGGCCGGCTACCGGCGGTTCATCGAGCGCAAGCTACGCGAGGACTTCGATTTCGAGGGCAGCCCGATCCAGATCTCGGTCCGGGTGCGGGGACGGGAGAAGAAGGCCTGACCGCGACCGTGCCGTCCACGACGCTCCGGGCCGGTGCGCTAAAGTTCACGGCGGTTCGCCCGCGGACGGTCGCGGGTGGAATCGGGCTGTAGCGCAGCTTGGTAGCGCACCTGACTGGGGGTCAGGGGGTCGCAGGTTCAAATCCTGTCAGCCCGACCGAATCACTCGCCGCCCGCCGCCCGCCGCCTGCCAGCCGCGGACAGCGCGAGAGGGGGAGTCGAGTACGTGAGTGCGGACTCGCCGGTGGTGGATCCGGCGCTGGCCGCCGACCGGATCTGGACGGTGCCCAACCTGCTCAGCAGCTCCCGGCTGCTCGGAGTGCCGCTGTTCCTGTGGCTGCTGCTCGGCCCGCATGCCGACGGTTGGGCGCTGCTGGTGCTGGTGATCAGCGGCATCACCGACTGGGCTGACGGGGTGCTGGCCCGCAAGCTCGACCAGGCATCACGGCTCGGCGCGCTGCTCGACCCGCTGGTGGATCGGCTCTACATCCTGGCCACCCTGCTCGGTCTGGTGCTGCGGCACATCATCCCGCTCTGGCTGGCGGTGCTGATCCTCGGACGTGACCTGGTGCTGCTGAGCACGCTGCCGGCGCTGCGCCGCCGCGGGTTGACCGCGCTGCCGGTGCACTACCTGGGTAAGGCGGCGACCTTCAACCGGCTCTACGCGTTCCCGTTGCTGCTGCTGGGTTCCCACGATGGCCGGTTGAGCGAGATCGCCAAGCCGATCGCCTGGGCGTTCACCCTCTGGGGAACCGGGCTGTACCTGTGGGCGGGTGGGCTATACCTGATCCAGGTGCGCCGGGTGACCTCGCGTCCGGCGCCGCACTGATGGCGCCGAGCACCAGCGGCCGGCCGCGGCCGGCCAACCCGTCCAGCGCGATGCTGGAGGACCTGCTCAACAACACCCTGGATCCCGGGTACCGGGCGGCCGCCGCCCGTTCCCGGCGCCCGCGCTGGTGGGACGGGCTGATGGTGTGGCTCGGCTGCCTGGCGGTGGGCCTGTTGCTGGTGGTGGCCTACCGCCAGAACCACCTGTCCGCGCCGGCCCGGGATGCGGCGCGCAACGAGCTGATCAGCCGGATTCACAGCGCCCAGGCGGCCGGCGACCGGATGGACGCGCAGGCCAAGAAGTTGGCCGCGGACGTGGCTGGCCTCCGGGACGCCGAACTGCCCGGTGGCGGCAGCCAGTTGAAGGACTCCGAGATCGCGGCCGGCTCGGTGCCGGTCAGGGGGCCGGGCATGCAGATCGAGCTGAACGAGCCGGCCGCCGCCCAGCCCAGCGCCGGCAACGGCCGGCCGGGCACCACCCCGCAGAGCCAGGTCGCGGTATTGCGCGACAAGGACGTCCGGGCCGTGGTCAACGAGTTGTGGGCCGCCGGCGCCGAGGCGATCGCGGTGAACGGGCTGCGGCTGGCGTCCACCTCGTTCATCCGGGTGGCGGGCGAGTCCATCCAGATCGACTTCCAGCCGATCAACCCGCCCTACACGATCTCGGCGATCGGTGATCGGGACGGCCTGCAGGTCGACTTCGCCCAGTCGGCCATCGCCCGCCAACTCAAGACGATGGTCGCGGTGGACGGCATCGGCTTCAAGTTCGGCGGCAAGTCCGACCTGAAACTGCCGTCGGTTACCGTGGGTCAGCCGCACTATGCCACCCGCGGTCTGGCGCCCGGCAGCACGCCGGCAGCGGGCAGCGGGTCCGGCGGCGCGACCAGCAGTCCATCCCCGACGAGTACGGAGCCTCGATGATTGCCGCGATCGCCCTGGCCATCGGCGTGATCCTGGGGATCGTGTTCCGCCCCACGGTGCCGATCTGGCTCGAGCCCTACCTGCCGATCGCGGTGGTGGCCGCCCTCGACGCGGTCTTCGGCGGCATCCGGGCCAGGCTGGACGGCATCTTCGACGCCAAGGTGTTCGTGGTCTCGTTCGTGTCGAACGTGACCGTCGCCGCGCTGATCGTGTTCATGGGCGACAAGCTGGGCGTGGGCGGGCAACTGTCCACCGCCGTGGTGGTGGTGCTGGGCATCCGGATCTTCGGCAACGCGGCAGCCATCCGGCGACACGTGTTCCGGGCCTGACATGAGTGACTCCGATGGCAGCGAGCCCGAGCTGAGTGCCAGCCCGCCGCCGGCCAACCCGTTACCGACCGGCCGCCGGCCGCCGGACACCGGCCCCGCTGACCGGCCGGCCGGCCGCCGGCTGAACCGGGGAGCCACCGTGCTGATCGGGGCGTTGCTGGCGATCCTGGGCTTCGGGCTGGCGGTGCAGCTGCGGTCGAACTCCCAGAGCGACTCGCTGGCCGGTGCCCGGGAGGACGACCTGGTTCGCATCCTGGACGACCAGAACAGCCGGATCGACCGGCTGCAGAGCCAGATTTCGGACCTGCAGTCGGCCAAGCAGCGGCTGTCGGACAGCGGCAGCAACAACGCCGCCGCGCGCCAGGACGCGCAGCGCCAGGCCGATGCCCTGGCGGTGCTCACCGGCACCGCGCCGGCGCACGGTCCCGGCGTGACGGTGACCATCACCGACCCGGCCCGCGCGCTGCGAGCCGAGGACCTGCTCGACGTCGTGGAGGAATTGCGCGGCGCCGGGGCCGAGGTGATCCAGTTCGGCCCGGTACGGGTGGCCGCCGCGAGCGCGTTCACCGACACCCCGGCCGGCGTCGAGCTTGATCGGACCGCCATCGGCTCGCCCTACACGGTGCTGGCGATCGGCGATCCGAAAACGCTGGACACCGCGCTCAACATCACCGGTGGTGTGGTCAACTCCGTCCACGCGGCGGGCGGCCAGGTGAGCATCATCGAGCAGGACCGGCTCAGCATCACCGTGACCCGGACGGTGACCGCGCCGAAATACGCGAGCCCAACTGGTAAGTAGCCCGGCGCGCTGCCAGTCGGACCCGGTAAGGTCGCGCCCGCACACATCGAGACTTCACGAGGCGAGGAAACCATGGCCGAGATTCCGTCCGATCTTCGTTACACCGCCGAGCATGAATGGGCGAAGCTGACTTCGGGCAACACGCTGCGGGTCGGTATCACCGACTACGCGCAGAACTCTCTCGGTGACATCGTCTTCGTCTCGGTACATGGCCTCGACTCGGCGGTGACCGCCGGCGACACCTTCGGCGAGGTCGAGTCCACCAAGAGCGTCTCGGACCTGTACGCACCGGTGGCCGGCCGGGTGGTGCGACGCAACGAGGATCTGGATGACAAGCCCGAGCTGCTGAACTCCGACCCGTACGGTGCCGGTTGGATCGCTGAGATCGAGGTGGACGACGTCGCGGTGCTCGATACGCTGCTAGACGCTCAGGCCTACCAGGACGCCACCGCTGAGTAAACCTCGACCTCGCGTTGACCCTTCACCGCGAGTCGAACTACGCTCGCCGAAAACCGCGATCCGCGGGCCGGGGCACAGCCGAGCTGTCGAGCGGCACCTGACAAGCACTACGGAGAAAGGGCGTTGAGGGCGTGTTCTGCACCGTATGTGGCACCGAGAACTCCGCTGATAGCCGATTCTGCGCCCAATGCGGTGCCTCACTGACCGGCACCAACCCGCCGGCCCGACCGGCCGGCTCGGACGCCACGTCCATCTTCTCCACCGGTGTCGGAATCGGCCCGGACAGTGACGGCGAGTTCTCGCCGGAGGCGCACCAGCGCGCGATCGATGCGCTGACCCCGGGCTCGGCGTTGCTGGTCGTCCGGCGTGGTCCCAACGCCGGTAGCCGGTTCCTGCTGGACCAGGACATCACCACCGCCGGCCGGCATCCGGAGAGCGACATCTTTCTCGACGATGTGACGGTCTCGCGGCGGCACGTCGAATTCCGCCGCGAAGGCTCGTGTTTCGCGGTCTGTGACGTGGGCAGCCTGAACGGCACCTACCTCAACCGGGAGCGGATCGACTCGGCGTCCCTGGCTACCGGGGACGAGGTGCAGATCGGAAAGTTCCGGCTGGTGTACCTGAGCGCGCGCGACGAGGCAGGTTCATGAGCACGGCGAACCTGCCGGCCAGGGGGACGCTCTCGATCGGCGAGGTGCTCTCGCAACTACGCGCGGACTTTCCCGACGTCACCATCTCCAAGATCAGGTTCCTGGAGGACCAGGGACTGGTGCAGCCGGACCGGACGCCGTCGGGCTATCGCAAGTTTTCTGGCTTCGACGTGGCCCGGCTGCGCTACGTGCTCAGCCAGCAGCGCGATCACTACCTGCCGTTGCGGGTGATCAAGGACCAGCTCGAGGCCATCGACCGGGGCCAGCACTCCCTCGGTGGCCTGCCGCGGGCCGCGCATCCGGCGATCATCGACAACGCGCCCGGCCCGGAGCATTTTCGTTCGGCCCCGGCTGCGATGCGGCTCAGCAAGCAGGAGTTGCTCAACACCGCCGGCCTGCGATCGGGCCAGCTGGCAGAGCTCGAGCAGTACGGGTTGATCGCCCAGCGCTCGGGCGGCTACTACGACGACGACGCGCTGGCGATCGCCAAGGTGGTCGGCGAGCTGGCCCGCTTCGGCATCGAGGGCCGGCATCTGCGGGCCTTCAAGTCCGCGGCCGACAGGGAGGTCGGCCTGTTCGCCCAGGTGGCCGGTCCGCTTGCCAAGCAGCGCAGCGGCGACGGGCGGGCGCGGGCCGAAGAGACCGTCCGCGAGCTGGCGGCGCTGTCGGTCCGCTTGCATGCGGCCCTGGTCCAGATCGGATTGCGTGAAGTAGTTGGCTGAGCACCCGAGCAGCTAGTGTGGAAAGTGGTCACGACGGGCAGAGGAGGCTTGAAGATGACTCTGCATGCGTTGCAGGTTGTCGGCGTGCGGGTTGAGCTGCCGGCCAACCAACCGGTCGTCCTGCTCAAGGAGTCCGATGGTGCGCGGTACCTGCCGATCTGGATCGGCGCGGTCGAAGCGTCCGCGATCGCCTTCGAGCAGCAGGGGGTGCAGACGCCACGGCCGATGACCCACGACCTGCTGCGCGACGTCATCGCCGCGCTGGGGGCCGAATTGAAGCAGGTATCGATCACCGAGCTGCGTGATGACGTCTTCTACGCCGAGCTGCAGTTCACCAACGGAACCTCGGTCAGCGCCCGGCCGTCGGATGCGATCGCTCTCGCGCTGCGCACCGAGACCCCGATCATGGGCGACGAGTCGGTACTGGCGTCGGTCGGCATCTCGATTCCGGAAGAGGACGACGACGAGGTCGAGCGTTTCCGGGAGTTCCTCGACACCATCTCGGCCGACGACTTCGCCGGCTCCGAAGGTGGCGAGGCACCGCCGGACGCCAGCTGAGGCTGTCATCCAGGCTCGGCCGGGCAAGCGATAACCCTCCACCTAAAGTTGATGGTTACTTTTTATTGCCCACCTCGGCGAGCCGCATTGACCGGTACGGGTGGCGCGGCTTACCGTCGGTGAATCACCAGCGTGCAATTACCGCCTGGTGAGCCGTGTCGGGTTGGGTTCACCCGTCCCAGCGGCTCGTGCTGCAGGTAGGAGATCGACGTGCTCGACCAATCGCCGGACCAGGTTGCCCTGTTCAGCCAGCCAGGTCTCGGTACGGACGACTCCGTGGGCTACCGCGGCCCGACTGCCTGCGCCGCGGCCGGCATCACCTACCGCCAGCTCGACTACTGGGCCCGCACCGAGCTGGTGGTGCCGACGGTCCGCTCGGCGGCCGGCTCCGGCAGCCAGCGGCTGTACTCGTTCAAGGACATTCTGGTGCTCAAGGTGGTCAAGCGATTGCTGGACACCGGGGTGTCGCTGCAGAACATCCGGCTGGCGGTGGACGCGCTGCGCGAGCGTGGCGTCGAGGATCTGGCCCGGATCACCCTGCTGTCCGATGGCACCACGGTGTACGAATGCACCTCGTCCGAAGAGGTCGTCGACCTGCTGCGCGGCGGCCAGGGAGTGTTCGGCATCGCGGTCAGTGGTGCGCTGCGCGAGCTGGCCGGCTCGCTGGCCTCGCTGCCGTCCGAGCGTACCGATGGCGCGCCGGCAACCCCGACAACCCCGGCCTCCGACGAGCTGTCCCAGCGCCGGCAGCGACGCAGCGCCACCGCCTGAGGCCGCTGGCCGGCAGCGCGGACCGACCCGTCCGGCGCGCGTTCGCCACTCCGCGAGTCCGGCCGGCTGCTGGTAATCTGATGTCACCGCGACGTGCGCACGGGAGAGTCTGTCCACACCATCGGGCAGCGCCGAAGGGGCAATTTCCCCGCTAACCTCTCAGGCTGAAGGACCGTGTGCGCAGGTAGCTCTGAAGGGCAGCAGCCCGACTGAGGGGGAGTGGTTCGGCCCGCGACGGGCCGTGGCCGCTTCGTGCTCGTCCGGTTGGGAGTTCCGCTGTGAACAATTCCGCTGTGAACAATTCCGCTGTGAACAATGTCCCCGCGCTCACCCCGTTCTCGGCTCGGCACATCGGCGTCTTCGACCCGGCCGATCAGGATGTGATGCTCAAGACGCTCGGCTTCGCCGATCTGGAATCCCTGATCGCTGCCGCGGTGCCCGAGTCGATCCGGACCCGGCTGGCGCTGGCGCTGCCGGCGGCCAGCAGCGAGGCCGAGGTGGCCGCCGAACTGCGGACGCTGGCCGATGCCAACTCGGTACGCGCCTCGATGATCGGTCTGGGCTACTACGACACCATCACCCCGCGGGTGATCCGGCGCAACGTGCTGGAGAGCCCGGCCTGGTACACCGCGTACACGCCGTACCAGCCCGAGATCAGCCAAGGTCGGCTGGAGGCCCTGCTCAACTTTCAGACCATGGTCGGCGAGCTGACCGGGCTGCCCACCGCGGGCGCCTCGCTGCTGGACGAGTCCACCGCCGCCGCGGAGGCGATGGCGCTGGCCCACCGCACGGCCGGCGCAGCGAAGAAGGGCGCCCAGCTGTTCCTGATCGACGCCGAGGTGTTTCCGCAGACCATCGACGTGGTGCGCACCCGGGCCGAGGCGCTCGGCCTGCAGGTGGTGGTTGCTGACCTGAGCGCCGGCCTACCGGGCGACCTGGGTGTCGACGAGGTGTTCGGCGTGCTGCTGCAGTACCCCGGCGCGTCCGGCGTAGTGAGCGATCTGCGTCCGGTGATCGAGCAGGCCCACCAGCATGGCGCGGTGGTCGCGGTCGCCGCTGACCTGCTCGCGCTGACGTTGCTGACCCCGCCCGGTGAGCTCGGCGCCGACATCGCAGTCGGGACGTCCCAGCGCTTCGGCGTGCCGCTCGGTTTCGGTGGCCCGCACGCCGGCTACCTCTCGATCCGGGCCGGCCTGGAACGGCAACTGCCGGGCCGGCTGGTCGGGGTCTCGGTGGACGCCGACGGGCACCCGGCCTACCGGCTGGCGTTGCAGACCCGCGAGCAGCACATCCGGCGCGAGAAGGCGACCTCCAACATCTGTACTGCCCAGGTGCTGTTGGCGGTGATGGCCTCGATGTACGCGGTCTACCACGGTCCGGACGGGCTGAGGGCGATTGCGTCCGCCGTGCACGACCGCGCGGCGCGGTTGGCGGCGCGGTTGCGCTCCGCCGCCGGCTCGGACCTGCAGGTACTGACCGAGGCGTTCTTCGACACGATCACGGTCCGGGTGCCCGGTCGGGCCGCCGAGGTGCTGGCCGCCGCCGACCGCAACGGCATCAACCTGCGGCTGGTGGACGCCGACCATCTGGCGATCGCCTGCGACGAGGCCACCACCGATGGGCAACTGGCCGGCGTGCTGGCCGCCTTCGGGATCGCCGTCGACCTGCCCGCCGACTTGCCCGCTGACGACTTGCCCGCTGACGAAGCCCTGCCGCACCAGCTTCGCCGTACCTCGGACTTTCTGACCCACCCGGTGTTCAACACCCACCACTCCGAGACCTCGATGCTGCGTTACCTGCGCCGGCTGGCCGATCGCGACTACGCGCTGGACCGCGGCATGATCCCGCTGGGCTCGTGCACCATGAAGCTCAACGGGACCACCGAGATGGAGCCGGTGACCAATCCCGGCTTCGCCAACATCCACCCGTTCGCGCCGGCCGGCCAGTTCGACGGCTACGCCCGGCTGATCTCGGACCTGCAGAACTGGCTGACCGAGATCACCGGCTACGACGCGGTGTCGTTGCAGCCCAACGCCGGCGCCCAGGGTGAGTTCGCCGGCCTGCTGGCAATCCGGGCCTACCACCGCAGCCGCGGTGACCTGCATCGAACGGTCTGCCTGATCCCGGCCAGCGCGCACGGCACCAATGCGGCCTCGGCGGTGCTGGCCGGCATGAAGGTGGTGGTGGTCGCGACCAGCGGCGACGAGGGCGAGGTGGACCTGGCCGACCTGCGGGCCAAGATCGCCCTGCACGCCGACAACCTGGCGGCCATCATGGTGACCTACCCGTCCACCCACGGGGTCTTCGAGGATCACATCACCGAGGTCTGCGAACTGGTGCACGCCGCCGGCGGTCAGGTCTATGTCGATGGTGCCAACCTCAATGCCATGGTCGGCCTGGCCCGTCCGGGCATGTTCGGCGCGGACGTGTCACACCTGAACCTGCACAAGACCTTCTGCATCCCGCACGGCGGTGGCGGCCCCGGCGTCGGGCCGGTGGCGGTGCGCGGGCACCTCGCGCCGTTCCTGCCGAACCACCCGCTGCAGCCGGCTGCCGGCCCCGAGTCGGGCTCGGGCGCGGTGGCCGGCGCGCCCTGGGGCTCGGCCTCGATCCTGCCGATCACCTGGGCCTACCTGCGGTTGATGGGCCCGGACGGGCTGACCATGGCGACCAGCGTGGCAATCCTGTCGGCCAACTACATCGCCGCCCGGTTGGGCGAGCACTACCCGGTGCTCTACACCGGTGGTCGCGGCCTGGTGGCACACGAGTGCATACTGGATCTTCGCCAGCTCACCAAGCAGACCGGGGTCACCGTCGACGACGTGGCCAAGCGGCTGATCGACTACGGCTTTCATGCCCCGACCATGTCGTTCCCGGTTGCCGGCACGTTGATGGTCGAGCCGACCGAGAGCGAGGACCTGGCTGAGATCGACCGGTTCATCGAGGCGATGATCGCCATCCGGGGTGAGATCGATCGGGTTGCGGCCGGGGAGTGGCCCGCGACCGACAACCCGCTGCGCAACGCTCCGCACACGGCGCGGATCCTGGTCGAGGACTGGCAGCACCCGTACAGCCGGGCCGAGGCGGTATATCCGGCCGGGGTGGATCCGGCTTCGAAGTACTGGGCGCCGGTACGCCGGATCGATGGTGCCTTCGGCGACCGGAACCTGATGTGCTCGTGCCCGCCGGTGGCCGACTACCAGTAATCGCGAGGCGGCCGGCCGGTTCGGTCGTAACCGAACCGGTCAGGTCGAACCGGTCAGGTCGAACCGATCAGCAGGCGACGCGGTGCAGCGCCGAGGCGGTGAGGTCCGCCCGGCGCGCGTGTATGCAATGTCCGTCCGGCAGGATCTCTCCGGTGTCCTCGAACAGGACCACTCCGTTGCACAGCAGGCTCCAGCCCTGTTCGGGGTGGCAGGCGATGACATGCGCGGCGTCGCGATCCGGCCCGTCGGCGCCGGGACAGGCGGGCTCGTGGTGGCAGGTGCCCCGGATTGCTGATCGAGTGGAATTCACGACACTCGACTCGCCGGCCGGTTGCTCGGACTGACTGCTCATTACGGCTTCCTAGAATTCGATGAAACGTCTATGTGGTCTTGCACACACCATACTTGCTTATCCCGAGAACGATTTCAGCCTGATTGCTGCGTGTCCCGGCAATCGTCATCAGATCACAATCTTTACGCTTAGTAAACACTTCGTCACGCGAGGCGGCTCTGTAACTGACCGTAATTGGACTGTGACCTGGCGCCACCGATCATGTCCGGCCGGCTCGGTCCTGCGCCTCGGCCAGGATCTCACCGCGGGGTAGCCAGGTGGCCAACGAAGCGGTGAAACCGGCGTCCGCCGCTGTCTGGATGACTTCGGGGTCATCGTCGACGAACACCACGATGTCGCGCGCGGCCAGCCGGCGGAGTTCGGCGACCTTCAGCAGCGCGGCCGGCCGGTGGTCCAGGTCCCCGCGCATGATCAGCTCCTCGACCGGCAGCCCCTGCTCGATCAGCCAGCGTTCGGTCACCCGCCGCAGCCACTCCGGCCGTCCGGTCAGCCAGACGATCTGGTGATCCTGGGCCGCCCGCAGCACCCAGCTGATTCCCTCATCCGAGCCCGGATCCTCGGCCGCAGCGCCGAAGAAGCGCCCCCAGTCCTTGGGCCGGCGGGCGATGTGGTGCACCCGGTGTCGGACGTCGGCGACCACCCCGTCGATGTCGAAGACCGCAATGCTCACCTGTGCCAGCTTAGGCGGGCCCGGCTGGCGATGGCGACCGCGGGCATGGCCGGCGATCCGGCCGGCTGCGATCCCGCCGGCGGCGATCCGGCCGCCTGCGATCCAGCCGGCGGCTAGACTCTTGCAAACGTGGACTTCCTCAACGGCCACCTGCCGTCCTATGACCTCACCTACGACGATGTGTTCATGGTGCCGCGTGCCTCCGATGTCGCCTCCCGCTTCGACGTGGACCTGGCGACCGGGGACGGCAGCGGGGCGACGATCCCACTGATCGTGGCAAACATGACCGCGGTCGCCGGCCGCCGGATGGCCGAGACGGTGGCCTGCCGCGGCGGCCTGACCATCCTGCCGCAGGACATCCCGACCGATGTGGTCGCCGACGTGGTCGGCTGGATCAAGCAGCGGCACCTGGTCTATGACACCGCGCTGACCCTGGGCCCGAGCAGCACCGTCTCTGATGCGCTGTCGCTGCTGCCCAAGCGCGCGCACGCGGCGGTGATCGTGGTCGCCGACGGCCAGCCGATCGGGGTGGTCACCGAGCGCGACTGCGCGGGCGCTGACCGCTTCGCCCAGCTGTCGGAGGTGATGTCAGGCCAGCTGGTCACGCTGCCGGGCGACATCTCGGCCCGGCAGGCCTTCGACCTGCTGGCTGCTGAGCATCATCGGCTGGCGCCGGTGGTGGACGGGCAGGGCCGGTTGCTGGGGGTGCTGACCCGGACCGCGGCGCTGCGGGCCACGCTGTATGACCCGGCGGTGGACGCCGACGGCCGGCTGCGGATCGGCGCCGCGCTCGGGGTGAACGGTGACGTGCAGGCCAGGGCCGCGCGATTGCTGGAGGCCGGCGTGGACCTGCTGGTGATGGATACCGCGCACGGCCACCAGCACCGGATGATCGAGGCGCTGGAGGCGGTCCGATCGCTGGCGCCACAGGTCGCGGTGGTGGCCGGCAACGTGGTGTCGGCCGAGGGCACCGTCGCGCTGCTCGATGCCGGTGCCGACATCGTCAAGGTCGGCGTCGGTCCGGGCGCGATGTGCACCGCCAGGATGATGACCGGGGTCGGCCGCCCGCAATTCTCCGCGGTACTCGAATGCGCCGCGGCCGCGGCCGGGCGGGGCAAGCATGTCTGGGCCGACGGTGGCGTCCGACACCCGCGTGACGTGGCGCTGGCGCTGGCGGCCGGGGCGTCGGCGGTGATGATCGGGTCCTGGTTCGCCGGCACCTACGAGTCACCCGGCGACCTGAACCTGGCGCCGGACGGCCGCGCCTACAAGGACAGCTTCGGGATGGCCTCGGCCCGTGCGGTGGCCAACCGGACCTCGGGCGAATCGCCGTTCGACCGGGCCCGCAAGGCGCTGTTCGAGGAGGGCATCTCCAGCGGCCGCCAGTTCCTGGATCCCGACCGTCCGGGCGTGGAGGACCTGATCGACGCCATCATCGCCGGGGTCCGGTCATCGTTCACCTATGCCGGTGCGCGCACGCTCGCCGAGTTTGCCGAGCGTGCGGTGGTCGGGGTGCAGAGCGCGGCCGGCTACGCCGAGGGACGGCCGGTGCAGGCCGGCTGGTAGCCGCGGCCGGTATGACCTGCCGTTTGACGCGTCCGTTGCCCTGGCGCATCCTTCAACATGTGAACACACGTTCAGATGTTGGCCGGGCCGTGCTGTCGCTGCCGTCCGACGTCGAGATCGCTGATACCGCCGACGTGTTCGGTCTGCTCGCCGACCCCGGCCGGCTGCGCATCCTGGTCGTCCTGCGCGGTGGCGAGGCCAACGTCGGCGAGCTGTCGCTGCGCTGCGGGCTGAGCGAGTCGGCCACCTCGCATGCGCTGCGGCTGCTCCGGGCGCATCAGGTGGTGCAGGTGCGCAGGGTCGGACGGATGGCCTTCTACCAGCTCGCCGACGCCCACGTGGTCGACCTGCTGGACACCGCGCTGGCCCACATCGGGCACAGCGAACTGCAGCATCCGGAATTGCGCCGCCCGCTGCTCGGGCAGCTGGAGCGCCGAACGCCCGGCCGGCGACGCCGATGAGCGCGCGCCACGATCACGACCACCCGCCGGTCACCGCCGAGACCGACCGGCGCTGGCTGCTTGCCGCGCTGGGCGTCATCCTCGCGTTCATGGCAGCCGAGGTGATCGTCGGCATCCTGTCCGGCTCGCTGGCCCTGATCACCGATGCCGGCCACATGCTGACCGACGCCGCCGCACTGGCGGTGGCGATCGCGGCGTCCCGGCTGGCGCAGCGGCCGGCGGCCGGCGCGTACACCTACGGCTTCACCCGGATCGACGCGCTCTCGGCGCAGGCGAACGGGATCACCCTGCTGCTGCTGGCCTGCTGGTTCACCGTCGAGGCGATCCGGCGGCTGGTGCAACCACCCGCGGTCGCCGGCGGCCCGGTGTTGACGGTCGCCCTGATCGGGATCGCGGTCAACGGGCTGGCGGTGCTGCTGGCGAGCCGGGCGAACCGCAACAGCCTGAACGTTCGGGGCGCGGTGGCCCACCTGGTCAACGATGTCTGGGCGTTCACGGCCACCGCGATCGCCGGGCTGATCATTCTGCTCACCGGTTGGACGCGCGCCGATGCGGTGGCCTCCCTGGTGGTCGCGGCCCTGATGGTGCACGCCGGCCTGGGGCTGGTCCGCGCCGCCGGCCGGGTGTTCATGGAGGCCGCTCCGACCGGCACCGACCCGGCCCGGATCGGGCAGGCAATGGCCTCGGTCACCGGGGTGCGCGAGGTGCACGATCTGCACGTCTGGGATCTCGGCGCCGGGGACGCGGCGCTGTCGGCGCATGTGGTGGTGGAGACCAGCTATGACTGCCACGAGGTCGCGCGCGACGTCCGGCTGGTGCTGGCCGGTGACCACCACATCTCGCACGCCACCCTGCAGGCCGATCACCGGCACGCCGGCCGCCCGTCAGTCACCGACGATTGTGCGCTCAGCCACGGTCCCGGCTATCTCAGCGATCGGGCCGGCGGCCACTGAGCGGTCACCGCCGTCGAGGTAGGCGTGCCAGAGCGCGGCATAGCTGCCTTGCTGGGCAAGCAGTTGCTGGTGCGAGCCGTCCTCGACGATCCGTCCGTCAGCCAACACCAGGATGCGGTCCGAGCGGGCCGCGGTGGTCAGCCGGTGCGCCACCGTCACCGTGGTGCGGTGCCGGCTGAGCCGCTGGGTCGCGGCGGTCACGCTCGCCTCGCTGGCCAGATCCAGCGCCGCGGTCGCCTCGTCGAGCAGCAGCAGGTCCGGATCGACCAGCTCGGCGCGGGCCAGCGCGATTAGTTGCCGCTGGCCGGCCGACAGGTTGCGGCCACGCTCGCCGACCTGGTGCAGGTAGCCGCCGCGCAGGGTCGCGATCATCTCGTGGGCGCCGACCGCCCGGGCGGCCCGCTCGACCTCGGCCGGAGCGGCAGTCGGCCGGCCGTAGGCGATCGCGTCGCGGATGGTGCCGGGGGACAGGTATGCCTCCTGCGGCACGAAGCCCAACCGCTGACGGTAACCGGTCAGGTCCAGCTCCCGCAGGTCCGTCCCGTCCACCGCCACCGAACCGGCGGTCGGGTCATAGAAGCGGGCGATCAGCTTGACCAGGGTGGACTTGCCCGCGCCGGTCTGGCCGACCAGCGCCACCGACTGGCCGGCCGGGATCTGCAGATCGATATCGCGGACGGCGGGCTTTGCCGTGTCACTGTAAGCAAAATCCACGCCGGTCAGGCTGATCTCGCCCCGGAGCTCGGGCACCGGCACCGGGTGCGCGGCAGAGGGTGTGGTGGTCGGGGTGCGCAGCAGATCCTCCAGCCGGGACAGGCCGACCGAGGCCTGCTGGTAGCCGTCGAAGACCTGGGACAGTTGCTGCACCGGACCGAAGAACGCGTCGAGGTAGAGGAAGAAGGCGATCAGCGCGCCCGCGCTGAGGGTGCCGTGCGACAGCCGCTGGGCGCCGTAGGCCAGCACCAGCGCGCCGGACAGGTCGGCGAGGAACTGCACGAACGGGAAGTAGGCCGAGATGTAGGTCTGCGCGCGCAGCCGGGAATTGCGGTAGTCGCTGGCGGCGCCGAGAAAGGTCCGGGTGTTGTGCTTCTCCCGGCTGAACACCTGCGCGACCCGGACGCCGGCGACGTTCTCCTGGAACTGGGCGTTGACGGTACTAACCCGCTCGCGCGCCTCGACATAGGCAGGCACCGCCAGCCGCCGGAAGGCCAGCGTGGCCAGCAGCAGCACCGGCAGCATCACCACCAGCACCAGCGACAGCTGGACATCCAGCAGTAGCAGGGCGATGAGTACCCCGATCAGGGTCAACACGCTGATCAGCGCGGTCGCCAGGCCGGTCTGCAGAAAGTTCGACAGCGCGTCCACGTCGGTGGTCATCCGGGTCATGATGCGCCCGCCCAGCTCGCGTTCGTAGTAGTCCAGGCCGAGGCGCTGCAACTGGGCGAAGCTCTTGACCCGCAAGGTGTAGAGCAACCGCTCACCGGTCCGTCCGGTGACCCGCTGGCCGGCCGCGCTGACCCCCCAGTCGAGCAGCAGCACCGCAAGCGCGATCAGCGACATCAGCAGCAGGACGCCGGCCTGCCGCCCGCCCACGCCGCGGTCGATACCGGTCCGGATCAGCGCCGGCAACACCAGCTGCAGCACAGTGTCGAAGCCGATCAGCCCGATGCCCACGATGAAGGCCACCCGCAGCGGCCGCAGCAGCCGGCGCAGACCGAACTGCGGATCGGCCGCTCGGGCATCGGTCTCTGACACCTCCGGCCGGTCCAGGGCCTGCGGCAGCGCGGCGACCTTGGCCAGCAGCTCCGGCGTGGCAGGCAGGCCGTCCAGCATGCCCGGCCCGCCCATCGCCGCCCGGCCGCCACCGGTCCGGGCGCCACCGGTCCGGCCGCTGCCGGCCCGGCCGATGGCGGTGTGGCCGGTGGCCGGCCC
>JBPCPA010000276.1:0-11661 GCA_050999655.1 Jatrophihabitans sp.
ACAGGCTCATCAGCGGGACGCCCTTGCTGGTCGTCTTGGCCAGGCCCTTGGGGGCGTTCCCGTTCTTCGCCATGGCGTAGGAGATCCGGCCGGTGACGGTGGTGTAGATCAGGCCGGTGTCGGCCGGGGAGATCACCGCGTCGATGTAGAGCAGGGTGGCCAGCCAGCCGAGCCCGATCGCGGTCGCAATCGCGGCGAGCGGACCGGCGCTGTTCGTCAGGTTTTGCTGGATCCCGTCCCAGCCCCCGGAGAGATCGCTGGGGCTCACCGCGGCGATGAACGCGATCTGCAGCAGCACGTAGATGGCGCCGGTGATCAGGACCGAGCCGATGACGGCGATCGGGACGTTGCGTTTCGGATTGTTCGTCTCACCGGCGAGCTCGATCCCCTGCCGGAAGCCGAGATAGGAGAACACGATGCCACCGGTGGCGATCGCGGTCAGCACACCATGCAGGCCGTGGGTGGCGAAACCGTGGTTGCTGAAGTTGCCGGAGTGGAATTTGGTCACCATGAACGCCACGACCACGAGAATGATGATGCCGAGCTTCCACCACACCGCGACGTTGTTGACCCGTGCGAACCACTTGATGCCGAAATAGTTCACCAGGACGAAGAAGGCCATCCCGAGCACGGCCACGCCATAGCCCAAGGCGGTCAGGGTATGCACGGTATCGCCGCTGACCTTGTGCGCTCTGGTGAAGCCGGCGTACTTCGTCGCGTACTGCAGTGCGCCCTCGACCTCGATCGGCGCGACAGCGGCGGCGGCGATCCAGTTCACCCAGCCCATCGAGTAGCTCGCGAACGAGCCGAAGGACAGGTGGGGGAAGCGGATCACGCCACCGGACAGTGGGAACATCGTGCCCAGTTCGGCGTAGACGAGTCCGATCAGGACGATCATGCCCGCGCCGATCGCCCACGAGAATATGGCGGCCGGTCCGGCGATCGACGAGGCGTTCAGGGCACCGAACAGCCAGCCCGAACCGATAATGGAGCCGACGCTGGCGAACAGCAGCCCGATCAATCCGATGTCGCGCCGCATCTTGCTGTGATCGCCGGGTGGTGTCCCGCCGGACCCGGGACTCTCCTCTAACCTCGTCATAGCCGTGACCCGCCTCTCTCTGGTACTAGCAGTGATACCCGCTCCCGGGGGCCCGAAACTTGTGCACAACAGATTTGTTAGGTAGCTCGGCTGCGCGTTTGAACCTACCGCGGTTGAGTGCGGGTGCTCGGAACTAAGGCCGACGTACCCCGGACGGCTGTCCATCTCAGAGAGATTGAAGCATCGCTCGTAGAAAGCCTGCATACGCGCAAGGTCTGCGACGTGGACAACAGCCGCGGCGCGCATTCTCTATATCTAGAGACCCCTCACCCGGAAGCCAACCTGGCACCCGTGGCGAGCACAAGCGACCTCTCTATGGACAGGGACTGCCCCGAGTTCAGATGCTCACTATGTGCCCCGGTTTAAGTAGAGTCGATCGATATGCGAGAAGCGCGGCATCTAGCAGCCTGCTAGATATCGACGGTTCACGAGGTCGTAGGCGGCACGCCGAACAACACGAGCGGTACGCGCGGGCAACGGTGTGCGGTGAGGCGTGGCTGCCGAACCCTCAGCGCAGCGTGGCTAGCCCTTCGAACCAGCGGTCGAACTCGGCTGGCGACAGCAGTCGAACGGTGTGTATGTGATCGACGGCGTGCTCGGTCAACCTGGCGAGCAGGCGGCGGCGCGCGCCGTGTTGTCGTAGCGCCCACCAAACGGGGTGCTCGGCTGAGATCCAGCTGCGCCAGGTCTCGATGTTGCCACCGAACACTGGCGTGCGGTGCCACGAGCGCGAAAGCGATCGACGGATGACACGGACAAGCACCGAAGGCAACGAGTAGTCCAACCAGACCACGGTGTCGGCGGCGGCCCACATGGCCTCGCGAACCTGGTCATACCCGTAGGAGCCGAATACCCAGCGTGGCTCGGTGAGAATGCCCGCGACGTCCATTTCGAGCTGAGATGGGGTTGACCACCCGGGCCCGACGGCCAGAGCATCCATCTCGTGGAACGAGGCGTCGAGGTGTCGGGCGAGGCGCCGTGCCGCAGTGGTCTTGCCGGCGCCAGTGACCCCGACGACGAGAATCCTCTGCATCATCCGATTATGCGGGGCGGTCAGTGCTTGGTCCGGATGCAGGCCGCGCAGTCTCAACAACCCGCACTTCGAGGGCCCGCGGCTCCACTCTTCGGTAGATCCGGTAGACAAAGTTGGAGCCGCGGACCGTTAATACGTTCTCATCTGCGCGGCGACAAGGGGTTTCGGCCGCTACTACAGCCACGCATAACGGATATGGCGCCGGCCGGGCAGTGGCGCGCTGTCCCGGTGAGGATCCGCTAGTGCGACCGGGCAGGCTTGTCCCGGTGACCGCTAGGCCGGCGGCCACCCGAACAGTACGAGCGGTCTCTCGGCCCGAAGATGCTGCAAGGCAGTCAGGACATAGTCGACTGCGTCCGTCGGGAGTTGGTCCACATCGGCCCAGACGAGCTCAGTGCATTTGTCGGGCTCAGCGATGACCGGCGTCCCTGCCCATTTGTCCACCCAGAAGAACAGGTGCAGGTACTCACTGTCGTTCTCGTCCTCCGCCCGACTGTGCAGAACGACTCTGAGTCCGAGGTCGCGAGCGTCGACGGCGACGCCGAGTTCCTCTCGGAGTTCACGTACCAGCGCGCTCACCACATCTTCATCGCCGTCCAGGTGACCGGATGGCAGTCCCAGTTGCCCGTCGCGGTAACCCGAACCGGCCCGGCGCATCAGCAGCACCCGGCCGTCTTGAACGAGCACACCATAGACCGCTGCGGACAGACGGAACCGGTCACTTTGCACCTGAACAACATACAAGCGGGCCGCAGATGGTTGAGGAGATTCAGCCCGCACTCGCCTCCCGATCGAGGATCGTCTGCGGGCACGCGCCCGGTGACCGTGCGGTGTACGGGACGACCTCGATCATCGGACGGATCACCTCTTACCAACTCAGAGCCTGAGCGATCACACGAGCCAGCCGGTCTAGTGTGGTGAGCCAACGGCATCGACTCACCGGCAGCGGCGTGCAATCAATTCTGGACCGAAGGCTTCAGCAAGCAACCAACTTCTTTTCAGCGAGCAAGGCATGAGGACGTGATGGCGTGAACCGTCTCGAGATGGCCACCGCCGAGCGGACCGACCTAGCCGATTTTCTGGCGTCTCTGACGGCCGAGCAGTGGGAGGCGCCGTCGCTTTGTGAGGGCTGGCGGGTACGGGACGTGGTTGCTCACGTGATGAGCTTCGACGGCGTCAGTCCGCTTGGTATGTTTCGCCGGGCCATCCGCGGTCGGCTCGTACACATCAACCAGGTGGGCGTTGACGAACTCGCATCGCTGAGTACCGAACAGCTCCTGCACAGGCTACGGGCTCGTGTGCGGCCACAGGGACTGGCTACAACCTTCGGGGGCCGGCTCGCCCTGCTCGACGTCACCATCCATCATCAGGACATCCGACGCCCGCTTGGGATGCCACGCCAAATCCCCGCTGAACGGCTGCGGTGGGTCCTGGGCGCCAGCCTGTGCAGCCCTGAGTTGCCGGGGTGGCGCCTGGCACGGGGCGTGCGCCTGACGCCGACCGACCTGGACTGGAATCACGGCTCGGGACCGGAGGTTACCGGACCGGCGGAAGCCCTGCTGATGGCGATCGCCGGTCGCTCGAGTGCCATCGGCGAGCTGGCCGGCCCAGGGCAGCCCGTGCTGGCCGGCCGGCTCGTCCGCTGAGGGGCCGGCTCGCCGAAGAGCGCCGTGCGAACACCGCCATTCACCGCTGAAGGCGCCAGACCTGACATAACGCTTCCGGTTGATCTTCCAGTGACAACCTCACGGCGCTGCACACGATGGCGGATCTTCCATTTCCCCGAAACCTCCTCGAACCTGGCTCGAACATTCACCGCGCAGCATGTACTGCTATGAGCACCCAGTCACCGGCCTGGCTGGCCGCGGCCCGGATCGTCCGCCGGACCGGCTTCGGCGCCACCGGCCCGGCGGTGGACGCGGTCGTCCGCAGCGGCATCGACAGCTACCTCGCCTCGCTGCCGCACCCGCCGGTCGACCCCGGCGCCACCGCGACGCCGATCCCGGTCATCGCCCCGCTCAGCCCGCCGGGCAAGGACGCCAGCCGCGCCGACAAGCTCAAGCAGAACCAGCAGCGCCGAGACCAGTTGCAGACGCTGACCTACTGGTGGTTGCGGCGGATGGTCGCGGTGCAGCACCCGTTCACCGAGCGTCTCACCTTCGGCTGGCACAACCACTTCGCCACCGCTGCCACCAAGGTCCGCTCGGCGCCGGCACTGGCGCATCAGAACCAGACCCTGCGCCAGCTGGGTACCGGTGACTTCCGGACGCTGGCACAGGCGATGCTCGTCGACCCGGCGATGCTCTACTGGCTGGACGGGCAGAAGAACACCGTGCAGGGCGCGAACGAGAACCTGTCCCGGGAGTTCATGGAGCTGTTCGCGCTCGGGCACGGCGACGGCTACACCGAGACCGACGTTCGCGACGGCGCGCGGGCGCTGACCGGCTGGCGGATTGAGGCCAGCCAGACCACGGCGGCGCTGCGAGCCAAGCTGCACGACCAGACCAGCAAGACCGTGCTCGGCGTGAGCGGCAACCTCGACCAGGCCGGTTTCTGCGACGCGGTGCTGGCCCGGCCGGCCTCGGCCAGCCACGTCTGCAGCCGCTGGTACGCCCAGCTGGTATCTGACACCGCACCGGACGCAGCCACCCTGGCCCGGCTGGTCAGCGCGTATGGCACCGGCCGGAGCCTGTCGGCGATGCTCACCGCGCTCTACTCCGACCCGAGTTTCGCCCGTGCTGCCAACTCGATCGTCGCCGGCCCGGTGGAATGGCTGATCGGCGCGGCCCGGGCGCTGCGGGTGCCGATGACCGCCGACAACACCAAGAAGTTCGCCGGCGTGCTGCGCTCGCTGGGGCAGTTGCCGTTCTACCCGCCCAACGTCAGCGGCTGGCCGTCCGGGCACGCGTGGCTGTCCACCGCCGCGGCCGACCTGCGCGCCCAGGCGGCCGGCGCGCTGGTCCAGGCCGGTGACCTGTCCTTCGTCTCCAGCGCCGCGGCCGGCCAGCGGATCGACGCCGCCGGCTACCTGCTGGGCATCGGTGCCTTCTCCGACCGGACCGCCAAGGCCCTGCAGCCGCTGGTCGGTAACCCGGACCGGCTGGTCACCGCCGCCCTCACCAGCCCGGAATACCTTGTTCACTAAAGCGCGAAACCCATTGAAGCGCAGTCCACTGAAGCGCAAGACCCACTGATGCGCAGTCCACGGTTGGCTGAGTCCAGCAGAGCGGAGTCGACGTGCCTACCTTGAATCGCCGCCAGTTCCTGATGGCCTCCGGCGCGACCGGGGCAGCCGCCGTGGCCGCCGGTGCGACCGGCGTGACCTGGCATCACCTGATGGCCAGCGCCGCCTCCCGGCCGTTGGCCGCCGGCCAGCAGGTGCTGGTGGTGCTCACCATGTACGGCGGCAACGACGGTCTGAACACCCTTGTTCCCTATGCCGATCCGGCGTATCACGCCGCTCGACCGGAGCTCGCCTACGCCGCCGGCGACGTGCTGCACCTGGACGACCAGCTCGGGTTGAACCCGGCAATGACCGGTTTTGCCAAGCTGTGGCAGGCCAATCAGCTCGCGATCGTGCGCGGCGTCGGCTACCCAGAGCCTGATCACAGCCACTTTCGCAGCATGGACATCTGGCAGACCGCGTCCCCGCAGGCACCGGTGACCACCGGTTGGGTGGGCCGCTGGCTGGACGCGACCGGCGACGATCCGCTGCGCGCGGTGAACATCGGCGCGGTGCTGCCGCCGCTGGCGATCGGCGCCCGGTCCGCGGCCGCCGCGCTGCCGCTGGGCAAGCGACGCACCGTGCCGAGCGCGCTGAGCACTGCGATGACCGGCCTTGCCCAGTCCGACCCGACCGATTCGGCCAGCCGGGCGCTGGTCCGGGCCAGCTACCGGGCCGACCAGCAGGTGGACGCCACCTTTGCCAAGGTGCTGGATCCGAGTGCAGCGGAGGAGAGCACCGACCAGCAGTCCAGCGCCGGTTCGGCCGGCGGCCAGGGCAGCCTGACCGATCAGTTGGACGTGGTCGCCCGGTGCATCGCGGCCGGTGTGCCAACCCGGGTGTACTCGGTGAGCCAGGGCGGTTTCGACACCCACGCCGATGAGAAGGACGCCCAGTCCAACGCGCTCGGCATGGTGGACAAGGCGGTGTCGGCGTTCATGGCAAAGCTGGCCGCAACGCCGCGCGGCGCGGACGTGGTGCTGCTGATGTATTCCGAATTCGGCCGGCGGGTCAAGGCAAACGCCTCGCAGGGCACCGATCACGGCACCGCCGGGCCGGTGTTCGTGGCCGGCCAGCCAGTCCGGGGCGGCTTCTACGGCGACCAGCCGAGTCTGACCGCGCTGGACAACGGCGACCTTAAGGTGACCACCGACTTTCGTGCGGTGTACGCCGAGCTGCTGGACAAGGTGCTCGACGCTGATCCGGATCAGATCGTCGGCGCCGCGCCGGGCGGCGAGATCGGTCTGACCCGGAGCTGAGCCGGCTAGCGCAGCCGGGCCTGCTGGAGGATCTCGGCGGCCCGGAACCGGTAGCCGTCCTGGCCGGCGAGTCGCAACGCCCGCTCGGCGACGGCCGGCTCGGTGTCCGGAGCGATCACCACGATCTCGAGCCGGTTCACCGTGGCGGCGTTGGAATGCGCGGTGTCGATCAGCGTGATCGAGCATCGGTTCTGGTTGCGAAAGCCGCCGAGGCGCACCAGCCGGCCATTCACCGTCAGCTGCGCCGGCGGCGCCGGCCACGAGGTCAGGTTGTGCGCGACCCGGTCGACCGCGTAGCCGGTATCGAACAGCGCGCTCAGCACCGGTGGCAGCTCCACGCTCAGGTCCAGGGTCCGGGGCCACCAGCCACCGTCGACGAAGCCACCCCGCTCGGTGGCGCTGCGCAACCGCAGCCGGACTGGCAGCTCTACCTCGGTCGGTTCGATGAATTCTGCTGAATCCGGCTGTCCGGTTCGTTCGACGAGGTCGGACTCGATCATCAGCTGCACCGATCCAGGCCCGCGGGCGGGCCGGTAAGTGCCAGGGGCGAAGTCGGCATGACAGCCGTCGTGCGAGAAACCCCCAGCTCCTCCTACCGTACTCCGCAGCAGTGCCGCCAACCGCCGTGATCCACGGATCCACCGCCCGGCGATGCACCGTTCGCTTCGGCGACGATCCGGGGCCGGCACCGTGCTCCGGCCGGCGGTGGGCGCACAATCACAGGCGTGTGCCCCGTCCCGTCCGGTCCCCTGCCGCCCGGTCCTGTCCCGCCCGGTCCCCTGCCCGGTCCTGTCCCGCCTGGTCGCGCCCGGCCGGACGCCAGCCCGATTGAGGCAGCCCTGCTCGACGTCGCGGCGCTCGGCGGATTCGTCGCGGTCGACACCCACCGGGCGACCACGCCGCTGACCGGCAACTGGGCCGAACTGGCCGAACTGATCAGCTCGCCGGCCGTGCTGCTCGGCCGGATAGCCATGATCCAGGCGACGCTGGCCCGCAACTCCGGCCGACCGCCGTCCGCTGTCGAGCTGCGGGTGGCCGCCTCGATCACCCACCAGGGCCTGGCCACCCGGGTGCTGTCACCGGCGCTGGCGGTCGCGGTGACCAGCGGCCTGCTGCTGGACGTCGGCTGGCACCGGTTGCGCTGGCAACCCGGCTTCGGTGGGGCGTTCCCGCTGTCGATCCAGCTCGACCCGCCGGCCGGTGAACCGGAGCTCGGCGAGCTGGCCGGACGGTTCGCGGCACACATCCTGCGCGGGCCGATGGCAGAGCTGGCCACCGCGGTGCAGGCCTGCTGCCGGCTGGCGCCGGCGATCATCACCGGCAACCTCGCCTCGGCCATCAACGGCGCGGCGACCAGCCTGGTCCGGCAGCGTCCGGCACAGGCCGCCCGAGCGTTCGCGCTGACCCGAGCGATCCTGGCCGAGCCGGTGCTGGCTGTGCAGAATCCGGTTGCCGGACCGGGCTTTCGGCGGCGCAGTTGCTGCCTGCTCTACCGCGCCTCGGCCGGTGGCCGAGCCGCACTGTGCCCGGACTGCGTGCTCGGCGGGCGCTGAGAGGCTGCAGCCAGCTCTGTGTGCGTGCCTGAGCGTCCAGGCGTGGCCAGAGGAAGAATCCGGCCACGTCAGTCATTGTGTCGTCATGACCTCACTCGCGTCCCGGACCATCGCTGCGTTGCGCGCAGAACATGACGCCACGGCCACCATCGTGCGTGACCTGACCGATGAACAGCTCACCGGACCGTCCGGAGCCACCGAATGGACCGTCGCCGCTGTGCTGTCCCATCTCGGCAGTGCCGCTGTGATCACCCTGGCTGGTTTGCGCTCGGCGCTCGATGCCGGGCCGGCGCCAGCGGCCGACTTCAACCAGTCGGTCTGGGATGTCTGGAACGCGATGAGTCCGGCCGAACAGCGAGCCGGTTACCTCGAGCACGACGCCGACCTGGTCGCGGCATTCGAGGCGCTCGACGAGCAGCAGCGCGACTCACTGGAGTTGCAGGTCGGATTTCTGCCCACCCCGCTGTCGGTGGCCGCGTTCGGTGGCATGCGTCTGCACGAATCGGCGCAGCATTCGTGGGACGTCCGCGTGCCGCGCGATCCTGCCGCTGGTCTGCTGCCCGGCTCGGCAAGCGTTCTTGCCGAACTGTTCTCCGGCGAGCTCGCATTCCTCCTCGGCTTCCTCGGCAAGGCCGCCCTGACCGCCGGCCCGGTCCAGCTGGAGATCGTCGGTTCCGGGTATGGGTTGTCAATCGCAGACTCGGTGGCGCTCGTGTCAACGGTCGAACGTCCGACGGCCTCGTTCACCGGCCCCCTCGAGGCGGCCATCCGGCTGATCGCCGGGCGGCTGGGCCCGGCCCACACTCCCGGGGGCCTCACGGTCACGGGCAACATCACGCTCAAGGACCTGCGGACCGTCTTTCCTGGTTTCTGACCAGCGCTGTGCTGCCGCCGCGCGTGGCCTAGAGCCTGCGCTTGGCCCGTGTTCGGTTGCACCATCTTGATCTCCTTCGCCTGCGTAACTTCCGGTTCCGCCAGCTCCGGTAAGGGCTGCCACAAAGCCAGCCGCCTGAAAGAACATGGTCGACACCGGCCGCGATAGCGTCGATCGGCGCCCGCCTGCCGGGCGTTGTGCTGCAATCGGAAGGGGATTCGATGCTCGCCGTGACCTCTGAGGATGGCAGCTCGATCGCCTTCGAACGCAGCGGGGACGGCCCGCCGATCGTGCTGGTCAGCGGCAGCTTCAGTGACCGCGTCGACGCCCGGCCGCTAGCCGCCGAACTGGCCCGGACCCACACGGTGATCAACTACGACCGCCGCGGCCGGGGCGTCAGCGGCGACGTCCAGCCCTATGCGGTGCAGCGCGAGATCGAGGATCTGGCCGCCCTGATCGCCGAGGTCGGCGGTCCGGTGACGGTGTGGGGGCACTCGTCCGGCGCGGTCTTGGCCTTGCGGGCGGCCGCCGCAGGTGTCCAGATCAGCCGGCTGGCGCTCTACGAACCGCCCTTCCTGATCGCCGGCCGGGACGCGCAACTGTGGCGCGAACTCAGCGATGAGATTGCCGCGCTGATCCGCACCGGCCGTCGCTCGGCGGCAGTGACCCTGTTTCAGACAAAGGGAATCGGGATACCGGCTGGCGAGGTCGCGCAGTGGGTCGGCGAGCCGTTCTGGGCCGATTTCGTGGCCACCGCGCACACACTTGGCTACGAGGCGGCAGTGCTGGCCGTGCCCGCGGACCTACCCGGTTCGGTGAGCGTGCCGACGCTGGTGCTGACCGGCGCGGCGAGCCATCCGGCGCTGGGTGAGGCAGCCCGACGGGTCGCCGAGGCGTTGCCGGACGGCCGGCTGCAGGTGCTGCCCGGCGTTGGCCACGAGCCGGCGGCCGGGTTGCTGATGCCGGTACTCGGCGCGTTCCTGGCCGGGCGCCGGTAACCGGCCGGCCGGGTGGCTCACTGGCCGGCCGGGTGGCTCACTGGCAGCGCCGGGTGGCAGCACCTAGGGTCAGCGCCATGAGCTGGTATCCGGTGGCCGACGGATGGACGTGACGCAGCCTGAGTCGGCGGGGCTGGCCTTCGGCTCGGCGCGCGGGCGCTGGGTGCTGCTGGCCACCGTGCTGGGCAGCGGGATGGCCCAACTCGACGGGACGGTGGTCAACGTCGCGCTGCCCCGGATCGGCAGCGACCTGCACGCCGGTCTGACCAGCCTGCAGTGGACGCTCAACGCCTACACCCTCACGCTGTCCGGGCTGTTGTTGCTCGGCGGCTCGCTGGGCGATCGGCTCGGCCGGCGGCGGGTGTTCGTCTTCGGCGTGGGCTGGTTCGCACTGGCCTCGGCCGGTTGCGCGCTGGCCCCGACGGCCGCCGTGCTGATCGGCATGCGTGGCCTGCAGGGGGTGGGCGCCGCCCTGCTGACGCCGGGCTCGCTGGCAATCCTGGAGGCGGTGTTCCGTAAACAGGACCGGGCGGCGGCGGTCGGCGCATGGTCGGGCCTGGGCGGCGTCGCCACCGCCATCGGGCCGGTGCTGGGCGGTGTGCTGGTCGGCGTCGCGCCGTGGGGTTGGCGGCTGGTGTTCCTGATCAACCTGCCGCTGGCGGTGGCGGTGATCCTGATCGCCAACCGGGCGGTGCCCGAGAGCCGGGACGAGCAGGCCGGCGGCCGGCTGGACGTGCCCGGCGCGGTGTACGCCGCGCTCGGCCTCGGCGCGGTGATCTATGCCCTCACCGAGGGCCCGGCGCAGGGCTGGCCGTTGGTGCTGGTCGTGACCGCGGCGGCCGGCGTGCTGCTGCTGGCCGGATTCCTGATCAACGAGCATCGCCGACCCGATCCGATGATGCCGCTGGGGCTGTTCGCCGACCGTCAGTTCAGCGCCGCCAATCTGGTGACCTTCGTGGTGTACGCGGCGCTGTCCGGGGCGCTGTTCCTGCTGCCGGTTCAGCTGCAGCTGGTGTCGGGCTTCTCGCCGGTGGCCGCCGGCAGCGCGCTGCTGCCGGTCACGGTGGTGATGCTGCTGCGTTCGGCGCGGATGGGACGGCTGGCCCAGCGCATCGGCCCGCGCTGGCCGATGACCTTCGGCCCGATCCTGGCCGGCGGCGGGCTGGCCCTGCTCAGCCGGCTCGGGCCCGGATCGAGCTACCTGACCGGGGTGCTGCCCGCCGTGCTGGTGTTCGCCGCCGGCCTGTCGGCCACCGTCGCGCCGCTGACCGCCACAGTGCTGGCCGCCGCTCCCGAGCGGCAGGTCGGCGTCGCCTCGGCGGTGAACAACGACGTGGCCCGGACTGCCGGCCTGCTGGCGGTCGCGGTGCTGCCGGCGCTGGCGGGGATCACCCCGGCGGCATATGCCGATCCGGCAGCGCTGTCACGCGGCTTTCACCATGCGGTGTTGATCGCGGCGCTGCTGTGCGCCGCCGGTGGCGTGCTGTCGGCGCTGAGCATCCGCGACGACGTGTTGGCCGCTGCCGAGGAACCGGCAGCGGTAGCCAAGGCTGCCAGCTGCACCCACTAGGCCGTCCACACCCTGGTCACCCGGGGCCGCTGGCGGTCCGAGGCAGGCGTAC
>JBPCPA010000283.1:0-12085 GCA_050999655.1 Jatrophihabitans sp.
GGAAGAGACGGGCCCGGCCGAGCTCGCTGCGCCGACGTCGACTCCGCTGAAACCCGGACCGCCGCCGAACCCAGCGGCTACTGGATGGCGCTGATGAAGTTCGCGGCGTTCGAGACCGCGCCCAGCCCGGTCAGGTTGTCCCAGCCGGCAACCGACTTCTGCGAGGAGACCAGCAGGGTCTCGGCGTTGAGGAAGTAGGTGGTCGGCTCGGTGACCGCGCCGGTGCTCGGGTTGGTCCACTTGCCTTCGGTACCCCGGTTCACCGTCTGATCGGACAGGTCGGTGACCGCCGTCGCCCGGTTCAGGTACAGCTTCGGGTTCAGGAACCCGAGCCCGGCACCCTTGGTTTGCACCGCGAGCGCCACTTCACCTGCGGTGTAAGGCGAAGCCAGGCTGGTGCCACCGACGGTGAAGGTGGTGTAGACGCCCGACTGGCTGACCCCCACGACGTAGCCGGTCTGGCTGTCGGCGATGTTGGCGATGTCGGGGTAGGCCCGCTTGGCGGGGCTGCCGGCAAAGCTGGCCGGCACGATGCCGACCTGGTAGGACGGTTGAGCGGTGATCGCGCTCTTGCCCCCGCCGCCCGCGCCGTAGAACTTCTTGGCCAGCCAGCTGGATCCGCTGCGACGACTGATCACGTCGTACCAGGCCTGCTCGAACAGCACCGAGTTGCTGGAGGTGATGCCGAGCGAGGTGCCACCGATCGAGGTGAGCTCGGAGTCCGACGCGGGGTAGTCCGCCGACGGGGTGCCCTTGCTCGATGAGCCGTTGGAGTAGGTGTTGTCACCGGCGTCACCGGACGAGGCCAGCACCGAGATGCCCTGCGAGGCAGCCTGAACGTAGACCGAGTGCAGGAACGCGGTGCTCTCGCCGCCACCCCAGGAGTTGCTGATCACCTGAACCTGGTTGGCGTTCACCAGGTTCTGGGTGGCGGTCAACAGGTAGCTGTTGTACGGGCCGGCCGCGGCCGAGTAGATGATCTTGGCGTCCGGCGCGGCACCGTGGATGGACTCGGCGTCCAGCGCCACCTCCACCATCGCGTTGTCGGTGTTGGCCTGGGTGCAGTAGCTGTTGAAGCTCGACGGGTCCTGAGCGGTGTACTGGCCCGTGGTCAGCGCCGGCCAGCCGACCTGGGCGGCCCAGGTGTTGACGTCGGTGCCGATGGTGTGGCTGTCGCACCACAGCACGATGCCCACGGTCGCGCCGGCACCGGTCTTGCCGGTCGCCGGGACGCCACGCGCGGCATCCAACCGGGACGGGGTGTAGCAGGCCCGGTTGGGCAGGTTCCCGCTGAGCGGGGCCGGCGCGGTGGCGTAGGAGGTGTTGGTGTTCTCGCCCCAGTAGGTCGAGCAGGCGGTGTTGCCCGGCGAGGCAGCGGTGGGCGTGGCCGGTGCCTTGGCGCCCGAACTGTAGACCTGCGAGGTGTCCAGGCCGAGCACATCGCTGACGGTGCCGGCCAGGGCGGCCGGCACCGTCAGCGCGGACGCCGGGGCAATGACCTGCCGGTCGTCGCGCCGGTAGCTGTTGATGGTGGTGCCGAACGCCTTGTTGACCGACGAGAT
Source organism: Jatrophihabitans sp. (assembly GCA_050999655.1). GTDB lineage: Bacteria > Actinomycetota > Actinomycetes > Mycobacteriales > Jatrophihabitantaceae > Jatrophihabitans_A. The sequence goes on from JBPCPA010000283.1 coordinate 1,563, forward strand.
CGAGCCGGTCACCGGTACGTAGCTGTTGCTGGGCGGCACCGCGCCGGTGTGCAGGCCGGCGGCGCGCAGCCAGCTCACCACCGAGGCGACGGCGGCGGCGCTGGCGCCGAAGCGGGCGGTGTACTGCCGGGGCGTGAGGTACTTGCCGTAGCTGGCGTTGCGCGGATCGCTGACCGCGTCGGCGAAGGCCTGGGCGCCGGCGGCATCCCGGGGCGCGATTGCGACCGAGAAGCTGACGGCACTGGCGGCCGGCGCGGCGCCGAGCGTGGTTGCGGTAGCGGTCCAGGCAGGGGCGTGCAGGATCGCCGCGCGGCCGGGCAGGCCGGCCGCGGTGGCCGGCTGGACGGCCGCCACGACCAGGACGGGGACGGCGACAGCTCCGGCGACGAGCGCCAGCGGGCGCAGGTGGCGCCGGTGCTGAGCCGGGGGGCCAGATAGGTGCATGCGTTTCTCCTTTGTCTGTACGTCGATCGGATACCGCCTGGGGGAGGCAGGCAAATGTCGGATGCATCCGTCTTGGTTAAGACGAACCAGTGGAGTTAGTATGTCGCGACTATGACCGATTGGCCCGGGTCGCGGGTCTGCGGCTGGCTGGCTGGACGCGCCGGAGGGATCGGATAACCGCATGGACCCCAGCGACGACCGGTCGATGCTGGTCGCCTTGAGTGACGCGCACCTGCTCGCGGCCGCCCAGGCCGGTGACCGGGCTGCCTTCGGGATTCTGTGGAGCCGGCACGAGGCAGCGGTGCGCAACTATGCCAGGCAGCTGGCGATGCCCAGCGACGTCGATGAGTTGGTCAGCGAGAGTTTCTACCGGGTGCTTCGTTCGATCGACAACGGCGCCGGACCGGACGGGGCGTTTCGCGCCTACCTGTTGACCACGCTGCGGCGCGCGCACATCGACAACGGCCGCCGTTACTACCAGCGGGTCACCCTCACCGGCGACGACAGTAAGCTGGAGACCGAGCCGGCGGCCTCGGCCGCCGAGGTGGCCGGCGAGCGTGCCGAACAGGGCATCGCCTGGCAGGCCTGGGCCTCGCTGCCCGAAGACAGCCGGACGTTACTGTGGCATCTGATCATCGAGGAGCAGACGCCGGCCCAGATCGCACCGATCCTCGGCACCACCCCGAACGGGGTGTCCTCGCGCGCGGTCCGAGCTCGCGAACGGCTGCGCCAGGCGTACCTGCAACAGCAGGTACGCGCCGCCGACAACACCGAGTGCGCGGCCAGCCGGGCCCGACTGGGGGAGTACGTCCGGGGCTCCATCTCCCGTCGGGACCGGGTCAAACTCGACCTCCACCTTGCCACCTGCGCGCTCTGCAGGGCGGCTGCGGCTGAGCTGGGCGACCTGAACCGGACGTTGCGACTCGTCATCGCCCCGGTGATCCTCGGCGGCAGCCTGCTCAGTCACAGCTACCTCGCGGCCGGCAAGTCCGGGCTGGCCGCCGGCTGGCTCACCGCGGGTCACCGCCTGGTCGCCGCCAAGGCAACCCTGCTCGCCGGCACCGCCGCGGCCAGCCTGGCCATCACGGTGCTGGCAGTGCCCCAGCTGGTGGGCCCGAGCCACCAGCGCCAGATCCGTGGGGCCGGGTCGGCGCCGATCCGACCACCGCTACCGGCAGCCTCGGAACAGCCTTCGCCCCCGGTCAACTCCGTCAGCCGGGCCGCCGGCCGGCCGAGCCGCATCCCGACCCGGACGGTGCCGTCGCCGATCCGGCTCAGCAGCGTGCCCGCTTCGGCCCCGGCCTCGACCAGCCTGGCGACCCCGACCGCACCGGGCAGCACCCCGCCCGTGGTGGCACCGGGCAGCTCGCCGACGATGTCGGCCGCCATCCAATCGGGCACCGCGGGCCCGTCGGCCACCGCGCAGCCGTCCGGCACCGCCACCATCAGCTCCGTCCCGCCGAGTCCCACCGCCAGCACGTCGATGACGCCGGCGAACAATTCCAGGTCCTCGCCGAGTGTCACCCGCTCGATACAGTTGAGGTTGCTCGTCGGCAACGACGACTGGCTGCCCGGCACGCTGTCGGTCCAGGTGCCGCCGGACTGGGCGGTGGATTCGCTGACCTCGCCACAATCGTCGTCCTGCAGTTCGGATTCGAAGACCAGCGCCTCGTGTGCCATCACCGGGCCTGCCTGGCGGTCCTACTACCTCACCGTCACGGTCACCGGGCCGGCGGCCCCCAGCAGCCCGGAGTGGCTGGTGGCCAGCTACCGCGGTGCGTCCGGCACAGTCTTGATGTCAAGACAATTCCCGTTGAGCAACTAACCTAGCCGGAACTCCCGCCCGGACCTAGGACACGGTGAACGCCGTGTCGTCGAGGACGAACGAGGTCTGCTTCGTGGCGTCCTCCACGCCGGTGAACTTCAACGTGATGGTCTGCCCGGCGTAGCTGGCCAGGTTGAACGTGTGCAGGCTGTAGCCGGTGTTGGCGTTGAGGTTGGAGTAGGTGTACAGGTTGCCCAGGACGGTGCCCGCGCTGTTCAACGCCTGAAGCTGCAGCGTGTCGTACTTCGTCGTGGTGCTGGTTTCGGCGGTATCGATGTGCATGTAGAAGGTGAACTTGTCATTGGCGCACCCGCTCGGCACGGCGACCGACTGCGACAGTGTGTCGGTGTGGGTGGTGCCGTAACCATCCAGCCAGGCGTCCCACGATCCGGTGCGTGGCGGCTCGGTCGAGCTGTTCTTGACCACGCCGGTGGTCGTCGACCAGGGCGCGGCAGTGCCGGTCTCGAATCCGGGATTGCCCAGCAATTGCCGGCTGGTGCAGCCGGCAGCCGGCGCGGCGCTGGCCTCGTTGCTCTGCGCGCCCTCGCCGATCGAGTTCACCGCACTCACCCTGTAGTAGTAGCTCTGGCCGTTGGTCAGGCCGGTGTCGGTGCAGGACAGGACGGAGCCCAGGCCGCTGCAGCCGCCGGTGCTCAGCAGTGTCTCCGCGCCGGGGGACGTGCCGCGGTACACGCGGTAGGAGGTGATGGCCACCCCGCCATTGCTGGCCGGCGCCGTCCAGGACAGCGACGCCTGAGAATTGCCTGCCGTGGCGGCCAGGCCGGTCGGTGCGCCCGGCACGGTCCCGGCGATGGGCGAAGCGGTGATGGTCAGGGCGGCACTCGCGGTCTTCCTGGTGGGAGACGTGCTGTCGGTGACCGTCAGGGTGGCGGTGCAGGTGCAGGTCGCGGTGTAGGTGTGGCTCGGGTTCTGCGCGGTGCCGGCAGCAGAACCGTCACCGAAGTTCCAGCTGTAGCTGTACGGCGGGGTGCCGCCGGTGCCGGTGCCGGTGAAGGCCACGCTCAGCGGGGTCTGGCCGGAGGTCGGGTTGGCAGTCGCGGTAGCGGTGAGCGGGTTGCCGACGGCGCTCACGGTGACCGTGGCGCTGGACGTCGCGGTCTTGGTCGGTGATGAGCTGTCAGTGACGGTCAGCGTGGCGGTACAGGTGCAGGCCGCGGTGTAGGTGTGGCTCGGGTTCTGCGCGGTGCTGGCAGCAGAACCGTCACCGAAGTTCCAGCTGTAGGAATAAGGGGCCTTGCCTCCGGAGGCCGAGCCGGTGAACGACACGCCCAGCGGCGCGTTGCCGGTGCTCGGCGTGGCGGCGGCCGTTGCGGTCAGGGGAGTCGACCCCTGGATCCAGAAGTCTTCGAGCGGATCGCCGAGAGCCGCCTGGTCAGCCGTGGTCATCGGATACGTCCCCAGGCCGAGGTTGTTGTTCGGGTCGATGATGCCGGGGTGGACGTTCTCCATCGTCCGCTCCATCGCGGCAAGCACGTTGTTCGTCGTGTACGCGACGTGGGTCAGGTAGTGCTGCTTCATGTAGGTCGGTGACGCGATCAGGACGAGCGGCACCCGGTAGGTGTTGCTGACGTGGTCCGGGCCGTTGCTGCCGTTTTGGGTGTCGTCCTCGGTGACCACGATCAGGGTGTTGTCCTTGTAGGTCGCGTTGTTCATGATCGAGTCAACGATCTGCTTGGTGACCGAGTCGTTCTTGGGAATGTCCTGGTACGTGCCCGGGTGGTCGTTGAACAGCTCGACGTAGGAGTAGGCCGGCAGGCCGTTCGCGCTCACGAAATTCTGGAAGCCCGTCCCGATGGTCTGGTCGTCGTCATTCTGACCCTTGCAGGTGTAGTTGTTGTAGGTGAGTTCCTCCGGGATGCTCGTGCCGGCCCGATTCACCGGCATAACCTCAGGCTTGCCGGTACCCGGGTTTCGCCACTCGCCGCTGCCGGTGTTGAGCATCCAGTAGAAGTCGCCGTTCATGACAAAGGTGTAGGGGCTGCTACCGGTCGCATTGCCGGTCTGGGTCGCGCACGGGTCGGTGCCCTCACCGAGTGGGCCGGTAACACCCTTTAATAATCGGTCGAATGTCGTCCCACCGGCGGTCGGGTAGGACTGCTGCTGCGAGCTGGATGACGACTGGGCAGAAAACGTCCACCAGTGGTTCGGGCCGCTCGGCGGCTGGGTGCCGGTGCTGTAGGCATCGGCCATCGCGTAGGTCTTGGCGAGCGTGTGCAGGTTGGGAACCGAGCTGATGTGGTTCGTGCTCTGCACGACGCCGTTGCAGCCGGCCTGGATCGTGGTGGCGCAGTCGCCCAGGTAGTCATCGAAGGTGTGGTTCTCGCGATACAGCAACACGAAGTGCGTGAACGGCGGGAAGTACGGCGACAGCGGGTTGCTGGCAGGCGACGCGACGGGCCGAGTACTACCTGCCCGGGTAATGGTTGCCGAGTGTGGTTGGGCGGCCGGGAAGTTGTGTGGCTGCGGGAACCTGGTGAACTCGGTGCCGTTCTGGGCGAACTTCGCGCCGGTGCAGTTGTAGTCGTCGGGTTTGTAGGTCTGCGGGCGGTCGCCTTCGGGACGGTCCTTGGCATCCTCCGGGTCGAGATTGGCGTTCCAGTTCTTCAGAGTGCACGAACCGACGCCGGTCGCCGGATGGACGCCGGTGGCACCGGCCGGACCCCCCATCTGACCGGCGACCAGCGCGGCAGCGACCACCACACCCGCTACGGCTGATCTGTATCCGATCATGGCAACCTCCGGCACGTGCGCTGGCCCAGCGAAATCGGGTGACCTCATCCTGAGGCCGCAGACCGGACAATAAGCGGCCGTACTATCCGTTTCCGCTGCATCAGCTCACAGTTCGGTTACGGCGGTTGTGATAGCCACAAACCATCGGCACGGGGTGCATTCCGCACCAGTAGCACGCACCTGCTCCAGCGTGCGTGGCGTCACATTATGTCAACGAGTCGCACTCTGGGCCTCGGTCGAGGGGCCTGCCCGTGGCGACGCGACTGCCGCCTGATCAGGCAATCGCCAGCTCCCAGGTTGGGATCGACGTTCGGATCGACACACGCAGGCTGACGCGGACGGGCTGTTGCCGCAGTCGGGCGATCGCTATGAGCCTGCAGGACTCTGGATAAACCCACTTCGGCACGCGCACGCGGGCTGTCTTAACATCCGATAATCAACATTATGTCAAGTCACCTGAACGATGCCACCCCACCTGGTTTGGGAAGCCCACTCTTCCTCGACTCCAGGAGTAGCGCCACGCTGGTCGCGATAGGCCAAGAAACCACAAATAGTCGACCACGCACCGCTGGTGGAGCGCCGGCCCGGTGTATGGGTGTACGTCATCTCCACCAGCCCGCGGCCTGCCGGACGCGCTCGCCAAGCACCTCCCCCGCCTTGCGGGAACTCGCGGCGCCTGGAACCGCTCAGCGCGCGGTGTCCGAACTGGTCAGTATGGCCGGCGCTGTCCGGCGCACCGGCCGTCGAAGTCGCAGCGTCGACAGCTCCTCCCCGACATCGGTGCTGGCAAGGAATTGCGCCATTGTCCGTTCCGGTCCTCGCTTGTGAAGCCAGAGATATATCAGCAGCGCGGCAGGCCCGAAGAAGGTCTGTGCCGGAACGACGACGTTCGAGCCGCCGCGAATCACCGAGGCGATCAGCAGTGGCGCGCTCGCCGGCAGGACCGCACCGAACACCGCCACCGTCCCCATCGCAACGGCGGCACCGATCCGGCTGTAGGCCTTGTATGCGGCGACCGTGAACAATCCGTAGATCAGCAGGTCGCCGATTCCGATATTGGCGCTTAGGAGCGTGCTACGCATTCCGATCGACGGGTCGAGCGGGCGCCCCAGAAACGCATCGGCGAGCAACGGGGTCAGCGGCACGACCATGGAGAAGAACGCGTCGTAGAACGCCAGCCCGAAGGCGAAGAACGCGACGTGCTGAAGCCTCATGCCGCCTTGGACGTAGAGATTGACGACCGCGACGGCGCCGAGCAGCACGATCAGGCTGGTCAGTGACCAGTACACCTGCCAGCCCCTCACCGTACCCAGCTGTGTTCGGGCCAGCCAGATATCGGCGCCGAGCACAATCGCGATGCCGGCCCAAAGCAGGTCGGGCCGGAGCAGTGGCTTATAGCCGATGGACAGCGAGGCCACGAAGGTCAGGACCAGGAAACCGGTCAGTGCCCAGTGAGGGAGCACCAGATACAGCACCGGGAGTCCCACTATCAACACGCTCAACAAAACGATGTCCTGGGCGTTGAAGGTGCCGATAGCGGGCCGCTCCATCCGCACGTGTTGGAAGTAGGCAAGCGAGCAGGTACAGGCCGCCAGGGCGCCGAGCAGCACTACAACAATCGAAAACAGGGTCTGCGGCACGAGAATCGGCGACATGTCAGACTCCAGCCGGGGCGAAGGTGGTTTCGCGCAGATCTGAGCGGACGGTCCGCAGTTGCCTGGCTTCGGCAGTGCCCAACTCCACCGGGACGAGGTCGAGATCGATGCCGCGGAGTTCGAACGGTCGCAGCAGGACAGCGGGGTCCAGGCCGCGCACGGACGCCGCGGGAACGCTCAGGCGCAACCGGCCGGCCTCGGTCATCGCGGAGAAACGGGCCGGCCAAGGACGGGTCGGCAGGCCCTCCAAAGCCTCGACGAGATCGCGGTTGGTCACCAGTGCCCTGCCGTCGTGTAGCAGCGCACCAGCCTTTCCGACCACCGCGGAGGTGGCCGGCGTCCCTGCCAGATCGCAGGTCAACGGTTCGTCCGGTAGCTGTCGGACTACGTCGCGGGTGTCGTAGCGAAACACCGGCATGCATTCGCGATAAGGGTAGAACGGCGTGATCACCACCGTGCCCAGTTCACCGGGCTCGGCCGGGCTGCCGGTGTCCAAGCTGATGATTTCGACCAAGCCCATATTCAGATCGTGATGCAGATGACCCTGAGCGCAGCTTCGGCCGCTCACTGGCAGCACTTCGGTCATGGCGAAGGTGTCGTTGATCTGAGCGGCACCGAAGATCTGCCGGGCGGCCGCGGCCAGGCTCGGTGACAGCACCTCGCCGCCCACGTCAATGCGGCGCAGCCGGAAGTCCGCAGCATGCAGCCCGCGGCGTTCGGCGGCGTTCACCAGCTCCGCGAGATAGCTCGGGTAGGTCGCGAGCAGTGTCGGCGCTTGCTGCCCTGCTCCGAGCAGGCAGTCCAGGCTCTGGTCAGGTGGGATAACGCCCAGGACGGACGCGCGTGCTCCGACCAGCCTGCAGACGACGACATTCTGCTGAATCGCGGCCGTCGCCCGTGAGGAGATGTTGATCTGCATGTGGTCATTCGGACTGATCTCCCCGCGCAACAAGCCGGAGAGGCTGGCCAAGGCAGGCCACAGTTCGGCCTCGTAGCGAGACAGCCAGACCTCGGCAGGTCGGCCCGTCGTTCCGGTGGTTCGGGTGGTGAGGAACGGGGTGGATCCGCGGCACAGAAACTGCTGTTGGTGCTCGATCAGCTGCGCTTTGGTGGTCACCGGAATCCGGTGCATCGCGCCGAGTTCCAACTTGGCCGGATCAACGCCATTGTCGGCGAGCAGCGCTGCATAGAAGGGGCTGCGATCGACAAGCCGGCGTGCTGTCCGGCGCAGCGCACGTGTCTGGAAGTCCTCGCGAATCGCCGGGTCGGCGAACGGCCCGTCGAGCAGCTGCTCGACCTCCGCACCGGGTGTACCGAATTCTTCCAAGGTGCGCAGTGCGTCACGAATCAGCAACTCGACCATCCTGGGATCGATTCGACGGCCCCAGACCATCGCCATCGCAAGACGGAACTGCCGAACGCCAGTCACGAACATGCAACACACCTTTCTTATGCACAGCCTTTTTGCGCTCCGAGCGCGGAGCGCGAGGCCGAATTCGCCGCGGCACGACGACCGTGGCGAATTCGGACCCGGATGGGATCAGGACCCTCCGGCGCAGGCGGCAAAAAGCACCGCCGTCAAGGACCCCATCGCGTAGCGAGCGTGCTTGACGCTGCTGATCAGAGCTGACATGACAACCCCCTTCCCGAATCAGTGCAGGAATATTGCCTTCTTCGTGTTCTTCTCGACGCCCAGTAGGCGCAGTCGAAGCCACGAAGTTCTATTTGGCCCGGACGACCACCGTCAAGGTCATCTCCGGGTGCAGCGTGCAGGTCAGGTGGTAGGTCCCGGGTGTGTTCCAGGCAGCCGTCACGTACCGATCACCGGCCTCGCTGACGTGAGTGCCGTACGAGCCGTCAAATGTTGGAATCCCTTTCTGCGTTGACATCATCGCGCTCTTGCCGGGGGCAAGCAGATGCAGGAAGTGGGAGTTGTTCACGAAGGTCAGCCGGCTGCCGGCCGGGATAGTCACGGTCTTCTGGCTGAACTGTTCCTGGGTCATTCCGATTTGGTTCGGCGAAGCCGTCGGCAGTGCGGAGGAGAAGCCAGGCAGATATATGCCGATGGCGAGCACAGGTACGAGTAAAGCTGCTCTTGGAATGCGCAAAGTGGCCCCCTGGATGCCGTGGGGTTATTTACCTATTACCAGCGCGATATCAGATGGTCGCTGCCCTTGTCGCTGCTTGGCCACAAAAAGAACCCTACGGGGAGTGTGACCCTTGGCGAAATCTTCTGTCAATAGTCTGGGATGACCAATATAAGGTTTAGTCAGGTCGCCGATAGCGAGATCCAGGACGATGTCTCACTCTGCTGTGCCGGGCATCTCACCCTGCCCATCTAAACCTTGCCAGTAGTAGGGAGTGGGCGTGGTTTGCCTAGCGACCGCAGCCTAACCGTCGGGCGGCGCGCAGCGTTGCGATGTTTCCAGAGCTCGTGACCTGCCCTCCCCGTGTTTGCCTTCCAGCCCTACGTCGACTCGGGAGGCCGCATGAGCCCGAGCCACCGTGGGGCCGGCAGCACGCGGGTGACTGCGAGATCGGCGGGCCGTTGCCGAGAGGTGAACGCGCCGGTTGAAGCGTGCCGAGAGGTGAACGTGCCGGGGTGAAGGCGGCGCGGCTGTCACTCGACAAGCCGGGACCTGACATGGGTTCGGCGCGAAGGCTGTTCGGCGCGAAGGCCGTTCTCCCACTTGAACATATATCGCACCAGGGGGCTTGCGGCAAGACCCCGGTCGTGGCGCAGAATCGCCGACCGAGCCCAGAAACCTCAGATCGGACGATGCGTGAACCTGCCTGACACCAGCGTCTTTGACCTTCCCGCCCACCTCGCAGCCAAGGCCGACCCGGCTCTGACCGGTGTCGACGAGCAGCATTTCGCGGCGATTGCCGAAAGCCTTGCCGACACCATCGCCGAACTGACCGGCCGCCTCGATGTCGAGCGCCTGGCCTCCGGCGGCGCGGGCCAGCAGGCGCTGGACCGTGACCTGGAGATCCACCGGCTGACCTCCCGGCTGCGGTTGCTGCGACGCTTCGGTGCGGACCTCTGCCTCGGCCACCTGATCCGCGACGGCGATCCGAAGCCGGTGTATGTCGGACGGCTCGGCCTGACCGACCGCACCGGGCGGCGGCTGCTGCTCGACTGGCGATCCTCCGCGGCCGAACCGTTCTTCGGCGCGACCCACGCCGACCCGATGGGGCTGGCGCGCCGTCGACGCTACCGCTGGACCGCCGGCCGGATCAGCGACTACTGGGACGAGGTGTTCATCGCCGACACCCTGGTCGGGTTCGAGGGATACCCCGCACTCGATGACCAGTCCGCCTTCATCGCCAGCCTGGGCGGCAACCGGTCAGGCCGGATGCGTGACGTGCTCGCCACCATCCAGGCCGACCAGGACGCCATCATCCGGGCCGGATCCCGCGGCACGCTGGTCGTCCACGGCGGTCCTGGCACCGGCAAGACCGTGGTGGCCCTGCACCGCGCGGCCTATTTGCTGTACTCCGACCCTCGGCTCGGTCACCGGCGAGGCGGCGTGCTGTTCGTCGGCCCACACCCGCCCTACCTGGCCTACGTCTCCGATGTGCTGCCCGGCCTAGGCGAGGACGGCGTGCAGACCTGCACCCTGCGCGACCTGGTCGCCGAGGGGGCAGGCGTCGCACCCGAGGTCGACGCGGACGTCGCCCGGCTCAAGGCCTCCGTGGACCTCGTCCGAGCCATCGAACCGGCCGTCATGTTCTACGAGGAGCCGCACACCGACGGGATGACGGTCACGACCCCGTGGTCCGACATCTGGCTGAGCGCCGATGAGTGGGCCGCGGTCTTCGCCGCGCCCGATCCGGGCACCCCGCAC
>JBPCPA010000296.1:0-11768 GCA_050999655.1 Jatrophihabitans sp.
AGGTCGGCACCGCCAGCGACACCCCGTTCCAGTCCTACTTCTCCGGCAACACCGTGCAGATCTGCCCGGTCGGCGCGCTGACCGGCGCCAGCTACCGTTTTCGGGCAAGGCCGTTCGACCTGATGTCCACGCCGAGCGTCTGCGAGCACTGCTCGTCCGGCTGCGCCCAGCGCACCGACTGGCGCCGGGGCAAGGTCACCCGGCGGCTGGCCGGCGAGGATCCGGAAGTCAACGAGGAGTGGAACTGCGACAAGGGCCGGTGGGCCTTCCAGTACGCCGTCCAACCCGACCGGCTGCTCACGCCGCTGGTGCGCGACGAATCCGGCCGGCTGGTCGAGGCGTCCTGGCCGCAGGCACTCGAGGTTGCCGCGGCCGGCCTGGCCCGGGCGCGCGACAGCGCCGGCGGCGGCGTGGGGGTGCTGCCCGGTGGCCGGCTGACCGAAGAGGACGCCTACGCCAAGTTCGCCCGGGTGGCGCTGTTCACCAATGACGTCGACTACCGGTCGCGGCCCAATTCGGCCGAGGAGCTGGCCTTTCTGGGCGCCGCGGTGGCCGGGACCGCGCCGCACACCGGCGGTCTGAGCTTCGCCGACCTGGAGCGGGCCTCGACCGTCCTGCTGGTCGGCCTGGAGCCGGAGGAGGAATCGCCGATCACCTTCCTGCGGCTGCGCAAGGCCACCAGGCTGGGCCGGGCCGCGGTGTACAGCGTCGCCGCCCTCGCCTCCGCCGGCCTGGTCAAGCTCAACGGCCGGCTGATCCCGACCCTGCCGGGTGCCGAGGCGGCCGCGATCGGCTCGCTGGACGTCGAACTCCGGCAGGCCCTGACCGCTGATGGCGTCGTGCTGGTCGGTGAGCGGTTGGCGGCGGTGCCCGGCGCGCTCAGTGCCGTCCTGCAGCTTGCCCAGGACACCGGCGCCCGGCTGGCCTGGGTGCCGCGCCGGGCCGGTGAGCGGGGCGCGGTGGACGCCGGTGCGTTGCCGACCCTGCTGCCCGGTGCCCGCCCGGTCGCCGACGACGCCGCCCGGGTGGAGGTCGAGCGGGTCTGGGACGCCCACATCCCGACCACCGCCGGCCGCGACCTGGCCGCCATCCTGGCTGCGGCCGGTCCGCAGAGCGCGCTGCTGGTGGGCGGAGTCGAACTGGCCGACCTGCCCGACCAGGCCGCCGCCGAGGCGGCCCTGGCCAGTGCCGGCTTCGTAGTCAGCCTGGAGATCCGTCGCTCGGCGATCACCGAGCATGCCGATGTGGTGTTCCCGGTGGCGGTTGCCGCCGAGAAGGCCGGGCGCTACGTCAACTGGGAGGGCCGGCGCCGCCCGTTCGACCTCACGCTGACCAACACCGGTCAGCTGTCCGACGGCCGAGTGCTCAACGCCCTGGCCGACGAGCTGGACGTCGACCTCGGGCTGCCCACCCACCAGGCGGCCCGCGCCGAACTCGACCAGCTCGGGGTGGCCACGATCCGGGTCAGTCGGCCGGCGGTCGCGGCCCCGGCCCGGCCAGCCGTCGACGCGCTGGTGCTGGCAAGCTGGCACGAGCTGATCGACGCCGGGTCGCTGTCTGACGGCGAGCCGAACCTGGCCGGCACCGCCAAGCCGCTGCGGGTGGCGATTGCCAGGCAGACCGCCACCGAACTCGGCCTGGCCGGGGGCGAGTTGGTCACTGTCACCGCGGCGGGCGGTTCGCTGAGCGCGCCGATTGAGATTCGCGACGATGCGGTGCCGGGTTCGGTGTGGCTGCCGACCAACCACCGGGACGGCTCCGTCCGGGCCGTGTTGGGCGCCGGGCACGGCGACCCGGTGACGCTCGGCCGGTCCGAGGCCACCAACCACGCCGGAGGTGCGGCATGAGCATGCTGCTTGCCAGTCCTGAGTCGAACGCCACCCTGGCCGGATTCGGGCATGACACGTTCTGGCTGGTCCTGATCAAGGTGCTCGGCGTCTTCGTGTTCCTGGTGGTCATGACGCTCTTCTCGATCGTGTTCGAGCGCAAGGTCGTCGGCCGGATGCAGAACCGGATCGGACCCAACCGGACCGGTCCCTGGGGCATCCTGCAGTCGCTGGCCGATGGCGTGAAACTGGCTTTCAAAGAAGAGATCATCCCGACGCTGGCCGACAAGCCGGTGTACTGGATCGCCCCGGTGGTGTCGTGCGTGCCGGCGTTCCTGGCCTTCTCGGTGATCCCGTTCGGGCCCGAGGTCTCGATCTTTCACCACCACACCCAGTTGCAGCTGACCGATCTGCCGGTGGGCGTGCTGGTGATCTTCGCCTGTTCCTCGCTGGGCGTCTACGGCATCGTGCTGTCCGGCTGGGCCTCGGGCTCGACCTACCCGCTGCTCGGCGGGCTGCGCTCGGCCGCTCAGATGATCAGCTACGAGGTGGCGATGGGCCTGTCCATGGTGATGGTCTTTCTCTACGCCGGCACCATGTCCACCTCGGGCATCGTCGCCTTCCAGAGCAACCACCTGTGGAACGCGCTGCCGCTGTTCGTGTCCTTCGGCATCTACCTGATATCCATGGTCGGTGAGACCAACCGGGCACCGTTCGACCTGCCCGAGGCCGAGTCCGAGCTGGTCGGAGGCTTTCACACCGAGTACTCCTCGATGAAGTTCGCCCTGTTCTTCCTTGCCGAATACATCAACATGGTCACCGTGTCGGCGCTGGCGACCACGCTGTTCCTTGGTGGCTGGCGCGCACCGTTCCCGCTGTCGATGTGGCACGGTGCCAATGCCGGCTGGTGGCCGATGCTCTGGTTCACCGCCAAGGTCGTCCTGTTCATCTTCGGCTTCGTCTGGCTGCGTGGCACACTGCCCCGGATGCGCTACGACCAGTTCATGCACTTCGGCTGGAAGGTGCTCATCCCGATCAACCTGCTCTGGATCCTGGCCATCACCACCATGCGGGTGCTGCGTGATCGTGGTTGGAACACCGGGGTCGTGATGCTGGTGGTCGGCCTGCCGATCGTCGCCCTGATCGCATTGTGGTCGGTGCTCGATGTGAGCCGGACCAAGCGGATCGAGGCAGAGATTGCGGCCGAGGATGCCGAAGAGGCGGCCCGGGGTCTGACCTTCCCGATCCCGCCGATGGACCTGGTCGTCCCGCCCTCGCCGCGGCTGGTCAGCGCCGGCGTCGGAGAATCGGCGCTGAGCGCGCCATCGAGTTCTGAGGAAGGGCCAGGTCATGGCTGACGCGCCGAATCCGCCCGCCGACGACGCCGCGGCACCGACCGGGGCAGGCCTACCGGCCGACCGCGCCGCTGCCCGGCCGGACCTGCCGGTGACCGCCCGGCAGCCGGTCGAGCTGTCCCAACGGCGACTGAACGAGACCGAGTTCGACCAGCCGGTCGCCACCCTCGGTGGTTTCGCCTCCGGCTTCGGGATGACCTTTGCGACAATGTTCAAGAAGGTCTACACCCAGCAGTATCCGTTCGAGGTGTTCCCGACCGCGCCGCGCTATCACGGCCGGCACGTGCTCAACCGGCACCCGGACGGTCTGGAGAAGTGCATCGGCTGCGAACTCTGTGCCTGGGCCTGCCCGGCCGACGCGATCTACGTCGAAGGTGGCGACAATACCGAGGACGAGCGGTTCTCACCGGGCGAGCGTTACGGCAAGATCTATCAGATCAATTACCTGCGCTGCATCTTCTGCGGCCTGTGCATCGAGGCCTGCCCGACCAGGTCGCTGACCATGAGCAATGAGTACGAGCTGGCCCTGGATAACAGGCAGGACCTGATCTACACCAAGGAGCAGTTGATGGCTCCGCTGCTGCCCGGCATGGAGGCCCCGCCGCACGCGATGCGACTGGGCGAGGACGAGAGCGCCTACTACACCCCGCGCAAGGATGAGGGCGCCCCCCAGAGCGCGGCGAACGAGGCCGGCAAGCCTATTGTCGGCAACGCCATCGAGGTCGGAGGTCACCACGGGTGAGCGCCACGCAGGCGATGCTCGCCGCCGCTGGTCCCAATCAGGTCAGCACCGGCGAAGCTGTCGCGTTCTGGATCCTCGGCCCGGTGGCGCTGCTGGGCGCGATCGGCATGGTGTTGCTGCGCAACGCGATCCACTCGGCGTTGTCGCTGGTCGCCACCATGATGTGCCTGGGCCTGTTCTACCTCATCGAGCAGGGACCGTTCCTGGGCCTGGTGCAGATCATCGTCTACACCGGCGCGATCATGATCCTGTTCCTGTTCGTGCTGATGCTGGTCGGGCGTGACTCGTCGGACTCGCTGGTAGAGACCCTGCGCGGGCAGCGGGTGGCGGCGCTACTGGTTGGCGTGGCGTTCGCACTGCTGGTGGCGCTGGCGATCGGCCGGGCGTTCACCGGGCAGACCGCGAAGAACCTCGACGCCGCCAACAGCCAGTACGGCAACAACGTCGACGGCATCTCCCACGTGCTGTTCACCAAGTACCTGTTCGCCTTCGAGCTGACCTCGGCGTTGCTGATCGTGGCCGCGGTGGGTGCGATGGTGCTGGCCCACATCGAGCGGGACGGGCCGAGGCCGACCCAGAAGATGCTGGCCCGCGAGCGGATCAGGTCCGGTCGTCCGCAGCCGTTGCCCGGTCCGGGTGTGCTGTCCTCGGGAAACGCGGTCGGCACGCCGGCGCTGTTGCCGGACGGCTCGATCGCGCGCGAGTCGTTGCTGGGTGGCCTGCCGATCGAGGTCGGCGGCGGCCCGACCACCATCGGTGAGCTGGAGAACTGAGATGACGGTGTATCCCGGCTCGCGGAAAGACGTGCTCGCCTCATGACGCCATACCCCGGCTCGCGGAAAGACGTGCTCGCCTCATGACGCCATACCCCGGCTCGCGGAAAGACGTGCTCGCCTCATGACGCCTAACTACTACTTGGTTCTGTCTGCGGCCCTGTTCTCGATCGGCGCGGTGGGTGTGCTGGTCCGGCGCAACGCGATCGTGGTCTTCATGTGCGTGGAGCTGATGCTCAACGCGGTGAACCTGACCCTGGTCACCTTCGCCCGGATCAACGGCAGCCTGGACGGCCAGATCATGGCCTTCTTCGTGATGGTGGTGGCCGCGGCCGAGGTCGTGGTGGGCCTGGCCATCATCATGTCCATCTTCCGGACGCGACGGTCGGCCTCGGTCGACGACGCAAACCTCCTGAAGTACTAGGGGAGATCTGAATTGAACGCCGCTCACGGAATTCAGTCCGCCGCCTGGCTGCTGGTCGCGCTCCCGGCGCTGTCGGCAGCTGTCCTGCTGTTGCTGGGCAAGCGCGCCGACCGGTGGGGACCCCTGCTCGGGGCCCTGGTGCCGGTGGTGCTGTTCATCTACGGCGTGTACCTGTTCTTCTCGATCAAGAGCGAGGACGGCTCGGCCCGCGAACGCAACCTGCACCTGTTCAGCTGGGTGCCGGTCGGCGGCTTCAACGTCGATGTCGGCTTCCTGCTCGATCCGCTGTCGCTGACCTTCGTCCTGCTGATCACCGGGGTCGGCGCCCTGATCCACATCTACGCCGTGGGTTACATGAGCCACGATGAGGGCCGCCGCCGGTTCTTCGGCTACTTCAACCTGTTCATCGCGGCAATGTTGCTGCTGGTGCTGGCCAACGGCTACCTGGTGCTCTACGTGGGCTGGGAGGGCGTGGGTCTGGCCTCCTACCTGCTGATCGGTTACTACTACACCCGCGAGTCGGCCGGCACCGCGGCGAAGAAGGCGTTCGTCGCCAACCGGGTCGGTGACGTCGGCCTGTCGATCGCGATCATGCTGATGTTCGCCTACCTCGGTTCCACCGACTTCCAACACGTGTTCGCCGGCGTCGGCAGCCTGCATACCGGCGTGATCACCGCAATGGCACTGATGTTGCTGCTCGGTGCCTGCGGCAAGTCGGGGCAGTTCCCGCTGCAGACCTGGCTGCCGGACGCGATGGAAGGCCCGACCCCGGTGTCGGCGCTGATCCACGCGGCCACCATGGTCACCGCCGGGGTGTACCTGATCGCCCGGTCGGCGCCGATCTTCAACCTGACGTCCGACGGCCGGACGGTGGTCACCATCATCGGTGCCATCACGCTGCTCTACGGCTGCATCTGCGCCTTCGGCCAGGACGACCTGAAGAAGGTGCTGGCCTATTCCACCGTCAGCCAGATCGGTTACATGTTCCTGGCGGTTGGCTTGGGCAACGGGGTGTACGCCATCGGCATCCTGCACCTGGTCGGGCACGGCTTCTTCAAGACCGCCCTGTTCCTGTCGGCCGGGTCGGTGATGCACGCCATGAACGACCGGATCGACATGCGCCGCTTCGGCGGCCTGGCGCGGGTCATGCCGATCACCTACGGGGTGTTCGTCTGCGGCTACCTGGCCATCATCGGCTTCCCGGGCGCGACCGGCTTCTTCACCAAGGACAAGATCATCGAGGCCGCCTTCGACAAGGGCGGCACGTCCGGCTGGACTCTCGGCATCGTGGCGCTGGTCGGTGCCGGCCTGACCGCCTTCTACATGACCCGGGCACTGGTGATGACCTTCCACGGCAAGCGGCGCTGGGAGGACGACGTGCACCCGCACGAGGCGCCGCGCAGCATGACGCTGCCGATGATCGTGCTCGCGGTGTTGGCCCTGGTCGGCGGCGGCGCACTGGTTTCCGGCGGCGCGTTACAGAACTGGCTGACGCCCTCGGTCGGCAACCCCATCGAGGCCGGCGCGCACACCATCTCGCCGGTGGTGCTCACGGTGCTGACACTGGTGGTGATCGCCCTCGGCGCGGCCGGCGGCTATCTCGCCTTCGGGCTGCGACCGGTGCCGGCCACCCAGCCGGCTGGCAACCTGGTCACCGTCGCTGCCCGGCGCAACATCTACGCCGACGCCTTCAACGAGACCGTGCTGATGCGGCCCGGCCAGTGGCTGGTGCGCGGCCTGGTGTTCTTCGACAACCGAGGCGTCGATGGTGCGGTCAACACCCTGGCCGCCGGCCTGGGCGGCGGGTCAGGCAGGCTGCGCCGCATCCAGACCGGCTTCGTCCGGTCCTATGCACTGTCCATGCTGGCCGGCGCCGCGGTGATTCTCGCGGTCCTGCTCGGGGTGAGGTTCTCCTGATGCACAACATCTCCCTGCTGGGGCTGCTGGCCATCCCACTGATCGGCAGCCTGGTGATCTTCGCGCTGCCGGCGGGCCGCAACGAGTTGGCCAAGCAGACCGCGCTGATCTTCTCGGTGCTCACCTTCGTCTACACGATGATCCTCGGCTTCCAGTTCAAGACCGCATCGGACGCGGCGCGCTTTCAGTTCCAGGGCTCCTGGTTCTGGATCCGGGCGCTGGGCGTGCACTTCGCCTTCGGACTGGACGGCATCGCGCTGGTGCTGATCCTGATGTCGACGGTGCTGGTGCCCTGCGTGGTGCTCTCGTCCTGGACCACCTTCGACAGCGTCGAGGGTGCCGAGGAACTCGAGACCAGCGAGCGCTCGCCGAAGGCGTTCTTCGGACTGGTGCTGCTGCTCGAAATGTTCATGGTGGGGGTGTTCGCGGCCACCGACGTGTTCCTGTTCTACGTCTTCTTCGAGGCCATGCTGGTGCCGATGTACTTCATCATCGGCAGCTTCGGCGGCCCGCGCCGGCAGTACGCGGCGGTGAAGTTCTTCCTGTACTCGCTGGTGGGTGGCCTGCTGATGCTGGCCGCGGTGATCGGCGTCTACGTCAGCTCCGGAACGTCCAGCTTCGCCTTCGGCGACCTGGTCGGTCACATCCCGAACGGTGCCACCCAGAAGTGGCTGTTCCTCGGTTTCTTCATCGCATTCGCGATCAAGGCGCCGCTCTTCCCGTTCCACACCTGGCTGCCCGACGCCGGCGCGGAGGCTCCGGCCGGCGGCGCGGCGCTGCTGGTCGGGGTGCTCGACAAGGTCGGCACCTTCGGCTTCCTGCGCTACTGCCTGCCGCTGTTCCCGGAGGCCTCGCGTTACTTCGCCAAGCCGATCCTGATCCTGTCGGTGATCGGGGTGCTGTACGCGGCGTTCCTGGCGATGGGCCAGCGGGACATGAAACGGCTGGTGTCCTACACCTCGGTGGCGCACTTCGGCTTCATCGGACTGGGTATCTTCGCCTTCACCACGCAGGGTGGCACCGGTGCGGTGCTCTACATGGTCAACCACGGCCTGGCCACCGGCCTGCTGTTCATCGTCGTCGGATTCCTGGTGGCCCGGGGCAAGAGCCGGCAGATCGCCGACTTCGGCGGCACCGCCAAGGTCACCCCAAGGCTGGGCGGGGCGTTCCTGATCGCCGGCCTCGCCGCGCTGGCGCTGCCCGGCATGTCCACCTTCATCAGCGAGTTCCTGACCCTGCTGGGCACCTTCACCCGGCACAAGGCGATCGCGATTATCGGCACCAGCGGCATCATCCTGGCCGCGATCTACGTTTTGCTGCTCTACCAACGCACCATGCAGGGTGTGGTGCTGGACAAGGTGAAGGCCTTCAAAGACCTCAACGTCCGTGAGGCATTCGCGATCGGCCCGTTGATCGTGCTGATCGTGGCGCTGGGTGTCTATCCCAAGCCGATCATCGACATCATCAACCCGGCCGTGAAGTTCACCATGCACGATGTCGGCAAGACCGATCCGCAGCCACAGAACGTGGCCCAGCCCGGTTCCAATGGGGGACACAAGTGAGCCCGCTGACCGTCGTCTCGGCCGCCGGCATCGACCCCGCGACGCTGATCAAGGCACCGTCGATCAGTTACGCGGCGCTGGCGCCCATCCTGATCGTGTTGGCGGCGGCCTGCCTGGGCATTGTCGTGGAGGCGGTGGTGCCGCGCCCGCAGCGCTTCAACGTCCAGGTCGGGCTGACCCTGCTGACCCTGGCCGTGGCCCTGGTGGACGTGATCGTGCTGCGGGGCACCTCGGTGGTCACCGCCTCGAACGCACTGTCCATCGACGGGGTTTCGCTGTTCATCCAGGGCACCATCCTGGTGCTGGCCGGGTTGTCGGTGCTGCTGATGGCCGAGCGCGCGGTAGAGCCCGGCAGCGCCATCGTGGCCTCGGCTGCGGTGGTCGTCGGCTCGCCGGCCGACCGCAAGCTGGCCAGCAGCGAGCGGGTGCAGACCGAGATCTTTCCGTTGACGCTGTTCGCGGTCGCCGGCATGCTGATCTTTCCCGCGGCCAACAACCTGCTGCTGATGTTCGTCGCGCTGGAGGTGCTGTCGCTTCCGCTGTACCTGATGGCCGGGCTGTCCCGGCGGCGCCGGCTGCTCAGCCAGGAAGCGGCGATCAAGTACTTCCTGCTGGGCGCTTTCGCCTCGGCCTTCTTCCTGTACGGCCTGGCGCTGCTCTACGGCTACGCCAACTCCGTCGACCTGATCGACATCCTCAAGGCCCAGAACAGCTCCACGCAGTCCGACACGCTGCTCTACCTCGGCTTCGGGATGCTGCTGGTCGGCCTGCTGTTCAAGGCGGGCATCGCGCCGTTTCACTCCTGGACGCCCGATGTCTATCAGGGCTCGCCCACCGCGGTCACCGCGTTCATGGCCTCGTGCACCAAGATCGCGGCGTTCGGGGCGATCCTGCGGGTGCTCTACGTCGGCTTCTCGGTCAGCGCCTGGGACTGGCGTCCGATCGTCTGGGCGGTGGCCATCGCCTCGATGGCAGTCGGTGCGATCTTCGGCCTGACCCAGACCGACCTGAAGCGGATCCTGGCCTACTCCTCGATCGCGCACGCCGGTTTCATCCTGGTCGGACTGGTGTCGATCGATTCGGCCGGCCTGTCGGCGGTGCTGTTCTACCTGGCCAGCTATGGCTTCACCACCGTCGCGGCGTTCGGCCTGCTCACCCTGGTCCGCGACGGCAACGGCGAGGCCTCGCACCTGTCGCAGTGGTCCGGCCTGGCCAAGCGCTCGCCGCTGTTCGCGGCCACCTTCACCTTCCTGCTGCTGGCGCTGGCCGGCATCCCGCTGACCAGCGGGTTCATCGGCAAATTCGTGGTGTTTCGCGCGGCCTATCACATCGCCGGGCCGCTGGTGGTGATCGCGCTGGTGAGTTCGGCGATCGCGGCGTTCTTCTACCTGCGGATCGTGGTCCTGATGTTCTTCGCCGAGCCGGCCGAGGACGGTCCGACGGTGGCCATCCCGTCTGCGATGTCGGCTATCGCGATCACGGTCGGTACCGCCGCGACCCTGGTGTTGGGCGTCTTTCCGCAGCCGCTGCTCGACCTTGCCGACAAGGCAGCTAAGTTACGCGGGTGAGTTCTCAGGCGCTGCTGGCCGTCGGCATCTCCTTCGACGATCCCGAGCTGGAATCGACGATCCGCGACGGCCTGCAGGCCGTCGAGTTGGCGCTGCGCGCCTCGGTGCGTTCGGACGATGAGTTCGTGGCCGACGTCGCCCGCTACCTGGTCGACGCCGGCGGCAAGCGGTTCCGGCCGTTGCTGGCGCTGCTGTCGGCCCAGTTCGGCTATCCCGACACCGATGGCGTGGTGATGTCGGCGGTGGTCTGCGAGCTGACCCACCTGGCCACCCTCTATCACGACGACGTGATGGACGAGGCGACCGTGCGCCGCGGTGCGGTGGCGGCCAACTCGCGCTGGACGAACACGGTCGCGATCCTGACCGGTGACTTCCTGTTCGCCCGGGCCTCCGACATCCTCGCCGACCTCGGCCCTGAGGCGGTGCGCATCCAGGCTCGCTGCTTCGAGCGGCTGGTGACCGGTCAGATCCGCGAGACGGTGGGCCCCAAGGCCGGCGTCGACCCGATCGAGCACTACTTGGCCGTGCTCGCCGACAAGACCGGCTCGCTGATCGCGGCCTCGGCCGAACTCGGCGCCCGGTTCGCCGGGGTGGAGCCGGACGCGGTGGACAGCCTGCGGGCCTTCGGCGAGCAGTTCGGTATCGCGTTCCAGATCTCCGACGACATCATCGACATCGCCTCCGACACCGGCCAGTCCGGTAAGACCCCGGGCACCGACCTGCGCGAGGGCGTGCAGACCCTGCCGGTGCTCTACGCCCTGCAGTCCACTGACCCGGCCGGCAGCCGACTGCGCGAACTGGTCAGCCGTCCCATCACCGATGATGGTGAGCACGCCGAGGCGCTGCGGCTGATGCGGGCCTCGGATTCGCTGGAACAGGCCCGCCGGACGGTGCTGGACTACGCCGAGTCGGCGCGCGCCACGCTGGCCTCGTTGCCGGACGTGCCGGCCCGCGCCGCGCTGGCCGCGCTGGCCGACCTGGTGGTCGTGCGCAGCGGGTGAGCCCGCGCTGAGCTGCCGTGCCAGCCCGGGCAGGGCGTAACCTACGGTGGCGTAGGTAGGGCAACGCCGGTGACAGGGAGCTTTGATGACCAGCACAGCCAGCCAGACCTCGTCCGGTTCGCAGGAGTCGGTGCGTCACCTGTTGCATGAGCTCGAGCCGGTGGTCGCCACCAACCTGGACCGGCACCTCGCCGTCGCACGGCCGTGGCAACCGCACGACTACGTGCCCTGGGGCGAGGGCAAGGACTTCGCGTTTCTCGGTGGCACCGACTGGAGCCCGGAGCAGTCCCGGCTCGATCCGGTCGCCAAGACGGCGATGATCGTGAACCTGCTGACCGAGGACAACCTGCCGTCCTATCACCGCGAGATCGCCACCCGCTTCAGCCGGGACGGTGCCTGGTGGCAGTGGGTGGGCCAGTGGACGGCCGAGGAAGGGCGGCACGGCATCGCGCTGCACGACTACCTGGTCGTCACCCGGGGTGTCGACCCGGTCCGGTTGGAAGAGTGGCGGATGCTGCACATGACCGCCGGCTACGACTCCGGGGACAAGACCCCGCTGCAGGCGGTGGCCTACGTCTCGTTCCAGGAGCTGGCCACCAG
>JBPCPA010000304.1:0-3612 GCA_050999655.1 Jatrophihabitans sp.
TAAATTTTGGGGCAAACGCAGACAAGCAGCCACCGAAACCCCATTGAAACCAGTCAACCGGCGAAAAAGACAGGTAACATTGTTTTTGCCCTTCCTGGATCCCTCCGGCCCGGCCACCGATACGGAGACACGATGATCAGATACATAATTCGCCGCAGCATCGGCGGTGTCCTGGTATTGCTCGTGACGAGTTTCGTGACCTTCTGCATCTTTTTTGTGGGCCCTAAGGTTGCGCACGTGTCGCCGTCACTGTTGTACGTCGGCAAGATCCCGCCCACGGCCGAGGGCCAGAAGCTGATCGATCACAAGTTCGGCTTCGACCTGCCGCTGTGGGACCAGTACTGGCAATGGTTCAAAGCGATTTTCGTCGGCCGGAACCTCGGTGACGACACCGGCGCGGTGGTGCACTGCTCGGCACCGTGCCTGGGCTACTCGTTCCGCCAACAGCTGCCGGTCACCCACATGATCATGCAAGCCCTCCCGGTCGAGCTGAGCCTGGCGTTCGGCGCCGCGGTGCTGTGGCTGCTCGGTGGCCTGACCGTCGGCTCGATTTCGGCCCTCAAACGCGGCTCGATCTTCGACCGCAGCGCGATGACAATGGCGCTGGCGGCGGTCTCGCTGCCCATCTTCTTTACCGGCCCGATCCTGCTGCTGATCTTCAAGTACAAGCTCAAGTGGTTGCCCGACACCCATTTCGAATCGCTGTTCTCCAATCCTGTCCAATGGTTCAAGTCCCTGGTGCTGGCCTGGGTCGCGCTGGCGTTCATCTTCGCCGCGCTCTATGCCCGGCTGACCCGCGCCAACATGCTCGAGACGATGAGCGAGGATTACATCCGCACGGCCCGCGCCAAGGGGTTGCCGCGCCGAACCGTGGTGATCAAGCACGGCCTGCGCGCCGCGCTCACCCCGATCGTCACCATCTTCGCCCTCGACATCGGGCAGCTGATCGGAAGCGCGGTGATCACCGAGCAGGTGTTCAACCTGCAGGGTCTCGGGCTCATCTCGATCCGGGCGATCAACGCATCCGACCTGCCCGTCATCCTCGGCGTCACCCTGGTGGCCACCTTCGCCGTCGTGGTGGCCAACATCGTGGTGGATATCCTGTACGCCGTGGTCGACCCTCGCGTGAGCTACAGCTAGAGACGCCTGAGCTATCAGCTAGAGACCGGAGACCTATTCAGTGAGTGCACAGCCTCTCAACGTTCAGCTGGACAAGCCGACCACCGACGCCTTCCTGATGGTGCGCGATCTGCGGGTGCACTTTCCGACCGCGGACGGCCTGGTCAAGAGCGTGGACGGCCTGTCCTTCGACGTGGCCCGGGGCGAGATCCTCGGCATCGTCGGAGAGTCAGGTTCTGGCAAGTCGGTGACCTCGCAGGCCATCCTCGGTCTGCACAAGGGATCGCAGGCCCGGATCACCGGTGAGATCTGGCTGGACGGCCACGAACTGGTCGGTGCCTCCGAAGAGGAGATGCGCGAGCTGCGCGGCGACCAGATGGCGATGATCTTTCAGGACCCGCTGTCGTCGATGCACCCGTTCTACCGGGTCGGTGACCAGATCACCGAGGCCTACACGGTGCATAACCACGTCTCCCGGTCGGTGGCCCGCAAGCGTGCTGTCGAGATGCTGGACCGGGTGGGCATTCCCAACCCGGACAAGCGGTTCAGCGACTACCCGCACCAGTTCTCCGGCGGTATGCGCCAGCGCGCCATGATCGCGATGGCGCTGGTGTGCGACCCGAAGTTGCTGATCGCCGACGAGCCGACCACCGCCCTCGATGTCACCGTCCAGGCCCAGATCCTGGACCTGATGAAAGACCTGCAGAAGGAGTTCAACTCCGCGATCATCCTGATCACCCACGATCTGGGTGTGGTCGCCGAGACCTGCGACAAGGTCGTGGTCATGTACGGCGGCCAGTGCGTGGAGACCGGTCTGGTCGACGACCTGTTCTACGAACCGGAGATGCCCTATGCGTGGGGCCTGCTCAGTTCCATGCCGCGACTGGACCGGCTGCGCCAGGAACGGTTGCAGCCGATCCCGGGCCAGCCGCCGTCGTTGATCCAGGTGCCCAAGGGCTGCGTGTTCAATCCGCGCTGCCAGTACACCCAGCACGTCGAGGGCGATCTGTGCCGCAGCCAGCACCCGGACCTGATTGCCACGGCCGGCGGATCGCCCGGACATGCCGTGCGCTGCCATATCCACCCCGATGAGCGCCGTCGGTTGTGGGCCGACGAGATCAAGCCCACGCTGTAGCCGACGAGGAGACTGTCAACCTATGAGCACGCCTACCCGTCCTCAGGACGGCAACCCGACCGAGTCCACCATCGCGTCCGGTCTCACCCCGGTAGACGTCGATTCCGATGCGCTGCTGCGGGTCAACAACGTCTCCAAGCACTTTCCGATCAAGCAGGGCATCCTGGTCCAGCGCCAGGTCGGTGCGGTCCGGGCGGTGGACGGGGTCACCTTCGCGGTCCGGGCCGGTGAAACCCTCGGCCTGGTCGGCGAGTCCGGCTGTGGCAAGTCCACCACCGGCCGGGTGGTGGCCAAGCTGCTGGACCCCACGGCCGGTGAGATCTACTTCGACGGCCGCGACATCGCCAAGCTCAGCGGCGGGCAGATGCGGGCACTGCGCACCGACATCCAGATCATCTTTCAGGATCCGTACTCCTCACTGAACCCGCGGCACACCATCGGCACCATCGTCGGCGCGCCGTTCCGGATCCAGAAGACCAAGACCGACAAGGGCATCAAGGCCGAGGTCCAGGGACTCATGGAGCGGGTCGGGCTCAACCCCGAGCACTACAACCGCTACCCGCACGAATTCTCCGGCGGCCAGCGCCAGCGCATCGGCATCGCCCGGGCGGTGGCGTTGCGTCCCAAGCTGATCGTCTGCGACGAGCCGGTCTCGGCGCTGGACGTCTCGATCCAGGCGCAGGTGGTGAACCTGCTGGAAGACCTGCAGTCAGAGTTCGGGCTGGCCTACATCTTCGTCGCGCACGACCTGTCGGTGGTTCGCCACATCGCCGATCGGGTTGCGGTGATGTACCTCGGCAAGATCATGGAACTCACCGACCGCGACACCCTCTACAGCTCGCCGGTGCATCCGTACACGCACTCGCTGATGTCGGCGGTGCCGGTGCCCGACCCGCGCAAGGAGGGCAAGCGCGAACGGATCCTGCTGATCGGCGACCTGCCTAGCCCGATCAACCCGCCGTCGGGGTGCGTGTTTCACACCCGCTGCCCGAAGTACCGCTCGATACTGTCCGACAACGACCAGCAGCGATGCCGTACCGACGTGCCGCTGCTGGAACTCAAGGCCTCCGGCCAGTTCGCGGCCTGCCACTTTCCCGAGGCCCGGGCCGACATCGCGCAGGCCGAGGACGCCGGCGTGGCCGGCGGTGTGCACGAGGCCTGAGTTCCGCCAGCAGCTGAGGCCTCCTGGCACGAGATCCGGTCGGGCACGGCTCGCGAGCGTGGCCGGTGGCCGCGGGTAGGTTTGCCTCGTGACCGCGCCTGCCCGCCGCCTGCTCGTCGTGCATGCGCACCCGGCCGACGAGAAGATCAACACCGGCGCGAAGATGGCGCACTATGCATCCGCCGGCGTAGGCGTC
>JBPCPA010000107.1:0-15297 GCA_050999655.1 Jatrophihabitans sp.
TAGAACAGGGTTGGACCGGTATGGGCGGTGGCCAGGCCGGCTACCTCGAGGCGGTCGGCAGGTTCGAGGCTGAGCGACGTGCGCATGGCGGCATGGTCGGTCAGCTTGAGTTCACGTGGTGCTTGCAAGTAGTCACAGGCAGTAACCCGGTGTAGCGCGGTCGGGCTGGCGAACGTGTGGTCGTAGCGGAAGCGGGCGCCCGCGTGGTGCTGCCAGGTGAATGCACCAACTGTTCGGTGGCAGTCGTGCAGATCCAGCTCGGCTGCCAGCTCGTCGAAGAAGTCGTACTCAAAATCCTGGATGTAGCCGGTGTCGGAGCCGTCGGTGCGCGGGAAGACGTTGTAGTCACCAACCAGCAGCAGGGACGGTTCGGCTTGCTGCAGCGTCTCACGCAGCTGTTTCAGCCAGCGCCGCTTCCGCTCGCGGGCCTCGACCGTCGGCGCCCGGGTCGGGTCGGTGGCCGGCGCGTATACGCCGCAGAGTTCGAGTTGACCGGCCAGGGTGGGGCAGACGGCCCGCACCATCCGTGAGGACAGGTAGTCGGCCGTCAGCGGCAGCGTGCGCAAGGTCAGCTGCACCCGGGCGGCGACCAGGACGCCGTACTCGCCCGCGGCTGGCGCGGAATCAACCAGACAGTAGCCCGCGCTGCGGTACTGCTCGGCGATGTAGGCGCAGCCAGCACTAGCCTTTGTCTCAGTGAGCACGAAGACGTCCGCATCCTGCTCGGCGAGCCAGTCGATCTGCTTTTGCGCTCGGGCGTGAGACGGATTCGATAGGTTCAGCGTGAGAATGGTCAGTGTCAAGAACAAGTCTCTTTCAGATGGTCGTGTCCTGCGGTGTGCGTGTGCGTGTGCGTGTGCGTGTGCGGTGCTCGGACCGGGCCAGGGCCGGGATGGCCATCGCCGCGACGGCGTAGGCGGCTAACAGCAGGATCCAGTATGAGGCCGACCCGAGCTGGCCAAGTGCGGTTAGCGCGATGGCTGGACCGATCGTGATGCCGACACTCGTCACCAGCGACAGTGCAGCCGTGTAGCGGCCCATCATGCCGTCCGGAGCCAGCGCGACCGCCAGCGGCTGGAGGGCCGGCGCCAGCACCGTCTCGCCCCAGGCGAAGAACCCGGTGAAGACGACAGCGATCAAGAAGATAACCGCGCCAGGCGCGTTGGCTAGGTACGCCGCCAGGCCGAACCCCATCGCGACGATCCAGGCGGCCAAGGCCGCGGCAATGGCACGGCTGGCGCCCAAGGCCTTGACGAGTTTCAGCGATGCCGGCTGGACCACCACGCAGACCACACTATTCAGCGCGACGCAGATGCCAATCTCAGTGAGGGACAGGTGCGGTCCGACCCGCAACGCAACGGGGAATCCAGCCTCCAGCTGTGCCATGCCAAACGCGATCACAATGAACTGGACAACGATCAGCGGCAGGAAGCGCCGGTCCTGAAACACGCCTAGCCGGCCGGCCGAGTCCGGCCGAGGACCGCCCGGCCGGGGCGCTGGCGCGCGCTCGGCGGCGCTAGCCAGATCCCGAATGTTAGCCGCGTGCAGCAGATAGGTGGCACCGTTGGCGAGGTAGATGGCTAGGTAGGCTGATCCCGACCGGGTGGACGCCAGCAGGGTGCCCACGACCGCGCCCACGCCGAGCGCGATGTTCATCACCTGATACTGCCGGGCGAACAGCTCGCGCAGGTCGCGTCCCATCCTTGGTGTAAATGACAACGGACGTAGGTTCCTTCAAGAGCTACCAACTCAGCGAAGGAAGGACTACGCCCGTGTCCGCACGAGTATCTCCCACTGACCGCATCCGCGGCGAGATCGACCTGCTGTTCGACGGTTCACGTGAGCTGGCTGAGGTGATCGAGGACGTCGCCCGACTGGGTGCCCGGTTGATCATTCAGACCGCGGTCGAGGCCGAGGTCGAGGTGTTCCTGGGCCGGGCCCGCTACCAGCGGGCCGTCGAGGTCCCCGAGGCGCGGGTCGGTTCCCGCAACGGCTACCAGGAGGTGACGATCAAGACGACGGCCGGGCCGGTGACGGTGGCACGGCCGAAGCTGCGCGGCACGACTGAGCGGTTCGCGTCGCAGTTGTTCGGCAAGTCGGTGACGAAGTCCAATGCGTTGGAGTCGTTGGTGATCGCCGGGTTCGTGCGCGGGCTGTCGGTCCGGGATGTGGAGAACACCCTCGCCGACGCCCTCGGCGCCGAAGCAGCGCTGAGCAAGTCGACGGTCTCGCGGGTCTGCCAGGCGATCGGGCAGGAGTTCGAGCGCTGGTCGGCCCGGCGCCTGGACGAGTTGGAGTTGGACTACCTGTTCCTGGACGCCTCGATGTTCAAGATGCACCCCGGCGCCCGCGCCGAACCGGTGCTGGCCGCGTGGGGCATCACCACCGCCGGCGCGCCGGTGTTCGTAGCGCTGGCCGCCGGCGGGTCGGAGTCCACCGACGCCTGGGTCAGCTTCCTCGATGAACTCACCGCACGCGGGCTGCGCCCGCCGCTGCTGGTCATCAGCGACGGCGCAGCCGGCCTGCTCGCTGCGATCGAGTCCAGCCTGCCGCGATCGCTGCGCCAACGCTGCCTGATCCACCGCTGCCGCAACTACCTGGCCAAGCTGCCCGCCGAGGTCCAGACCGAGATGCGCGATGCCTACTGGGCGATCTTCGACACCGACACCCTGATCGCCACCGG
The DNA here is from genome assembly GCA_050999655.1 of Jatrophihabitans sp. Classification (GTDB taxonomy): domain Bacteria; phylum Actinomycetota; class Actinomycetes; order Mycobacteriales; family Jatrophihabitantaceae; genus Jatrophihabitans_A. The sequence goes on from JBPCPA010000107.1 coordinate 2,684, forward strand.
GATGACACCCGGGCCGAAGTTGGTCGCCGCCGTGCAGGCGCGCATCGACGCCTTTGCCGAGCAGTACGCCCGCGCCTACCCGGCCGCGGTCAAGTGCCTGCTCACTGACCGCGAGCAGTTGACCAGCTACCTGCGCCTCCCGGGCGAGCACCACAAGCGGATCAGGCACTCCAACTTCATCGAACGCACCTTCGGCGAGACCCGCCGCCGGGTCAAGGTCATCGGCCGGCTGCCCGGCGAGGCCTCGTGCCTCAACCTCGTCTGGGCCGTCCTGGACCGGGCCTCACGCGGCTGGCGCGGCATGAGCATGACCCCCACCGGCACCCGGCTGCTGGCCGATCTACGCCGCCAATTGCTCGACCCACCAACACCGATCCGACGACCCAGCCAGGCCGCCGAGATAACCGACCCCGACGCTGCCGCAGCCGTCGCCTAACATCACCAACCAGGAACCCGGTCCGTGATCATTTACACCGAACCTGGGACGCGACCCTCGCGCAGCGTCTCGGTGCCAAAGAGGCTGGCGATCGTCGGCGTCTGCACCGCGAAGAAGATGCCGGTGCCGAACCCGAACGGAATGGCACAGAACACCACCAGCCAGGAGCCGGCCAGCACAGGCACAAAGGCAAGTCCCAGGAACTGCAGGGCGGCGGACGGCAGCACCAGCGGGGTCGGGCTGTGCAGATCCGAGTAGCGGCCGGCCGGCATCGCAATGATGACCGAGCAGAGCGCCGCGATCGCGTAGTAGATGCCGACGATACTGATCGGCTGGTGGTGGTACTGGGATATGTACAGCGCGTGCACCGGGTACATCAATCCAGTGCCGAACATCGAAACCGAGTACGTCCCGAAGTATCGGAGTTGTTTCTTGCTCGCCACTGACTCGGTTGCTCCTATGCAGGGACGAGCGGGGCGGACGGGTCTGCTGCACGAAAGGGTGACAGCGGTTAGTCACGCAACCTGAACGGCTGGCGTGGTCATGATGATCTCGTACTCGATCGGGGTCAATCGGCCGAGGCTGTCTTGGCGGCGGCGTCGGTGGTATGTCCGTTCGGTCCAGGTCACGATCGCGATCCGGAGGTCGTCTCGGGTGGTCCAGACGCGGCGGTTGAGGACGTTCTTCTGGAGCAGGGAGAAGAAGCTCTCCATGGCTGCGTTGTCGCCGGCGGCGCCGACTCTGCCCATGGATCCGACCATGCTGTGTCGGCTTAGGGCGCGGACGAATTTTCGGCTTCGAAACTGCGATCCTCTGTCGGTGTGAACGATGCATCCGGCGACACCGCCGCGTCTTGCGACGGCGTTGTTCAGGGCCGTGACCGCGAGCCGGGACTTCATCCGGGAGTCGATGGAGTAACCGACGATGCGGTTGGACCACACGTCCTTGAAGGCGCAAACGTAAAGCTTGCCTTCTGCGGTCCAGTGTTCGGTGATGTCGCTAATCCACAGCTCGTTCGCGGCGGCGGCCCTGAACTCGTGCCGGACGCGGCCCTTGTCATCGGCGACGGCGCACAGGTCGTCGTGGACCGGCGGCCCGGGCCGCTTGCCGTTCTTGCCGCGCTTCTTCCCGAACGCTGACCACCAGCCGTTGTCCGAACAGATCCGCCACGCGGTCCGCTCAGCCATCGCCACGCCGGCGTCACGCGCTTCGTCGAGCAGATACCGGTAGCCGAACTCAGAGTCATCGCGGTGGGCGTCGAACAGTGCGTTGGCCCGATAGGCCTGCTCGAGTTCGGCGTCCGTGATCGGGTGCTGCAGCCAGCGGTAGTAGGGCTGGCGAGCGATCTTGAGCACCCGGCACGTCACCGAGACGGAGATTCCGTCAACGGCAAGGTCACGGACGAGCGGGTAGCTCATTTTCCCGGCAGATGCGCCTGCGAGAAGTAGGCCGCAGCGCGGCGTAGGACCTCGACCTCTTGCTCCAGCGTTCTGATCCGCCGCTTGGCCTCACGCAGCTCAGCCGACTGCACCGAGGTCGCGCCTGGGCGCTCACCGTCCTCGATCTCGGCCTTCTTCATCCACGAATACAGGGTCGTGAAGTGGACCCCGAAGTCCTTCGCGATCTGGTCGAGCCCGACACCAGGCTCACGGCTCCGCGCGACCCTCACAACGTCGTCGCGGAACTCCTTGGGATACGGCTTGGACACGGTGAACATCCTTCCAGCCCAACCCATCGGGCTAGGCAGGTCAGTTGTCACCTATCCGTGCAGCAGACCCGACAACCCGCCCCGCTCGATTAGATCAGCCCCAGTTCGACTCGACGTCCTCGACCTCGACGATGTCGTCCATGAGTCACCTCCTCGGAATCCGGCAGAGTAACGGTCCGTTGGACCGAATGGCTCAGATTAGCCTAGTCAGACCCTTTGTAGAGTAAGGACAGACGTCCTGACCCCGGTCAGCCGACCCGGTCCTGCTCGGGACCCCCGTTGCGGGCATCTGAGAGATGAAAACCCGGGCGGCTGTGTGCGGTGGTGACGCCGGTGGGGTCAGTGGACGGCTGACGATGCCCAGCGGGTCGCCTACCTCCGGCTGTTCGCCACACTCGACACCACCCGCGTCCCTTTCAATCTCGGAGGAAGTAGAAGGCGTGCCCTGCTTAGCGCACGATCCTGCAGCACTGCTACTCACGCCCCGACTACCTCGGCGAGCTCGATCGGCTGGCCGGCCAACGCGAAGTCCGCCGGCGGGGGACCATCCGGCAGCTGCCGATCATGCCCCAGCACGCCATTCGGGTGCTGCGCAGCAACCACGCTCTCGTGATCGGCACCGCGCTCCACATGTTTCGTTGCGGATTACGCGACATCGGCCGCGACCGCACACCGAAATTGGTTGTGCGTAGAAGGGGAAATGCCACGGTCATTGCGCCGCGGCCGCCGGAGGACGCGGCGCCGCGTGACCTTTGGCTGGTCGACCAATGACCGACCAAACCGGCCCAGGTGAATCCCGACCGAACTGGAAACCCACCAACCGCCAGCCCTTGCGCGCGCCTGCCCAGGACAACTGGGCCGACTTCACCGACTGGGTGATCTGGCTCGATGACGCCTACGAGCTGAACCTGATGACCTGCTGGATGCTGCACGAAGGCGTCGTGCACACCCTCTCCGCACTGTGGGACGCCTGGCTCGCCGTCTACAGCCAGCGCACCGCCAAGGCCGCGCAACCACCCGGTGACACTGCCAGAGCAGCGTGGCACGTTCAGTTCCGGCGGCCGCTGCTGGCCGAGATCCTCGACGACAAAGGCCCGCTTGCAGCGTGCGTCCTCGCGAACGAGCACGTCGCTTATCGGCAGCGGGCAGAGCCGACCAGCAACAGGCTGGCCACCGCTCTCGATGCGGCCGCATGCGATCCGACCAAGGGCATCACCCGGGGGTCGGCTGAGTACGACCGGTTCATCGATCTCACCGGTCCGCACGGCGCGGCAGCGGCCGTCGCTGTTCTCTACCACGACCCGAAGCAGGACGGATGAACCACCTGAGTGCCCCCCCGGGGCTCACGCGGGCGGGCGCGACCTTGACCAAACCGTCCGGGCTCGGCGACCGCCGCGCCATTTCCGCCTACAGGTAGGAGCGATCATGGAGTTGGACGCAGGAGACAACAACCTGGCACCTGACCTCGACGACGTGCGGGATGTCGAGCTGACCGAAAGGCTGGACGAACTGCGTCGAGCCTACGACGCCCGAGAGGTGACCGATCAGGCATACGAATTGCAACGCGATGCGATCTTCCACGCCATGCGTCAGGTGCTGGTCGACGGGGGAGTCGACATGGACCGGGTAGAAGAAGATCAGGGGCTCGCGTGGGAAAGCAGTTCGGAGCCTGGGCGTGGCCCACGAATGTTGTTCATCGACCTGGAGCTGGAACACGATCTGGCGATGTTCCAGCCGCCGCCGGGGCTGGATTACGGCTCTGCGCCGCATCTTGGCCTGAGCTGACGTCTCTACCTCCGCAGGGGCGGTGATTCCATCGGAATCACCGCCCCCTTCGGTGTGGGCGGCCGGTCACAGGCTGAGCCCGGGGTCGGGATGCAGGTTGTCGCTGATGCCGGGGTCCATGGCGGTGTCGATGCCGAGTCCGGCGTCGATCAGCAGGCTGGCGCCCGTAGCCGCCGGCGGGGGAGTGGCAAGCGCGGACGGGCGGCCTTGGGCGAGCTCGATCTCTTCGGCGAACCAGCCAGCGAGTGACTCGTCCATCTCCGTCTGGTCAAGCTCGGGCTCGTCGTCGCGGAAGAGGATGCCGGTGGCCACGTCGGCTACGGTGCCGATAGGCAGTTCGAGGGCTTCAGCGATGCGGGTGAACTGCCTCGTGTAGCCGTCACCGGTCGGGTCGATACGCATCTGCCCCGCAGCAACGGTCAGAACTTTCTCCAGAGCCGGCGTGAGCGCGCCGTACCGGTAGTGCTCGCGCACGCTGTCATTCGGTGCTGAGGCCATTTCCTCCAGGTACGGCCTCAGTGCCGCGTCGACCGCGAGGTCCAGCAAGGGCCGTCGATCGACAATCGAGGCGGCGAGGCCATGCGGGCCGAGGTCCTGCAGGATCTGGGCGGGGTCGCTTCCAGCGGGGAAGGCGACCAGGGACGGCGAGTGGACCCCGTTCGCGCCGAGCAGGTCGTGCACCTTGACCGCGGCTGCCTGCCCGGCCTTATCGGCGTCGAAGCCGACCAGCACCTGGTGGTTGTCGAGCGGGACGATGTTGTTGAGTGCGCGCAGGAGCTCGGCCCCGAAGGCGGTACCGCCGCCTGCGATCGGGACGACGTCGGCGCCGGCCTGGTCGACGGCGATTTTGATTGCCTCGACGTCGAGTGGGCCTTCGACGAGCAGCAAGGGTGTTCCTGCGCGGAGCCGGTCGGCCGCGTTCGCATCCAGTCCATAAGGGGATTCGGACTTGCTGTAGATACTGGTGGTGGCACCGTTGATGTACCGGGGCACAGTTGGTCCCGCGTCGCGGGGGGCGCGGCCGATAAAGGACACGATGTCGCCGGCCGGCGTGGTGATGGGCAGCATGAGTCGGTCGCGGTAGGTGTCGATCAGCGTGCCGCGACTCGAGGTGCGGGCCAGGTCCGCGTCGAGCAGGACCTGGTCGTCGTGGCCTAGGGCTCGCAAGTGGTCGACCAGGTTGGTCCAACCGGTGGGGGCGTAGCCGGCGATGTCGGGCGGCAGCCCGCGCTCGACGAGGTAGTCGGGCACCCAAGACTGTGCTGCCTTGTCTTGGAAGTAGGTGGCGGCGTCGGCGGTGGCGGCCAAACGCGGCGCGGGATCTGGCTGCAACGCGGTCGCGGCCAACGCTGGCGGCTGCCCGGCAGGCCGGGTGATGGTGGTGTCCTCGGTGCGCCAGATGTCACCGAGAACGGCGTCGAGGTCCTCGGGAGCGGTGTCCTCGTCCGGGTCCGGCCCGTCCGGCGGGAAGTGGGCGCGCTCGGTGTCTGCGGCATCGTCGATGTCGGGGTAGACGAGGTGGGCGTCGGCGGGGGCGGCGGTTTCGTCATCGAGCGGATCGGGGACAGGCGGTTCGTGGTCGGCCGGCGGCGGGTCGTCGAGCGGCGAGATCTGCCACAGAAGGACAGTGGCCAGGTCGTCGGGAGCCAGGCGGTCGACCGCGAGCAGGCCCGCGGCGTCGTGGCCAAGTTGTGCGGGATCAGCGCCGCCCCGGACGGCGGTGTCCATTCGCGCCACGATCGCCGGCCAGAGGCGATCGCTGGTGATCCGATCGGTGATCGCATCGCCGAGGACTGCGTGCAGCTGCTCGACCCACAGCGGGCGCAGCTGGTGGCTTCGGTTCGGCTGGCCAGTGATGGCACCGGACAGCCGTTCCTCCAGCCGCCACCAGAGCGCGGAGGACGGGTGTTCGGCCGGCAGCGGCCCGGGTGCCATAGCGGCCGCCAAGAGCCGGGGTACGGGCAAGCCCGCCGTCTCGGCGAGGGAGAGCCGGCTGGCGACGAGCGTCCACTGCGGGTCGTTCTCGCCGCCAACCCGGGCACCGAGGACGCCGAGGTAGGTGGCCCACCGGGCGGCGCCGTCCCCGGCGTTGCCGGCATGGCGCAGCGCGCGGTTGGCGAGGTCGTCGTAGCGGTGCGCGAGCGCGAGGGCGTGCGGGCGGCCGCCGGCCGCGCGGAGGTCCTCGACGGGCACTGATCGCGCAGCTCGCCAGACCGCAAGGTCGGCCAGCAGCTCTGGTTCGTTCAGGTACGGCGTGGCCCAGGCCGGCGCGGTGCCGGGCGTCCAGGTCGCGACGTCGACGCGCACGGCCCGCGCGGCGTGGTCGACGAGCTCGGCGCGGGCCTGCAGGTAGGGGCGCCAGTTGTCATCGGCTGCGACCGCTGCGGGCAGCGCGGGCAGCCAGTCCAGCGGGCCGGGTTGTTGGGAGTGGCGGCCGGTGGGATCCAGACGCCAGTCCAGTACCGCAGCTGGATCCCGGACGGTGTGCAGCTCGCGCAGGGCGGCGGCCGCCGTCAACGCGGTGATCGGGTCGTGCCCGTCCAGGGCGAGGGTGGCCAGGTGCGGCTGCAGCGTCGACCAGGCTCCTTCAGCCGAGGTCACGTTTGGGATGGCGCGTTCTGCGTCAGCGGCGAGTGCGTCGACGCGGTCCGGGCCGAGCAGGTGCAGCGCGGAGGTTTCGATGCCGTCGGCGTAAGCGTCGGCGAGTCGTCCTAGCGCCAGGTGCGGATCGCCGGCCGAGCGGAGTTCGGTGGTGGCCGAGCGGTCGGACCCATCGCGCGCGAGGATGGCGGTGGCCATCTCGGCCACGGTGGTGGGTGCGTAAGCGAGGGGTTGGGTGACGGCGTGCTCGTCGCTGGAACCCATGCTCAGGTAGGCGTGGTTGCCGGCGGTGCCGCGGGTCATGATCGTGTAGAACCGGTTGCGGTCGGTGTTGGCGTCGACCAGGTTGTGGCAGGTGCCGTCAACTCGCGCATTCCCGGCGGTCCGGCCCTGCACGGACACAGCGGTGTCGGCGTAGCCCAGGCGCACGGACTCCTCGACGTACCAGTGCGGCAGCCGGATCGACTTGCCCCGGGTCAGGTGGATGACGCTGAGGTCGCCGTTGCGGTGTACCTGGTCGACCTGCCACCGGTCGCCGTTCTTGACGAAGTCGGTACCGCCCAGTGACAGCTGGCGCTTGTTGAGCTTGCTGATGATGGTGTCGCCGGCGGATGCGGTTTCCCCGCCGGCGATGGTCACCGACCGGCCGGCTTTGCCGCCGGCGGCGCTCAGCCGGTCAGCGCGGGCGCGGGCGTTGAGGACCGCGACCTGTTCCAGCGTCGGCGCGGTCATGATGGAGACCTTCCCGGCGCGGACGTCGCGTGACCACGCCTCGTACACCGTGTCGGCGATCGTCTCGGCGGTAGCGACGTGCATCCGGTTGTGGTCGAGGTAGTAGCCCAGAGACGTGGCGTCGCCTTCACGCAGTGCGAGGGACGCCGCCTTCTCGGCCGGGTCGCGAAAGCGCAGAACCTCGTCCAGGGTGAGAGAGCCGTGGGCGGCGTCGATGTCGCGCAGCACACCGCCGGCGCCGGCGGAGGCCTGCTGCCGGTCATCGCCGATGAGCTGGACGCGGCCGCCGCGGCTGAGGGTGAAGTCGATCGCCTTGTCGAGCAGGGGAGTGCCGGCAAGACCGGCTTCGTCGATGATCAGCAACGTCGTCGAGTCGAAGTCCTGGATCCACTCGGGCAGGCGTCCGGGGTCGTCGTGGGTGAGGTGGTGGACGAGTTTGTGCAGGGTGTCCGCGCGGACTCCGCCGATCGCGTCGCCGAGCTCGCGGGCGGCCGCGGCGCTGGGCGCCAAGCCGACGACGGTGCCGCCGGAGTTTTGCCATGCGGTCGCGACCACCCCCACCGCGGTCGTTTTACCTGTGCCGGCCGGTGCGAGAGTGAGCCCAACCCGCCGACCTTCGGTGGCGATCGTGGTCACCATCTGGGTTTGAGATGTGTTCAGGCTGCGGCCGTCGTGGTTCGCTGACCACTCCGCCAGCGCGAGAGAGACGTCCATCGGACTGGCGATGCGGCCGTCGACGCGGCCGGCGGCGGTGACGATGCGCTGCTCAGCGGCCAGCACGGCGGGGCTGGTGTAGAGCTGGCTGCCGGCCCGGACGTAGCCACCGCGGTGACGTAGCGGCTCGGGCACGAGCTCAGCAGCGGGCTTGACCGGTATCCCGATCGGCACCGAAGATCCGAGCACCAGGGCGGCTACCGCCGGCGCCAGCTGGTTGACCTGCGCCGGGTGGATCCCGGTCTCTCTGAGTTGACGGGTGGCCTCGGCGAGCACGTGATTGTGCTGCCAGGTGGCGCGAGACTCCGCGACGACAGCCCCGGTCGCGGAGGCCGCCTGCCCGAGCACCTGGTCGGTGACCGGTTCCCAAGATGATGCCGGGCGCCGGGTCTGTGCGAACATCCTGCGCAGACCTGATCGGCCGATCGCGGCCTCGGCCTGCGCACGCCAAGCGACCCGTTGCTCGGCCTCCGATCGCGGTTCGTGCTTGGCCTGACGAGTGTCGAGGTTGGCCTGCTGCGCCAGCTTGATCTGCTCGACCGTACTGGGCACACGGCCGTGCTCGACGCGGAATTTGTCATCCAACGTCTTCAGCCGATCGGTGATCTGCTGCCGCCGGGAGGAGAACGTCTCGTTCAACTTGGCCGGCACGCCGACGATCTCCCGGGTGGGTCGCTTACCGTCCGGGCGTTCCACCGCGGCGTAACGGACGCCCGGCACCCGGGCCACGTGCTCGGCCTCGAGCTGGGTGTTGAAGTACTCCGACATCCCGACCGCGTACTTGTGCAGGGTGCGCCCGTCCAGGGCCAACCACCGCCCGTCAACGGTCTGCACCTTGGCCGAGATGGTGAAGTGGACGTGGATGTCCGGCTCCCCGGAGCGGGCGTCTCTGTGTAGGAAAGACACCGCGACTACACCTTTGACCGGTACCTGGCGCACCCCGTTCGGGCCGACCCTGGTGAAAGCGAAGTTCTCCTCAAACCAGGTCGAAGTCTTGTCGACTGCGGCCTGCATCGCCTCGCGCATCAGCTCCGCCTGCGGCCGATCAGCCAACGCCCAGACAGCGGAGAACGACTTCACCGGACTGAACGTCAGGTCATAGCCAGCTACCGCGGAGCTAGTCGTCCGCGAGATCTTGGCCAGGTACGAGCTGAACTCCTGCTCTGATGCCGGAGGCCGGTCGTGGGTCTCGGCGAACATACTGGCCGCTGTGTCGGTGCGGATCCGGGCGCGGTCGGCGTCTTCGATCTTGGCGTTGCCGGGCCGGTCATGGACGGTGTTGAACGCTTGATATGCCTCTGCCAGCCGGTCCCGGAACTCACTGGTGCCGTCATACACCGGGAACAGCCTGCCGAGCCGGGTTTCCCGATCGATAGCGGCGGCGGGTTCCCCGAGGACGGTGCCGGCGGGAGCGGCGAGGATGGCCTCCGCCATCTGGTCGCTGTTCGGGTGCCTGCCCTCTCCGAACAACGCCAGCATCTGCTTCTCGGTCACGACCGCGCCGGCTTCGATGCCCAGAGCCTCAAGTCCGGCGCCCTTCCACTGCCCGGGTGACTCACCCTTGGCCGAGTAGTAGTCATTGAGCGACTTGTAACCGCGCGCGGACGCGTCGTTCGCTGCGACCTGCCGCGTCAGGTAGGCGTAGCCGTCCCCGGCGGTGAGCTTGTGCAGGCTCATCATCGGATTCAGCACCCATTTCATGATCAACTCAGGCTTGACGCTGTCGAGGATAACAGTCGTTACCGGGTCGTTACCAAATATGCAAGAGGTGTGAAGAATATTAGACGAGTGAAATGGCGAGATGACGACAGGCGGGCGATGAATGACAAAACCTGGAGAGCCAGGGTGGCTAGGGTGATCGGCGAGTACGGGGCAGAGCGCAGGAGGACGGATGAGCAGGACGGCAACGGCAGCACAACAGGCACGGCAACGGGTTCGGGAGTGGGCCACCGACCGGGCGGCAGGCCTGGCGCAGCAGGAGAGCCGGGTCAACGATGCGATCGCGACGTTCCTGGCAGCGGAAGGCAAAATCACACTCGCGGCGGCGGCGGTTGCCGACGCCCAAGCTGCCCATGACCAGATCGTCCGCGAGTCGACGGTCGATATCGACCGCGCCGTCGCCGCGCTGAAAGCCGAAGACCTCGGTCTTGCCGAGATCGCGAAGCTGACCGGGCTGACCGTCGCCGATGTCCGGCGCTCGCTAAAGGCTGCGTCGCCGAAAGCGAGCCCTAGCGCCAGCCGCGACGGTGGGGCTGTGCCGCCGTCACCCGAGTCCTAGACCGAGCCCGATGCCGTGAGTAAGTCGCCGGGTCTTGACTTCGAGCTGGCCGCTGCCGATCGGTCGCGGTTTGCTGGGTTGCTGATCCACACGACGGGCTGCACGGTTTGGTGTGGCGCGATCGGTGGCGACGGTTACGGCCGGTTCTCCCTGCGCAGGCCTGACGGCGGTCAACGTACCGTCAGCGCGCACGTCGTGGCGGCGGTGATCGAGTGGGGCCAGGTCGAGGCAGGGGCGACCGTGCTGCATGACTGCGACTTCCGGCTGTGCGTCCGGACGAACCTGAGCGGGCACGTGCGCGTCTCGACGCAGAGCGAGAACGTGCGGCAGGCGGTGTGGCGTGGCCGGTCCCGCGGGCCGATGCCCGGCCGGGTGGATGTGCGCGGCCCGGCCGGGGCGTCGCACGCGGTCCGGGACGCGCTGAGGGCCAGCGCCGACCGTGATCCGGTGGCGCTGGCCCTCGTCCTTGCTCAGGTGCTTGCGCAGGGTGATCCGTTGCGGGACAACGTGCGGTTGTTCTAGCCGCTGACCTGCTGACAGCTCACGCATTCCCAGCCCTGCGGCGGCATCGCCGTCGCTGTTCACACAACCAGCACAGCTGTCCGGGCTTCCACGTCTCATCCGCCCACAGCTGCTGGCGGGTACAGCTGTCCCGCACGGCCTGGTCTCGTGCTGTGACCTGGTCGGCGGTCAACGGCTCAGCCTCAACCGGGCGCAGCCGGTGCCCGAACGCTTCCAAGCACCCGTCGCACGGCTGCCCCGCTGCCGCGACCAGGTCCCGGCAGCCGGGCAGTACGCACACCTCGAACAGCAGGAGCAGGTCGCTCACGCAGCCTCGGTCGCGGTAGCCGGCACGACCGCTGGCTTCTCTGTCGCGGCCTTGGCCGGCTTCTTGGCCGGCGGCTGGGTGAGGCGTTCCACGTCGGACAGCTCGTAGCCGTTCTCGGCGAGGTAGGCGAAGTACCGGGCCACATCCGCGTGCTTCCTGCGCCAGGTGTGAACGCCGGTCTGAGCCTCGTACGCAGCGAGGATGAACGCCAGCGTCAGAACCTGCGCGCGGGCCTCGGTCGCCTTCGTGGTCATCGCGAGCCGGGTGGCCTTGTCCTTGACGCCTAGCAGCTCGTGCAGCAAGGCGTCCCCGCTGGAGTCCAGCGCTTGCTTCAATTCGTGGCTGCCATGCGCCAACTCGGTCGCGATGAACTGCTGGCTCCCGCGCGGCGCGGACTTGCGGGCCAGGAACTGCGTCAGCCATGCCCGGCGCACCGTCTCAGCGCTGCGCCACGCCTTGTTGTTCTCGACCACCTCGCGGCGTTGCTTGCTCTCCTTCTCCCGCTCGGCGTCGGTCTTGGCTGCTGCGGGCACGCTCCCTCCGGTCGGGGCGTAGCGGTCGCGGTGACCGTTTGCGCGCCAGTCGGTGCACACGTATTGGGCGTCAGGGGTCGTCCCGCGCCAGTCGGTGACGATGCGGGCGGCGTGACCGGGGCAGTTCTTGTGGCCACCGGGGGTGATCTTCTTCCCTGCAGCATCGGCAACCAGCTCGGTCAGCGACTTCATGCTCGGGTTGTGGTCGCCTTCCTCGATGACACGCACGCCTGCCTTGGTCAGGGTGTCAACAATGGTGGCCTTGGCCTGCTCGGCGTCGCGGCTGTCGCGGGCACGCTGGGCGACGTGTGCGAAGTCGCCAGGTGACTTCTTCGCAGCCGCGACCAGGGCCTTGACGGTGTCGGCGTTGTCCTCGAAGTCGGCGACGGTCGCTGCCTGGTCGAGGGTGAGGTCATAGCGCGGCAGAGACTTGGTGGCCAGCTTCGACCCGGCCACCGTCAGCGCCTGCTGCACATCGGCCCTGGGCGCGCGTAGCTGGGAGGCGATGGCACCGGCGGTCAGGCCGAACGCGGCGAGCTGCGCGACGGCGCCCACCTGGTCGGCCACCCTGAGCCCGGCGCGATGTTCGTTCTCGTGCCACTGCTGCACGATCCGCTCGGCGACGGCGGTGTCGGTGCCGTCGTGCTCGTCGCCGCTGATCACTACCGGCACCAACGGCTGCTCGGTCTTGATCGCGGCCATCGTGCGGCGGTGACCGAACCGGACCCGCAGTGCTCCCTCGGCGGTGCGGACCGCCACGATCGGGACCATCACGCCGTGCTCGGCGATCGAGGCCAGGAAGTCCGGATCGAGGTCGAGGTCGGTGCGGGTGTTGACGTCGACGAGCAGCGTCGACGGGTCGGCCTGGACGATGGCCAGGCCGTGGGTGTCCGCGGTGGCGTTGCTGGTCGTGGTGTCTGTTGCGGTGGTCATGATGCTGGGGTTCTCCTTTGTGGTGTGGGGTAGTGCTGGATCCGTAGGGGTGGACACCCCAAGTT
>JBPCPA010000212.1:0-3677 GCA_050999655.1 Jatrophihabitans sp.
TCGCTCGCCGGTCGCCGCCGGACCCGGCGGCGGGCCTGGCTGGTCACCGGTGGCGTGGCGACCGGTGGCCTGGTGGCTGCCGCGGTGGTCCTGGTGTTGGCGCTGCAGGCCGGCACCACCGGCAGCCAACCTGGCGCCAGGGTCAACGGGGCCGGCGCGCCAGCGCCGGCCGCACCGGTCATCCGGCCGGCCAGCCTGCTGCTGAGCAGCTACCACTCCTGCTCGGACCTGCTCAACGGCCTGCGCAGCCACACCGCCGCCAGCGTCACGGCCGACGGCCTGCCCGGCCAGCAACTGCCGTTCGTGCGCAACTCGATGTCGCTACCCAAGGCCTCCGTCGCAGCGTCGGCCAGTGCTGGGGACGCGGCCACCTCGACCACCAACGACCAGGAGTCCGGGGTCGACGAGCCCGACCTCGTCAAGACCGATCAGGACAGGTTGATCTCGATCACCGGCGGCGTGCTCCGGGTGCTCGACGCCCGCAGCAAGAAGGTCACCGGCACCATCGACCTGTCGCTCTACGACGGCTGGCGGGACGCGCAACTGCTGGTGGCCGGCGATCACGCGCTGGTGTTGCTCGGCGGCAGCAGTAGTAGCTCTGCTTTCGACAGCCTCCCCGCCGCGGGCACGCTACCCGGTGGGCGATCGAGCTACCTGTTCATCGACCTGAGCGGGCAGCCGAGGGTGACCGGCTCGTTGCGGCCGTCCGGGTCCTACCTGGACGCCAGGCTGGTCGGATCGACCGTCCGGCTGGTGGTGCGCAGCGGCCCGGCGATCAGCTTTCCGGTCACCGCCCAGAGCATCGCCGCCAACCAGCGGATCGTCCGGCAGGCGCCGTTGGCCGCCTGGTTGCCGCAGTATTCGATCAGCACCGGTACGACCAGCACCCAGCACTCGGTGCCCTGCGGGCAGGTCAGCCACCCGAGCCAGTACACCGGCGCCTCGCTGCTGACGGTGTACACCATCGATCTGGCCGACCCCGCCGCCGACCCGAAGCCGATCAGCGTGGCCGCCGACGGCAACACCGTCTATGCCACCGCCGGCAACCTCTACATCGCCAGCAACCCGGACTGGTACTGCTGCCCGACCGCCGCCGGCGCCCAGCGGACCGAGATCCATCGGTTCGACATCGCCGGCACCGGCCAGCCGCGCTATCTCGGCTCGGGCAGCGTGCCAGGCCGACTGCTGAGCCAGTATTCGCTTTCTGAGTATGCCGATTCGTTACGGGTGGCGACCACCACCGGGGGCAGCGGCGGCGTTGGCCCGGCGGCCGAGTCCAGCGGCGTGTACGTACTGGACGCCGACACCCTCAAGGCCACCGGCACGCTGGTCGGCCTGGGCAAGAACGAGCAGATCTACGCGGTGCGCTTCGTCGGCCCGGTGGCCTACCTGGTCACCTTCCGGCAGACCGACCCGCTCTATGTCATCGACCTGCACGATCGGGCCGCACCCAGGCTCAGCGGTTCGCTGCAGCTGACCGGGTACTCGAACTACCTGCACGACGCGGGCGATTCCCGAGTGATCGGGGTCGGCCAGGAGGCATCGGCGGCCGGCCGGGTGGCCGGCCTGCAGGTCTCGCTGTTCGACGTCAGCACGCCGTCGCGGCCCCGGCGCACCGGCCACGTGGTGCGCTCAGACGCGCCGGGGGAGTCCGACCTGGATCCGCACGCCTTCCTTTACTGGCAACCCACCGGCCTGGTGGTGGTTCCCATCCAGTCCTGGTCGGCGACCCAGTCCGGCAAGGTGCTCGTCCTGACCGTGCACGGCACGACGCTGAGCACCGTTGGCCTGCTGGCCAACCCGCGAACGGCCGGCATCTCCGATGACGGACTGGGCATCCAGCGCAGCGTGCTGGTGGACGGTGCGCTCTGGACGGTGTCGGGTAGCGGCGTCCTGGTATCCAGCCCGGCGACGCTGGCGCGGCAGGCCTGGATCCCGTTCGGCTAGCCGGCGTGGCTGCGGACCTGCACGATTTCGGCAATGATCGACAGGGCGATCTCGGCCGGCGTCTGCGATCCGATCGGTAGGCCGGCCGGGCCGTGGATGCGCCCGATAGCCTGCTCACCGACGCCGTGCTCGGCCAGCCAGCCGGCCCGCGCTGCCTGGGTGCGCCGCGAGCCCAGGGCGCCCACGTAGCCGGTGCCGGCGGCCAGCGCGGCGGCCAGCGCGCTGCCCGAGACTGCCAGATCGTGGTCGAGCACCACCACGCAGTCCGCAGCGCCGGGCAGCAGGCCCGCCGGCAGGCTGGGGTGCACGCTGGCCCGCCAGCCGAGCAGGCTGGCATTGGCAACCAGCGCGTCGGCGATCAGGCCGTCGCCGACTACAAAAACTCGCACCGTCGGCCAGAGCGCGGTGACCACCAGCTCCGGTGACCGCAGCAGGCAGGTCTGGCTGGTGCCGCGCCGCAACAGCCGCGCCAGCTCGGCGGCCCGGTCATCGGCCGGGGCTGACCGGGGTAGCTCGTCCAGCCCGGAGCACCTGCTGGCGCCGACCGAGTCACCGTCCAACTCGGTGCTCAGCAGCACCGGCTCGCCGGCCACCAGGCGATGCCAGGCCAGCTCCGGACCCACCGGCTGCACCAGCAACCGGGCGCTGCCGCCGCAGGACAGGCCGGCCCCCGCTGCGGCAGGCTCGCTGATCTCGATGGTGAGCAGGCAGGGACCGGTCACCGAGGCCAGCCGGGTGGCCAGCGCCGCGTCGGCCGCACCGGAGAACAGGCTGCCGGCCAGCGCCTGGCCCGGGCTGTAGGCCACGGCTGCCGCCGGTTCGCGCGAGCTGATGCCGACGGTGTCCAGCACCCGGGCCAGCAGCACCGGACGTCCGGCCTCGAGCCAGCGGGCGACCTGGCCGGCTATCTCATACATCCGCCGAGCGTACGCGGATCAGAGCGGCCCGGGCCGTCCCAGCAGGTAGCCCTGGCCGTGCGTGCAGCCCAGCGCGCGCAGCGAGGTCAGCTGCTCCTCGGTCTCGATTCCTTCGGCCACCGTGGTGATGGTGAGTTCCTGGCACAACGTGATCACGCTGCGCACGATGGCCCGGGCGACCCGGTCCGAGGCGATCGGGGTGACGAAGCTGCGGTCGATCTTCACCGTCGACACCGGCAGGTCGCGCAGCAGCGAGAGGGAGGAGTAGCCGGTGCCGAAGTCATCCAGCGCGATCTGGACACCGAGGTCGGCAACCTCGCGGACCTCCTTCACCGCCGCCGGCGAGGCCTCGACCAGCGCGCTCTCGGTGATCTCCAGGTGCAGCCGGTTGGGCGCCAGCCCGCTGGCCTCCAGGCCGCGGCGGAGCTCGGGCACCAGCTGGCCCCGCCCCAGCTGGCTGCCCGAGGCGTTGACCGCGACCCAGCGTGACCAGCCGCCGGTGAGCCGGACGTCATTGGCGGCCTGGCAGCTGGCGGCCAGCATCCACCAACCCAGCGGCACGATCAGCCCGGTCTGCTCGGCCATCGGCAGGAACTCGTCCGGGTGCAGCATGCCCTCGGTCGGGTGTTGCCAGCGGATCAGGGCCTCGTAGCCCACCGCAACGTTGTCGGCGAGGTTGACGATCGGCTGGTAGTAGGGAATCAGACCGGCGCCGGTGACCAGTGCCTCACGCAGCGCGTGTTCCAACTCCAGGTCGTGCAGGGTGGCCGGCTTGTCCTGGGTCGGGTCATACACCTCCAGCCGGGTCCGGCC
>JBPCPA010000289.1:0-31431 GCA_050999655.1 Jatrophihabitans sp.
GGGTTCGTCTCATAGCCGACCCGGGCCAGGTTGCGGCTGGTGAAGTCGTGCGAGTCCGCGATGATCGTGGCGCCCTTGGGCAGGTCGGGCAGGTTCGCCTTCAGCGCCGCCGGGTTCATCGCGACCAGGACGTCCGGCCGGTCGCACGGGGTGAGGATGTCGTGGTCGGCAAAATGCAGCTGAAAGGACGACACACCGGCCAGCGTTCCGGCCGGGGCGCGAATCTCGGCGGGGAAGTTCGGCTGGGTGGACAGGTCGTTGCCGAAGTTGGCGGTCTCCTGGGTGAATCGATCACCGGTGAGTTGCATGCCGTCGCCGGAATCCCCGGCGATCCGGATCACGACCCGGTCGAGCTGCTGTACCTCTGTAGACATGCGGGTTGTCCGCCTCCTCGACCGCTAGGGATGGCATGCCACGAACCGCTTGCGTCCTCAGGCACTGCCCAGTCCATGGTAGAGACGTAACAACGACTAGCCCGAGTGGCATCCCTCACGGGGCGGATCCGCATCCTGTGGATAACTCTGGCACCAAAAATTCGAGTCTGTCTAGTGTTTGACGCTATGGGAGCAATCAGCCGGGCGCGTCGCTCCGACGGGGCTGATGCGGATGCCGATGCGGATGCGGATGCGGATGCGGACGCGGATGCCGATGCCGATGCTGACGCCGATGCCAAAGACGCCGGCCCGGCCGACGCACCGATGGCACCAGTCGCACCGATGGCACCGGTAGCACCGATGGCACCAGTCGCACCGATGGCACCGATGGCACCGGTAGCACCGATGGCACCGATGGCACCGGCATCCGCTCGGATCGGGGTGGACTTCGCCAGCCTGGCCCGACTGGCCGCCGACCTGCGGGCGCTGGCCCGGGCGATTGCAGACCGGGACCTGCTGCTGTCCGCCGGCTATCACGATCCTGATCTCGGCCCAGCGCTGCGCCACGCCGAGCGGGACTGGTCCGCACACCGGCGAGAGTTCAGCTCATTCCTGCAGTCAGCCGCAGGCCGGGTCGCGGCCAGCCTGGACGGCTACCGGCAGACCGAGCGGGCGCTCACGGGTGGACTGAAATGATCCGCCGGCTGTCGGACGACGGTATTCAGACCGCTCGGTTTGTAAATTCGGGCGGCCGCCGTGAACCCCTCGGCAGCGAGGCTGGCCGGAAGCGTGACCGGCCGGGGAATGGCCAGCACTTACCGGGATAAACCGGCCACGGCCAGAGTTTTGGCGACAGGCTCTGGTCTCAAAGCATTCCGGGTGGTATTTTTCTGGTCGCACGGATGTCCGAATTTTATTGTATTGATCGATGACTTTTTCAGAACATGTCTAGAAGCCTGGTTGCAGGGGTATCAACACCGCGGCAGCGAAACCGGTACTGGTTGACACCGGCCTGCATTCTGAGCAAGGGGGCGTCATGGACAGCGATCTCCACGCGTTGGAGTTGCCGGCCTTCGAGCTGGATTGCCGCGACTGGTTGATAGCGACGCCCGAGGACGGCTCGGTCCCCGAAGAGATCGGCGGAGCGCCGGTAGTGGCGGTGCTGAGCACAGCAGTCATCGGTGCCGAGGACATCATGCCGGCCAGTGCGGTGCTCAGTATCGGCCTGCTGGACGAGCCGGTCGACGCGGTGCAACTCGATGCGCACAGTCCGGTCGCCGAGCTGCTGGACTTCGACCCGGCGGTCGGCACGGCTCGCTACGTGGTGCCGGCACCGGACGGCCCACTGGCTCTGCTCGCCGAGTTCAGCGCCGGTAGCGACAGCGGCGACCTGATGGACCGGTTCACCCAGCTCATGGCATCTTTCCGATGGGCAAGCTAGAGAAACCTATTGCGGTCCTGGCATACTGGGACCGTGTCCGCCTCTCGTCCAGCGCCTCCGGCGCCCAAGGCCCTGCGCTTCTGGCAGGTGTCTTTCTGGACGAGCCGGCGCGGCGACGCCTTCGACGAGCGCTGTAGCCGGGCCTGAGCCCGGTCCTGCCCGCTCGTTCGCTCGGAGTCCGCTATGCCTGCACGTCGACGCCTGCGCGCGTCCTTTCCTGCTTCGCTCAACCCGGTGGAACTCGTCGACTACACCAGGCTGGTCGCTGACGAGGTCGCCGCCGGCCGCTACCCCTACGTCACCTATGACGAATCCGAACGCTGGCACCAGCGCCTGTACCGCGACCAGCGGGTGGATCTGTGGCTGATCAGCTGGCTGCCCAGCCAGGGCACCCAACTGCATGACCACGGCGGCTCGGCCGGTGCCTTCACAGTGCTGAGCGGCGAGCTCACCGAGGCCGTCTATCGTCCCGGACGAGGCGAGAGGCAGGCGCTGCGCGACGTGCCACATCAGGCCTCGGACAGCGTGGGCTTCGGGCCCAACTACGTCCATGACGTGCGAAACTGCTCCGACCGCCCGGCGATCAGCGTGCACGCGTACTCGCGGCCGCTGACGACGATGAACTTCTACGACATCGACGCTGCCGGGGCCCTGCAGTTGCTGGCCACGGTGGCCACCCAAGATCCGGAGCCGGTGGTGCAGTTGCCGGCGTCGGGCAACCCGGCCGCCTGAGGAGGTGGGAGTGGAGGATCGCCGGGCCGAACTGCGGGTGCCCGTGACCGAGCCGGCACGCCGCCCGCCCGGCACCCGGTTTGCCGGCGTGGCCGAACTGCTGGCTGCAGCTCGGGACGGGTTGCAGCGGCTGGAGCCGGCAGCGGCGGTGATAGCGGTCGCCGATGGCGCCCGGTTGGTGGACGTCCGGCCGGCCTGGCAGCGCGCGGTCGAGGGTGAGATCGACGGCGCCCTGATCATCGAGCGCAACCACCTGGAGTGGCGGTTGGACCCGACCTCGCCGGCCCGGCTACCGGCCGCCGTGCCCGGTCAGCGCTGGATCGTGGTGTGCTCGCAGGGCTACACCTCATCGCTGGCGGCCGCGGCGCTGTGCAGCCTGGGCATCGAGGCCGGCGACCTGATCGGCGGCGTCCACGGCTGGCGGGCTGCCGGGCTGCCGGTGCTCGACGGCCCGACCCGGACCGAACAGGTCGCCGGCCGGCAGCCGTCAGTGGACTTCGGTGATCTCGGCGGTCCCGACGTCGAAGACATAGCCACGCACTAGGTCCCGGTGCGGCAACCAACGGCATTCGGCGATCCTTTGGACCGACTCGCGCACGCTGGCGACCAGGTCGTCGAAGCCGGGAACGTCCCAACCCGGACGCTGACCGCCGTCGGCCGCCAACTCCGCGCGAAAGCCCTCGTCATCGAAGCCGAACATCCCGCAGTCGGTGTGGTGGATGACCGCGATCTCGCGGGTGCCGATCCGGCGCTGGCTGATCGCCAGCGAACGCAGCACGTCGTCGGTGACCATCCCGCCGGCGTTGCGGATCAGGTGGGCGTCGCCGATCCGCAGGCCGAGGGCGCCGAACAGTGCCAGCCGGGAGTCCATGCAGGCCACGACGCTGAGCCGCAGGGCCGGCGCCTGCGGTCGCGGTCCCGGAAAACGCACGCGGTAGTAGGTGTTGAATCGCAGCAGGGCGTCCTGCACCGAGCAGGTCGGCCCGTCGGTCGGCACCGGTGGGTGCTCGGCGGTGGCCACCGGTCAGCTCCGGGCCGCGGTACGCGACTGCGCCCGGCGCGCCACCTCGATGACGTACTGGCCATAACCGGACTTCGCCAGCGATTCACCCAGCGCAAGGGCCTGCTCGGGCGAGATCAGCCCGCGGGCCAGCGCGATCTCTTCCAGACAGGCGATCCGCACGCCCTGCCGGTGCTCGAGCATTTGGACAAACTGGCCGGCCTCCAGCAGCGAGTCGTGGGTGCCGGTGTCCAGCCAGGCAGTGCCCCGCCCGAGGTCGATCAGCTCGGCGGTGCCGCGCTCGACGTAGCGGTTGTTGAGATCGGTGATCTCCAACTCGCCACGGGCGGACGGGCGCAGCGCGGCCGCCTCGTCCACTACCTGGTTGTCATAGAAGTACAAACCGGTGACTGCCAGGTTGGAGCGCGGTCGAGCCGGCTTCTCCTCGATCGAGATCAACCGGCCGGCGCTGTCGGCCTCGGCGACGCCGTACCGCTCGGGGTCACGAACCTGGTAGCCGAACAGCCGGCAACCGGTGGTCAACTGGGCGGCCTCGGCCAGCATCTGGCCGAGCAGGTGACCGTAAAAGATGTTGTCGCCCAGCACCAGCGCGACGCTGTCAGAGCCGATGTGCTCCCGGCCGATGATGAAGGCTTCGGCCAGGCCGTTCGGCTCGGGCTGGACGGCATAGCTCAACCGCAGCCCCAGATCGCCGCCGTCACCGAGCAGCCGGACGAACTGGTCTTGGTCGTGCGGGGTGGTGATCACCAGGATCTCGGTGATGCCGGCCAGCATCAGCACCGACAGCGGGTAATAGATCATCGGCTTGTCATAGACGGGAAGCAGTTGCTTGCTCACCGCGCGGGTAATCGGATGCAATCGGCTACCCGACCCGCCCGCGAGGATGATGCCTTTCATTGCGATGCCTTTCCCGTGCTCAGGCCGGTTGCCGGCGCTCGGTCCCGATCTAGCGGTAGTTGTCGAATTGCAGCGCAACGCCGAAGTCGCCGGCTTTGAGCAGGGCTATGACGGCTTGCAGGTCATCGCGCTTCTTGCCCGAGACACGCAACTGGTCGCCCTGGATCTGGGCCTGCACTCCCTTGGGGCCCTCGTCCCGGATGGCCTTGGAGACCTTCTTGGCAGTCTCGGTCTCGATACCCTGCTTCAGCGAACCAGTGATCAGGTACTGCTTGCCGGAGATCTTCGGCTCGCCGGCTTCGAGGGACTTCAGCGAGATGGATCGCTTGATCAACTTCTCCTTGAAGACCTCCAGCGCCGCGGTGGCCCGCTCCTCGGTGTCGGCCTTGATCACGATGCCCAGTTCGCCGGACCAGGCGACTGAGGCGTTCGTGCCCCGAAAGTCGAAACGCTGGGACAGCTCCTTGGCGGCCTGGTTCAGTGCGTTGTCTGCTTCCTGGCGGTCGATCTTGCTCACCACGTCGAAGGACGGATCTGCCATGGCTCCTCGATTCTGTCGGTGACCGGCGGGGCTTGCCGAGCCGTTCTGCCTGCATCGACGGTAGCGGCAACCGCCCGCGGCTGGCGTCTCGGCCCCGGCTGAGCGTCCGCACGGTGCCGCAACCGGCGCTGGGGCGTCGGGCGATTCGTGTAGTCTCACTCGCGCACGGTCGCCCAGCCGAGTTGCCGGGCGCTCCAGGCACTGCAGTACCGTTGCAGCGCATTACCCATGGCGGTTTGCCCGAGTGGCCAAAGGGAGCAGACTGTAAATCTGCCGGCTCAGCCTACGTTGGTTCGAACCCAACAGCCGCCACCGCGAAGGACCCCTCGGATCATCGGATTCCGAGGGGTTTTTGCTGTCGTGGAGAAAGGCCGGCTTGGGCGGTGTTCACGCGATTCGCCCCACAAAACTAGTAGCGGGGGGTTGCCAACCGACTACCCAGGGTTCATACTTAAGGGGCCTTGGTGGTCGTTCCCCCGTGCGATCACCAAGGCTTTTCCATGCCCATCGGCGTGCCCATCTCCCTGCCCAGCTCCCCGGCCAGGTGCGGCCTTTGGTGCCCGCTCTGTGCCTGCTTTCCGCTTGTTCCCTAGCCCTTCCAGCTTCGCTAAATCCGGGCTGGCACGGTTGTTCCACCGCAGGGCCCGATTTCGAGATCGTTCGGCCAGTCGGGTAGAGTCAACCCGGCGTTCGAAGACATCCACGGTGCGCGCGCGAACACCGTGGACCTTTCTACGCCGGTACGCCCCCTTAGCTCAGTCGGCAGAGCGTCTCCATGGTAAGGAGAAGGTCTACGGTTCGATTCCGTAAGGGGGCTCGGGTTTCAGCCCAGGCAGCACTGACAACACCTGGGACGGATCGCCTGACCAGCACCACGTCATGGCGGGGTAGCTCAGCCTGGTAGAGCAAGCGGCTCATAATCGCTGTGTCGCCGGTTCAAGTCCGGCCCTCGCTACCGAACAGTTCGCATGATTGCAGTACCGAGAGCATGGAGAGGTACCGGAAGTGGCAGCCACCGACGTACGGCCGAAGATCACCCTGGCATGCCAGGAGTGCAAGCACCGCAACTACATCACCAAGAAGAACCGGCGCAACGACCCCGACCGCCTGGATCTGAAGAAGTTCTGCCCGAACTGTGGCAAGCACACCGACCATCGCGAGACCCGCTAACCCTGGTCCGCACCCGACTGGCGTTGCTCGGAGAAACCTCTCCGGCGGCGCCAGTCGGCATATCCGGGGCTGGCCGGAACCACCCCGCGCGGCTGCGCGCCGGCGTGGGATAGCGTGCGGCTATGCCGCTGGATCAGTCGTTCGTCGGACGGGTCTTTCCGCCGACCGTGCCGTATGAGGTAGGCCGGGAGAAGATCAGGGAGTTCGCCGATGCGATCGGCGATGACAACTCGGCCTATCGAGATGTCGCCGCCGCACAGGCGCTGGGCTACTCCGACGTGATCGCGCCGCCGACGTTCCCGATCGTGGTGACGATGCGCGCCAGCGCTCAGGTGATCAGGCATCCCGATCTCGGCCTGGACTATTCCAAGGTGGTGCACGGCGAGCAGAAGTTCAGCTTCGTCCGTCCGATCCAGGCAGGCGACGTGTTGCAGGTGGTGTGCACGGTGGAATCGATCCGGGCCGTGGCCGGCAACGACATCGTGACCACCAGGGGCGAGGTGTCCACGCTGGACGGCGAGCTGGTGGTGACCGCGCTGTCCACGCTGGTCGCGCGTGGGACGGCGAAGGCATGAGTATCGGATTCGACCAGCTGAGCGTCGGTGCCAGCCTGCCCGGCCAGACGTTCCCGCTGGGCCGCTCGGACCTGGTTCAGTACGCCGGCGCGTCGGGCGATTTCAACCCGATCCACTGGAGCCAGGAGACGGCCGTCAGCGTCGGGCTGCCGAACGTGATCGCGCACGGCATGCTGACCATGGCGACCGCGGTGCGGGTGGTCACCGACTGGATCGGCGATCCCGGGGCGGTGCTCGACTACGGCGTGCGGTTCACCCGTCCGATCGTGGTCGAGTTCGATCGGCCCACCGATCTCGAGGTGAGCGGCACGGTCCGCTCGATGGACGAGGCGAGCCGCACGGCAGTCATCGACCTGGTGGCCAGCGCCGACGGGCAGACGGTGCTGGCCAAGGCCAGGGTCACCGTCCGGCTGTCCTGATGGGCGAGCTGTCCGCCGGCGGGCAGGTCACGCTGGTCGACAACCAGGCCGTCGGGCAGTACGAACTGCGGCTGGACGGCCGCCGGGTGGGCTTGCTCAGCTACCACGATCGTGACGGCGTGCTGGTGCTGGCGCATACCGAGACGCTGCCCGAGTTCGGGGGCCGCGGCCTGGCCGGCCGGCTGGTCGGCTTCGCCCTGGACGACCTGCAAGCCCGTGGCCGGCTGGTCGATCCGGCCTGCCCCTTTGTGCGGGCGTTCATCGACAAACACCCCGAGTACCAGGACCTGATCGCTCACCAAGGCTGAGCGGGCACCGTCCGTGGTGTATTTGGGCTGTGAAATGGCGGTATCGGGCTCATATTATTACCGACATTCCGGACCATAGCTCTTGACGATGACCCGTCCTAACGAGCACGATCTCGTGCGCGCAAGCGTTATCGGACCCGAGCTCGGGAGGCTTCATGGCAGACACATCGGTGGCACCGGGATCCGGGGCCGGCTCGGGTACCACGGCCGACGGCGGCCTGCGCCGCTCGGTGGGCTTCTGGGGCCTGATGTTCTTCTCGCTCGGCTCGATCATCGGCTCGGGCTGGTTGCTCGGTGCGCTCACCGCGGCCAAGGTCGCCGGCCCTGCTTCGCTGCTGTCCTGGATCCTGGCCGCGATCATGCTCGCGGTATTGGCCCTGATCCATGCCGAACTCGGCGCCGCCTATCCGGTCGCCGGCGGTACCGCCCGCTTTCCGTACTTCGCCTTCGGCAACCTGACCGGCTTCATCGCCGGCTGGTCTGCCTGGTTGCAGGCGGTGGCGATCGCGCCGATCGAAGTCGAGGCCAGCATCTCCTACCTGGAGAGCACCCGGTTCGCCAAGGAGCATCTGCGGATGCTGCACACCGGCGGCCACCTGGACGGCACCCTCAACAACACCGGCCTGCTGGTGGCCGTGATCGCCATGGCGGTCTTCACCGCGATCAACCTGATGGGCGCCAAGCTGCTGTCGGACAGCAACAGCGTCACGGTGATCTGGAAGACCGCGATTCCGGTGCTGACCGTCGTCGTGCTGATCACCCTCAACTTCCATGCCTCCAACTTCCACGCCGGCGGCGGGTTCGCCCCGTTCGGCGGGCACGGGGTCTTCGCCGCCCTGCCGGCGGGCGTGGTGTTCGCCCTGCAGGGCTTCGAGCAGTGCGTGCAGATGGCCGGCGAGGCCAAGGACCCGCAGCGCGACATCTCCCGCGCGGTGATCGCGGCGATGCTGGTCGGCTCGGTGGTCTACATCCTGCTGGAGATCTGCTTCATCGGTGCGCTCAACCCGGCCAACCTGGTGCACGGCTGGGGCTCACCGATCGGTGAGGGCAACTTCGGGCCCTACCACGACCTGGCGATCTCGGCCGGTGCCGGCTGGCTGGCTGCGATGCTGGTGATCGACGCGGTCATCTCGCCGGCCGGCACCGGCCTGGTCTATGTCGGCACCTCGTCCCGGCTGAGCTACGCCCTCGGCGAGGAGGAGGAGCTGCCCGACGCGCTGACCAAGGTCAACCGCAGCGGGGTGCCCTGGGTGTCGATCCTGCTGGCCTTCGTGGTCGGGCTGATCATGTTCCTGCCGTTTCCGAGCTGGCAGTCGCTGGTCGGCATCGTCACGTCGGCGACCGCGATCATGTACGCCTTCGCCCCGGTCTCACTCGCCGCGCTGCATCGCCAGGATCCGGATCGGAAGCGGCCGTATCGGATGCCCTACCCCAGCGTGCTGATTCCGACCGGCTTCGTCTTCGCGAACCTGATCATCTACTGGGGTGGCTTCGAGGTGATGTGGAAGCTCGACCTGGCGATCATCCTGGGCCTGGTCATCTTCGGCATCGGTATCGGGGTGAAGAACACCAACGACTCGGTGAACCTGCGCGGGGCGGTCTGGGTGCTGCCGTGGCTGGCCGGCCTGACGGTGATCAGCGCGCTCGGTCGCTACGGAAACGGCGCCCACAACGTCATTCCGGACTGGGCCGATCTGGTGGTGGTGGTGTTGTTCTCGCTGGCGATCTTCTTCCTGACCCAGCAGTTCGAGCAGTCCACCGAGCAGGTGCGGGTCGCCGTCGACGCCGAGAAGCGCCACCTCGACGAGCAGGGCGAGCTGAACCTGCCCGGCTGATCGGGCGACGGCCGGGGGCCGGCTGTCCCGACCCGATCGGGTCGGCTCAGCCGGTGACCAGCTTCGCTATCCGGCTGACGCCTTCGGCCAGATCCTCGTCGCCGAGGGCATAGGACATCCGGACGTAGCCGGGGGTGCCGAAGGCCTCGCCAGGCACCACCGCCACCTCGGCCTCGTCCAGGATCAGGTCGGCCAGCTCGGCGCTGCTGGTGGCGACCCGGCCGCCGATCGGACGGTTCAGCAGGCCCCGCACCGACGGGTAGACGTAGAAGGCACCCTCGGGAACCGGGCAGATGATGCCAGGAATCTCCGACAGCGCCGCCACGATCGCCAGCCGGCGCCGATCGAAGGCGGTCCGCATCCGGGCCACCGCCGCCAGGTCGCCGCTGACGGCCGCCAGCGCCGCCGCCTGCGCGACGTTGGAGACATTGGACGTGGCGTGGGACTGCAGGTTGGTGGCGGCCCTGATCACGTCGAGTGGTCCGATCATCCAGCCGACCCGCCAGCCGGTCATGGCGTAGGTCTTGGCAACCCCGTTGAGCACCACCACCCGCTCGCCGGCCTGGTGGGCGATGCTGACGTTGTGGGCCTCGCCGTAGACCAGGTGCTCGTAGATCTCGTCGGTCACCGTCCACAGGCCGTGCTCGGCCGCCCAGCGGCCGATCGCGGCGACCTGCTCGGGCGGGTAGACCGCACCGGTCGGGTTGGACGGCGAGACGAACAGCAGCGCCTTGGTGCGCTCGGTCCGGGCGGCCTCGAGCTGATCGACGGTGGCCAGGTAGCCCGAAGTCTCGTCGGTGATGACCACGACCGGCACCCCGCCGGCGAGCTTGATGGCCTCCGGGTAGGTGGTCCAGTACGGGGCGATGAGCAGCACCTCGTCGCCCGGGTCGAGCAGCGTGGCAAAGCTGTTGTAGACCGCCTGCTTGCCGCCGTTGGTGATCAACACCTGTGCCGGGTCCACCTGGTAGCCGGTGTCACGCAGCGTCTTGGCCGCCACCGCCGCCCGCAGCTCAGGCAATCCGGCGACCGGGGTGTAGCGATGGAACCGTGGCTCCCGGGCGGCCCGGACCGCGGCTTCGACGATGTAATCCGGTGTCGGAAAATCCGGTTCACCGGCACCGAAGCCGATCACCGGCCGGCCTGCGGCCTTGAGCGCCTTTGCCTTGGCGTCCACCGCCAGGGTTGCCGACTCGGCGATGGCTGCAATCCGGTCTGAGATGCGGGTACCCATAGCCTCATGGTTCCAGACGGTCCCAGCCGGATTTTGCTGGGCGGGATGGCGTCTCGAAGAGTGAGACGGTGGTGCATGCGGACCGGCGCCGTCCTGGGGCGGCTGCCCTCGGCGTCCTTTTGGCCGGAGCGGGGCGAGCCCTTACACTGGCATCTCGGGTCGGGTTGGCCGTGCGTCAGCATGCGCGCATCCTGCCGTCGAGCGTTGCTCGTCAGCAGGCTGCGTCACGCTTGGCCGGTTCTGCCTGATCTGCCCTTCGGGGTTCGGCGGGCGCGCCGGGCTCGTTTGTGAAGGGGCGTGGCTCAATTGGTTAGAGC
Source organism: Jatrophihabitans sp. (assembly GCA_050999655.1). Lineage (GTDB taxonomy): Bacteria > Actinomycetota > Actinomycetes > Mycobacteriales > Jatrophihabitantaceae > Jatrophihabitans_A. The sequence continues at coordinate 10,865 of JBPCPA010000289.1, forward strand.
ACCGGTCTCCAAACCCAGCGGTTGCAGGTTCGAGTCCTGCCGCCCCTGCGCCATCAGCGCCGCGCGTGTCCACGCAGTGGACGGGCAGCGGTGACCGAGAGGAGTAACGGTGACTGAGACACAGGCCGCACCGGCGCCTGCTTCGCGACCGGGTCGGGACGCCGACCGCGGTGGGCTGAGCGCGCTCTGGCGATGGTTGCCCGCGCTGCTGCGAGCGCTGCAGCGCCGCACCCGCGAGACCGTTTCGGAGATGCGCAAGGTCCTGTGGCCCTCACGCCGCGAGATGACCACCTACACCATCGTGGTGATGGTGTTCGTGGTGATCATGATTACGATCGTCGCCCTGCTCGACCTCGGCCTCGCCAAGCTGGTTCTGGCGATATTCAGCTAGCCGGTCGCCGAATCCGGCCACCGGGCCGCCATGGCAACCGCCACCGCACGACAGACAGCAAGGAAAGAGAGCCCGTGACCGAGTTCGACAGCGACCCAGCCCAGACCGGCGGTAGCGCCGATCAGACCCAGCCGGCGGCCGCCCAGGCCGTCGAGGGCCTGCCCGTGCTGGACGTCGAGGACCAGGTTTACGGCGTCAGCGCCGAGGAGAAGTACAACGAGGCCGCCGAGGACCGCGCCGACGCCGCGTGGGCCGAGGCAGCTGCCGAACTCGGCGCCGAACTGGGCGCCGAGCCGACGGCCGAAGACGACTCCACGGCTGCTGCCGAGGCGGTTGAAGCCGAGGAACTGGACCCAATCGAGGAGTTGCGGGCCCAGCTGCGGCGGGCACCGGGCGATTGGTTCGTCGTCCACTCCTACGCCGGTTTCGAGAACAAGGTGAAGACCAACCTGGAAAGCCGGATCTCCTCCCTCGACATGGAAGACTACATCTACCAGGTCGAGGTGCCGACCGAAGAGGTCGTCGAGATCAAGAACGGCAAGCGCCAGCAGGTCAACCGCAAGGTCTTCCCGGGTTACATCCTGGTTCGGATGGATCTGACCGACGATTCCTGGGGTGCGGTCCGCAACACGCCCGGCGTGACCGGTTTCGTCGGGGCCACGTCCAGGCCATCACCGCTGTCGATGGACGAGGTCATCAAGATCCTGGCCCCGGCCACCCAGAAGGCGGCCTCGGTCGCCAAGGGCGGCGCTGCCGGCGCCGGCGAGGCCGGTGGCTCGGCTCCGGTCGAGGTCGTCGACTTCGAGATCGGCGAGTCGGTCACCGTGATGGACGGTCCGTTCGCCACGCTGCCGGCGACCATCAACGAGATCGACTCGCTGCACGCCAAGCTCAAGGTGCTGGTCTCGATCTTCGGTCGCGAGACCCCGGTGGAGCTGTCGTTCAGCCAGGTGTCCAAGATCTAGCCCAACTCTCGCCCAGCCGTCCAGCAACAACCCTGCCAATCAGAAGAAGAGAACAGAATGCCTCCCAAGAGTAAGAAGCTCACCGCCGTCATCAAGCTGCAGATCAAGGCCGGCGCGGCCAACCCGGCGCCGCCGGTGGGTCCGGCGCTCGGTCAGCACGGCGTGAACATCATGGAGTTCTGCAAGGCCTACAACGCCGCCACCGAGTCCCAGCGTGGCCAGGTCGTGCCGGTGGAGATCTCGGTGTTCGAGGACCGGTCCTTTACCTTCGTCACCAAGACCCCGCCGGCCGCCAAGCTGCTGCTGCAGGCCGCCGGCGTGGAGAAGGGTTCGGGCGAGCCGCACAAGACCAAGGTCGCCAAGGTCAGCATGGCGCAGGTCCGCGAGATCGCCCAGACCAAGATGGAGGATCTCAACGCCAACGACGTGGACCAGGCGGCCAAGATCATCGCCGGTACCGCCCGCTCGATGGGCATCACCGTCTCGGAGTAGGACCACCGGGTTCGACCACCCGCTGGCAGACCGCGTACCCGGCGGCAAACCGGCCGCGATGCGGCCGGTGCACGTGTGGGAGGGCGCCGAGAGCCGGTGCCCGTCAGACCACTGACCTGAAGGAGTGACCCAGCATGACCAAGCGCAGCAAGGCCTACGAAGAGGCCGCCAAGCTCATCGACGCCGACAAGATCTACAGCCCGCTGGAGGCTGCCAAGATCGCCACCCAGGCCGCTCCGGCGAAGTTCGACAGCACCGTAGAGGTCGCGATGCGCCTCGGCGTCGATCCGCGCAAGGCCGATCAGATGGTGCGTGGCACGGTCAGCCTGCCGCACGGCACTGGCAAGACCGCCCGAGTGATCGTGTTCGCGACCGGCGAACAGGCCGCGGCTGCCGAAGCCGCCGGCGCGGACCGGGTCGGCAGTGACGACCTGATTGCCTCTATCACCGACGGCTTCCTGGACTTCGACGCCGCGATCGCCACGCCCGACCAGATGGCCAAGGTGGGCCGGATCGCGCGAATCCTCGGCCCGCGCGGCCTGATGCCCAACCCCAAGACCGGCACCGTGACCCCGGACGTGGCCAAGGCCGTCGCCGACATCAAGGGTGGCAAGATCACCTTCCGGGTGGACAAGCAGTCCAACCTGCACCTGGTCATCGGTAAGGCGTCCTTCTCGGCCGATCAGCTGGTCGAGAACTACGGTGCCGCGCTGGACGAGGTGCTGCGAGCCAAGCCGTCCTCGTCCAAGGGCAAGTACCTGAAGAAGGTGGTGTTCTCGACCACCATGGGCCCCGGCATCCCGGTGGACACCAACCGCACGCGCAACCTGAGCGAGGACAGCACCACCGGCTGATCCCGCACCGACACCCGCGCCCGGCCATCCGAATTCCTATGGCCGGGCGCAGTCGTGTTCCGGCTGACCCGTCGCGGTAGCCCGCGTACGCCCGTTTCGTACCGCGACCGACGCCGGTGGGGCGCACGGACGGGCTACGTCCCCCCGATCGTGCGCGGGTCACCGCGACGGGTCCTCACCACTGCAGAGGGCTCTCGGGGCCGCCTGATACCGGGGCGGCAAGAATTTCGGCGGCAGTTTCCGGCCATCCATCACTTTTGCCGGGCGCGGTATCAGATCGGGTTGATGATCCTCCTTGCTCTACAACGGCAAGGTCCTAGGCTCAAGCCAGTAGCCGATGGACCGATCGACCCGGTGGAGTCTGCGATACAGATGTGGCGGTCATGATCAACGCCGAAGCGGAGCAAGGAACCCTCGCCAGCCGCGCTGGTGAGGTCTTCGAGCGATACCGCGGCGACGAGGCGGCGGCGATGGGTGAACTCGTCGCGATGCTGACCCCCATCCTCTGGCACACCGTACGAGCTCAGCGGCTGGAGAAGGAATCTACCGAAGATGTCTTGCAGAGCACCTGGCTCGCGCTGGTCGCCCACGCCGAGTCGATCGCTGACCCGCGGGCCGTGCTGCAGTGGATGCTGGTCGCAGCCCGCCGCGAGGCCTGGCGCGTGTTGCGTGGCCAGCTTCGGCAGTCACCGTACGAGATCGACCAGGACGCGGTGCCCGCAGCCGCCTCGGACATGCCGGAGCCGGCGACCTTGCAGAGCGCGGACGACGAGCTGCTCTGGACGCACATCGCCGCGCTGCCCGACCGCTGTCGGGAGCTGCTTCGAGTGATTGCCTTTGCCGATCGACCCGACTATGCCGAACTCGCTCGCGCCCTGCGGATGCCGGTCGGCAGTATCGGCCCGACTCGCGGCCGGTGCCTGGCGAAGCTGCGCGCTTCCCTGACCACAGATGCTCGATGGGAGCTTCGATGAACATCTCCGAGATTCCTGCCTGGGAATCGCTTGCCGGTGGGCAGTTGGACGCCCAGGACGCGGCAATCCTGGACCGCGTCGCCCGGCTGTACGAGACCATCGACCCGGTTCCGGAGGATCTGGTAGATCGGCTGAGCTTCGCGATGACGCTCAACGCGCTGCATGTCGAGATCGCCCAGCTGCAGCTTGTGTCCGACAGCGCCCTGGCGGCTCGCGGTGGCGAGCAGACCAGCGCGGTGAAGACATTGACCTTCTCCAGCGACAGTCTGTCCACCATGGTGACCATCAGCGCCGCCGGCCCCGACCGGGTCCGCATCGACGGCTGGGCGGCGCCGGGCGCGGACGTCCTGGTGGAGTTGCATCAGGGCCAGGCGGTGCGGGAGCAGGCGGCCGATTCCGACGGCCGGTTCGTCTTCGACGAAGTCCCGCACGGGTTGACCCGTTTCGTGATTCGGGCCCCTGGCACCGACCGCGCTCCGGTGGTGACGCCGGCAGTCGAGATCTAGCGCCTGCGCCGGTCTGGTGTCGACCGGTGGCAGAGTCTGACCAGCAGTTTCCTTCACGCAGTGACACGAGGTATTGATGAGTTCCGAGGACAGCTCCACACCGACTCCCCGTCCCGGTCAGCGTCGCAAGGAGCCAAGCCTGAACCCACCTGCCTACATTCTCAACCAGCACGGTGCCCGGGTGCTCGATCCGACCAGCGCGGTACGCGCGCCGCACCAGCCGGCCGTCCGCCCGACGGTCTACGTCGGCTCGCAGTTGCTGGTACGCAACGCCGATGTCGAGGCGATCCGCCAGCCCTTGATCGACGCCGCTGCCTCGCTGGGCCAGGACGTCGACTTCGTCGCAGTGGACCGGGCGCTGCTGAAGCTGGCCGAACGCCACCAGCTGTGCGAGCTGGCCGACCGGATCCTCATCACCAGGCTCGTGCTGAGTTCGAACAGCCGCGAGCCGGCCGCGCCGCCGGATGCCTGGGCCGTCCTGCAGGCCTACCGGGCCAGCCTGCCGGCCGACGATCCGAGAGCGGCCGCGGTGACCCTCGAGCACCTGATGACCGGCAGCGCGTCCCAGATCGGCGGCAACCCGTTCATGCAGGGTGGGCCGTTCATGCAGGGTGGGCCGTTCATGCAGGGCGGTGGGGTGACCGCGCAGTACGGCATGCCGGGCAGTGGCGGCCGGGCCCCGGTCAGATGGCTCGGAGCCCAGCCGAACCGCTGCGCCGACGAGCAGATGTTGACCAGGCGTCCCGTGGTGGCGGTGTTGGACACTGGCGCGGGCAAGCACTTCTGGCTGCCGAAAGAGATCGTCGATCGCCGGCCGATGGTGGCCGACCTGCCGCTGGGTCTCACCGATCCGGCCACCGATCCCGAACGCAGCGGTGCGCTCAACGATCCGCTGGAGGGCACCCTCGACTCGGACTCCGGGCACGGCACCTTCATCGCCGGCATCATCCGCCAGCTCTGTCCGGACGCCAACATCCTCGCGGTGCGGGTGATGTACAGCGACGGCGTCGTCGAGGAGGGCGATCTGCTGCGCACGGTGAATCGGCTGGTGTTCCGGCAAGAACTCGCACTCGTGCTGAACCGGCCGGAGTGGCTGGTGGACGTGGTGTCGATGTCACTGGGCTATTACCACGAGTCCCAGTCCGATGTGGCCTTCGATCAACTCCTGCTCGCGCCGTTGGAAGAGCTCGGTCGCCGCGGCGTGGCCGTGGTGGCCTCAGCCGGTAACGACGCCACTCCACGGCACATGTACCCCGCCGGCTTCTTCCCGAACGCCCAGGGCCCGGTCTTCGCACCGGGGCCCGACATCATCCCGGTGTCGAGCGTCGGCGCGCTGAACCCGGACGGTCAGACCGTTGCGATGTTCAGCAATGCCGGTGACTGGGTGGCTTGCCAGCGGGTGGGTGCCGCGGTGGTCAGCACCTTCCCGACCACCTTCGACGGCTCGCTGGAGCCGACCGCGAGGCTGGCCCTCGGTCCGGATCAGGTCCGCGAGACCATCGACATGGACAATTACCACGGCGGTTTCGGCACCTGGAGTGGCACCTCGTTCGCCGCGCCGGTCCTGGCCGGCGAGATCGCCCAGAAACTCATCGACTCCGGATCGCTGGATTGGACGGACCCCGAGCAGGCCGTGCAACGCGGTTGGGATGCGCTGAGCAAGCTCATCGGGCTTGATCGTCCCACGGGGCCGTGATCAGCTAAGGGTGTGGCGGTAACGGGGCAGGACGCTCGACTGTCCGAAGCGCGGCGGTTGCACGCACTCGGGGTGGCCGAGAACAACGCCGGACGACCGGTCCGGGCGTTGCCGCTGTTGCACGGCGCGCTGGAGCAGTTGACCATCGACGCGCCGGATGCGGTGGTCCTCGACGATCAGCTGGCCGCCCGGATCTGGATCAGTATCGCGACCAGCGAATCCGAGCTGGGTGGGCTGGCAAAGGGCCTGGCCGCCATGGACGAGGCCTCGCGTTTCGTCTCGACCGCCCACGAGCCAGCCCTACAGGCGCTGTTCGACAACCAGGTCGGCTACATGCAGGTGCGTGGCGGCCAGGTTCAGCAGGGCCTGGCCCGCCTGGATGCCGCGGTGGAGTTGATCGAGCGGGTCGAGGCGAGCCTGCAGTACACGATCATGCTGAACCGCGGGGTCACCCACCTGTTTCGGGGTGACCTGCGAAGCGCCCGGGTGGATCTGAGCTGGGCGAGCAGCATCGCCCGCGAGCAGGCGATGGCGGCTGCCGAGGTGAAGGCTCGACACAACCTCGGCTACCTGGAATACCTGGCCGGCAACCTGGCCTCGGCGCTGCAGATCATCGACGAGGTCATCGCCATCAAGGCCGACGTCTCATCCGCGGTGATCCTGCTCGACCGGTCCCGGGTGCTGATCGAGGCCGGCCTGCACCGCGACGCCGACCAGGCCCTGCGCGAGGCCGGCGAGCTGTTCCTGGCCGACCGGTTGTTCAAGGACCTCGGTGAGGTGGAGCTGGCCCGCGCAGAATGTGCTTTGTTGGATGGTGAAATCGCCGCTGCCCGGCGACTTGCCGGCCGGGCCCGCACCCGGTTTCGGCGGCGTGGCAACGAACGCTGGCGTCGTGACGCGGAACTGCTGTTGCTGCAAGCAGATCTCGCCGCAGGCCGCCCGGGTCGGCGGCTGGCGCCGGTCGCGATCCGGCTGGCAAGTGAGTTTCGCAACGAGCGGTTGGAGACCCAGGCCCGCACCGCCCAGCTGATCGCGGCCGAGGCGCTGCTGGGCGCCGGCCGACCCGATGAGGCCGGCCAGGTCGCGCTGGCGGCCGGACCGGTCAAGGGTGGTGATCCGATCTCGGCTCGTCTGCACACCCGGCTGGTACGCGGCCGTCTGCACACCGCCAACGGAGATCGTCCCGCTGCGCGAAGGGAAATCCGGACCGGCCTGGCCGAGCTCGCCCGGCATCAGGCGCGATTCGGCAGCATCGATGTGCAGACCGCGAGCGCGGTGCATGGCCGGGCGCTGGTTGACCTGCATGTCACGCTCGCCCTGACCGAGGGCAGGCCTCGCGGGGTGCTGACTGCCGTCGAGCTGAGCCGGGCCACCTCCAGCAGGATCCAACCGGTGGTGGCGCCGGCGGATCCGGTGGTGGCCGACAAGCTTGCGGAGCTGCGCCAGGTCACCGAGGAGCTGCGGCTGGTTTCCTCAGATCCCGGTGCCGCGGCGACCGCGGCGGCGCTTCGTCGCCGGATCGGTGAGATCCAGCAGGCGTTGCGGGCGGTGTCCTGGCACTGGCAGGGATCGGGTCTGGCCGGCCGCGCCGCCGGCGCCGAGGAGATCATCGCCGCGCTGGCCGCTGCCGATGCGGTCGGAATCACCTACCTCAGCTCGGGTGAGCAGTTGCACGCGCTAGTGCTCGACCGGGATCACCTGCGGCTGGTGCCACTCGGGCCGTCCGGACCGGTCTTCGAACTGGTCCGCCGGATCCGCGCCGACCTGGACATGCTCGCGCTGGGCCAGTTGCCGGCGGTGTTGGCCGAGACGGTCCGAGCGAGCCTGAACACTTCGATCCGCAACCTGGACGCCACCATCGTGATGCCGCTCGGGCTGCCGGCCGATCGGCTGGTGCTCTCACCGACCGGCCCGCTGGCGACGGTGCCCTGGGGGCTGCTGCCGTCACTGCTGGGCCGTCCGGTGATCGTGGTGCCCTCGGGCACCGCGTGGCTCAGGGCCTGCCGGCCACCTGGCCCGGCGGCGGGCCCGATGGTCGCGCTGGCCGGCCCCGGCCTGGCCTTCGCCGACACCGAGGCCACCGCGGTGGCGGCCAACTGGGCAGGTGGCACCGCCCGGGTCGGACCGCGGGCCGATCGGGCGGCCCTGAAGGAGGCCCTGGCCGGCGCCCGGTTGGTGCACCTGGCCACCCACGGCACCCACCAGGCCGAAAACCCGCTGTTCTCCTCGATCCTGCTTGCCGACGGGCCGGTCTTCGCCTACGAACTGGACCCGGCCGGACACGTCGCCGAACATGTGGTGCTGGCCGCCTGCGAGCTCGGCCAGGCCACCATCCGGCCCGGGGACGAGGCGCTGGGCCTGACCAGCGTGCTGTTGCATCTGGGCACCCGCAGCGTGATCTCCGGCGTCGCCAAGGTGCGCGACGAGGTGGCCGCGGACGTGATGACCCGCTATCACCAGGCACTGGCCGCCGGCGTCGATTCGGCGCAGGCACTGGCCGACGCCTGCGCGACCAGCGGGTCGTTGCCCGCGCCGTTCGTCTGCTTCGGATCGTCCTGGCAGGCGAACTGAGAGCGACGGATTTGGTGGCGCCGGGCCTGCCCCGTACAGTCAGGGCTGATCCACCCGAAGACCGCTGGTCGTCGCATGCGCACATGTGACCGAACAGCTCCGGAGCGCCGGAGCGGCCCGCGCAGGATGGCCGGTCAGCGTTTCGATACGCCCCGTGCGCCCTGCGCCGGGGAGTTCTTGTTTCTCCGAAGCTATCCGGACGCATGCTGCTCGAGCCCGGCCGGCACGAGTTGTGTGAGAGGAGGAACATGCCGAACAAGGAGAAGGTGTCCGCGGTCGCTGAGATCGTCGAGCACTTCAATTCCTCGGCCGCGACGGTGATCACCGAGTATCGGGGTCTGACTGTCAAGCAGGTCAGCCAACTGCGTAGGGCGCTGGGCGGTGACACCACGTATGCGGTCGTCAAGAACACCCTGACCAGGCGGGCCGCAGCCGAGGCGGGCGTCGCGATCGATGACAGCCTGCTGGTCGGTCCGACTGCCATCGCGTTCGTCAAGGGCGATCCGGTCGAAGCCGCCAAGGGTCTGCGCGATTTCGCCAAGACCAACCCGCTGCTGGTGATCAAGGGCGGTGTTCTGGACGGCAAGGCACTCAGCGCCGCCGAGGTCAGCAAGATCGCTGACCTGGAGTCGCGAGAGGTGTTGCTGGCCAAGGTTGCCGGCGTCCTCAAGGCGCTGCCGACCCGTGCGGCCGGGCTGTTCCAGGCCCCGCTGTCGCAGATGGCCCGGCTGGCTCAGGCACTGGCCGACAAGACCCCGGGCGAGGCTGTCACCGAGGCACCCGAGGCACCGGAGGCTGTCACCGAGACACCCGAGGCACCGGAGGCTGTCACCGAGACAGCCGAGGCACCCGAGGACGTAGTTTCTGAAACCCCCGCCGAGCCGGCGGAGTAGTAGCACCCACACCCAGCCGGCTATCCCGGCGATACAGAAAGGACGCCACATCATGGCGAAGCTCAGCACTGACGAGCTCATCGACGCATTCAAGGAGCTCACCCTCATCGAGCTCTCGGACTTCGTGAAGCAGTTCGAGGAGACCTTCGATGTCACCGCGGCCGCACCGGTCGCGGCTGCCGCTGCCCCGGGCGGCCCGGCCGCTCCGGCCGAAGCTGCTGAGGAGCAGGACGAGTTCGACGTCATCCTCGAGGCCGCTGGCGAGAAGAAGATCCAGGTCATCAAGGAGGTGCGCACCCTGACCAGCCTGGGCCTGAAGGAGGCCAAGGACCTGGTCGACGGCGCGCCCAAGCCGGTCCTGGAGAAGGTCAACAAGGAGGCCGCCGACAAGGCCAAGGCAGCTCTCGAGGCCGCCGGCGCATCGGTGACCGTCAAGTAGTTCCAGCACTCGCATCCTGGCGGGGCGGTGGGCATTCGTGCCGACCGCCCCGCTTTGCTGTCCCGGCCGAGAGCTGCCGACCGGTCCGAGGCTTGCTGAGAAATGGCCTTGCGACACCACAGAAGGCCGCTTGCCCCTCATCCGACGGAAAATCGTCGACGGCGCTAAGGTCGCGTTTGGTCTTGGCACCCATGGTTTACCCACCGGTAACCGATGGGTAGTCGGGTCGTTGTACCCCGAGACACTGGTTCGTCCGCGCTGGCCGGTGGAGTTCTCGGCGGCGGACTCATGTTCCGAGGGAGGAGCCGGTGTGGGGGTCGAGGTAACGGTCGAAGGCCTGACCAAGTCGTTCGGCAGGCAGGTCATCTGGGGCGATGTGACGCTGACCCTGCCGCCCGGCGAGATCAGCGTGATGCTCGGCCCGTCCGGCACCGGCAAGTCGGTGTTTCTCAAGACCCTGGTCGGCCTGCTCAAGCCCGACCGGGGTTCGATCTTCATCAAGGACGTCAACCTCGCTCGCTGCAGCGAGCACCAGCTGTATGAGACCCGCAAGCTGTTCGGCGTGCTGTTTCAGGACGGTGCCCTGTTCGGCTCGATGAACCTCTACGACAACATTGCCTTTCCGCTGCGCGAACACACCCGCAAGAGCGAGTCCGAGATCAAGAAGATCGTCCTGGAAAAGCTGGACATGGTCGGCCTGACCGGCACCGAGAAGAAGCTGCCGGGCGAGATCTCCGGCGGTATGCGTAAGCGGGCCGGCCTGGCCCGCGCGCTGGTGCTCGATCCGGAGATCATCTTGTTCGACGAGCCCGATTCCGGCCTGGACCCGGTCCGGGTGGCTTACATCAGCCAGCTCATCGTCGACCTGAACGCCCAGACCGACTCCACCTTCCTGATCGTCACCCACGACATCGGTATCGCCCGGACGGTGCCGGACAACCTCGGCCTGCTGTTCCGTCGCGAGCTGGTCATGTTCGGCCCGCGCGAGGTGCTGCTGACCTCCGAAGAGGCGGTGGTCAAGCAGTTCCTCAACGGCCGCAGGGAAGGCCCGATCGGCACGTCGGAGGAGAAGGACGCCGCTCAGGTGGCCGCTGAACTGGCATCGCTGGACAGCGCCAACCCGCCCTCCACCGGTGGCGGTCCGAAGGGCGGCGCGGTGGAGGGTGTGCCGCCGCAGCTGCAGCCATCGCCCGGGCTGCCTGAACGTCAAGCCGCGGCGCGCCGCCAGCAGCGGGCGATGGACATGCGGCACACGCTGCCCGAGACCGCCCAGCGGGTGATCCGGGAATCTATGGCCCACGATCAGGCCCTCGTCGACCGCGGCACGGCAGCGCAATGACGTCGCTGTCGCTCACCGCGGGGATCAGCCAGACCGGCCGGCTGTTCGCGCTTTTCCTCGATGTCGTCCGGTTGACGTTCAAGCGCCCGTTCCAGGCCCGTGAGTTCATCGAGCAGGCCTGGTTCATCGCCAGCGTCACCATCATGCCGACCGCTCTGGTGGCCATCCCGTTCGGCGCCGTGATCGCGCTACAACTGGGCACCCTGACCCGCCAGCTCGGCGCCCAGTCCTTCACCGGCGCGGCCTCGGTGCTCGCGGTGATCCGGGAGGCCAGCCCGATCGTGTGCGCGCTGTTGATCGCCGGGGCAGGTGGCTCGGCGATCTGCGCCGACCTGGGCAGCCGCAAGATCCGCGATGAGATCGACGCCATGGAGGTGCTCGGCATCTCACCGGTACAGCGACTGGTGGTGCCCCGGGTGCTCGCCTGCATGCTGGTCGCGGCAGCGCTCAACGGCCTGGTCAGCGTGGTCGGGGTGGCCGGTGGCTACTTCTTCAACGTGATCCTGCAGGGCGGCACGCCCGGGGCCTACCTCGCCAGCTTCTCAGCGCTGGCGCAACTGCCCGACCTGTATGCCGGCGAGCTCAAGGCCGTCATCTTCGGCCTGATCGCGGCTGTGGTCGCCTCGTACAAGGGCTTGAATGCCGGCGGCGGGCCCAAGGGGGTCGGTGACGCGGTCAACCAGTCGGTGGTCATCACCTTCCTGCTGCTGTTCTTTGTCAACTTCGTCCTGACGGCCGTGTACTTCCAGGTCGTCCCGCCGAAGGGGTCATAGTGAGTGCCCTGGCAGTGGTCCGGCGCGCGGCCGGCCGCCCGGTCGTGGCCCTGGACGATCTCGGCGAGCAGTTGGCCTTCTCCCTCAAGGCGCTGGCGTGGACGCCGCGCACGATCCGCCGGTACAAGAAGGAGGTGCTGCGGCTGCTGGCCGAGGTCACCTTCGGCTCCGGTGCGCTGGCCGTCATCGGCGGCACCGTCGGGGTGATCGCGTTCCTGTCGTTCTTCACCGGCACCGAGGTGGGCCTGCAGGGTTACGCGGCGCTGAACCAGTTAGGTACCGGCGCGTTCACCGGGTTCATCTCGGCCTACTTCAACACGCGCGAGATCGCACCTCTGGTGGCTGGCCTGGCGCTGTCGGCGACCGTCGGCTGCGGGTTCACCGCCCAGCTCGGCGCGATGCGGATCTCGGAGGAGATCGACGCGCTCGAGGTGATGGCGGTGCCCTCGCTGCCCTTCCTGGTCACCACCCGGTTGATCGCCGGCTTCATCGCGGTGATCCCGCTGTACGTGATCGGGTTGCTGTGCTCCTACCTGTCCACCCGGACCATCGCCACCGCCTACTACGGGCAGTCCAGCGGCACCTACGACCATTACTTCCGACTGTTCCTACCCCCCACCGATGTGCTCTGGTCATTCTTCAAGGTCCTGGTGTTCTCGATCGTGATCGTGATGACCCATTGCTACTACGGCTACACCGCCAAGGGCGGCCCGGCCGGCGTCGGGGTCGCGGTCGGGCGGGCGGTGCGTACCGCGATCGTGGCGATCAACGTGGTCGATTTCTTCTTGTCGTTGGCCATCTGGGGCGCCACCACCACCGTCCGGATCGCGGGCTGATCGACGATGGCCACCAGCGCGCTGCGAAAGCTTCGGATCAGGATCTACGGCCTGGCATTTCTCGCGGTACTCGCCGGCTTGGTCGGCCTGTCCATCGCCGCCTACCAGCAGGTGTTCACCAAGGTCACCATGGTCACCCTGGACACCGACCACACCGGGGCCCAGCTGCAGCCGCAGTCTGATGTCAAGCTGCGCGGCATCGTGGTCGGCAGTGTGCGGTCGATCTCGACGTACAACGTTCCCGCTCAGAACGGCCAGCAGCCCGAGACCCGCGCCCGGGTGCGGCTGGCGCTGATCCCGTCCCGGGCCAAGCTCATCCCGGCCGGCGTGACTGCCGTACTGCTGCCCAAGACGCTGTTCGGTGAACGGTATGTGGCGCTGTCGGTGCCAGAGAACCTCTCCGGCACGCAGGCCAAAACGATCCGCGCCGGTGACACCATCAGCAGCGGCAAGGACGCTATCGAGATCGAGCGGGTGCTCGACGATCTGTATCCGGTGCTGCTGGCCCTGCACCCTGAAGACCTCAAGGTCACCCTGACCGCCCTGGCCACCGCGCTGCAGGGTCGCGGCAAACAACTCGGCGACAACCTTGCCTCGCTCAACAACTACCTGCAGAAACTGAACCCGAAAGTGCCCGAACTGGTGGACGACCTGGACAAGCTCGGCAAGGTCGCGCTGCTCTACAACGACGCCGCACCGGACCTGCTGGCCAGCCTGAACAACCTGCAGACCACGGCCAACACCATCACCCGGCGACCGCAGGCCCTGGACCAGTTGCTCACCTCGGCCACCGCCGCGTCGAATGAGTTGGACGGCTTTCTCAACGTCAACGGCGACTACCTGATCCAGGTGTCGGCGTCCTCGGCCACGATCCTGCAACTGCTGGCGCACTATTCGCCGGAGTACCCCTGCCTGGCGCAGGGCCTGGCCACCCTCGAGCCGAGGCTGGAGCAAGCCTTCGGCGGCGGTCAACCGGGCCTGCACATCACCCTGGAGCTGATCAAGAGCCAGGGCAAGTACGTGCCCGGCAACGAGCCGAAGGACGTTTCGGACCCGAGCCTGCGGGTGCCGCACTGCTTCGGCCTGCCGAGCCCGCAGGTGCCCTTTTCCGGGGTGCAGATCGGCTCGGCTGATGGCGCGGCCTACAACCCGCCGCAGTCGCTGCCGAACGCTGACCGGTCGGCCTACAACACCAGCGGCGTCGGCTCACCGGGCGAGAGCAAGCTGATCGACGCCCTGATCTCCGGGCAGTACGGCAACGACCCGACCAAGGTGCCTGATATCGCAACGATGCTGGCCGGCCCGATCCTGCGGGGAAGTGCGGTGACGGTCAGATGAGGGGCTTGCTGGCACCCCTGGTGAAGCTCATCGCCTTCCTGGTCATCACCTCGATGGCGACCTACGTGCTGGCCGCCACGATCAGTAACGCCGGCTACGGCAAGGCCACCAGTTACTACGGCCTGTTCCACGACGCCACGGGCCTGCTGATCGGCGACGACGTGCGGGTGTCCGGGGTGCGGGTCGGTTCGATCGAAGGCATCAAGCTGGTCCGGGCGCCGGGCACTGCCGATGCCGCCACCGCACCGTTCGTGGCACAGGTGAAGTTCAGCGTGTCGGTGGACCGGTCGCTGTCCACCTGGTCGGTGGGCAAGTTGCGCTTTCGCAACCTGGTCGGCCAGCGTTACCTGGCGCTGGAGCAGGGCAGCGAGGTGCCCGGCGTTGCACAGGCCACGCTGAAGGCCAAGGCCACCATCCCGCTCAGCCAGACCGAGGATGCGCTGGATCTGTCCACCCTGTTCGCCGGCTTCAAACCGCTGTTCTCCGGTCTGGACCCGTCCGAGATCAATGACCTGTCGATGGAGATCATCCAAACATTGCAAGGCGAAGGCGGGACGGTGGATAACCTGCTGGACCAGACCGCCCAGCTGACCTCGGCGATCGCCGACAAGGACAAGGTGATCGGTGACCTGATCGACAACCTGTCCTCGGTGCTGGACACCGTCGGTCAGCGCGACGCCAAGCTGTCGGAGTTGATCAGCCAGCTGCAGCGCTTCGTCTCCGGCCTGTCCGATGACCGGGTCACCATAGGCAACTCGATCACCGGCATCAACAACCTGACCTCGGCCACAGCCGGCCTGCTCGACAAGTCCCGGCCGGCACTCAAGCAGGATGTCGAGGATCTGACCGGCCTGGCCCAGACCCTCAATGCCGGCAGCTCGATCGTCGACGGGGTGCTGCAGCGGTTCCCGAACAAGATCGCGACCCTGACCCGTACCGCGACCTACGGGTCCTGGTTCAACTTCTACCTGTGCTCGCTGAGTGGCACGGTGACGCTGCCCGGCGGTGCCACGCTCAGCCCGAGCCTGGGCACCCTGCCTCCTGCGAGGTGCAACTGATGGCCCGTTCACAGCGCATGAAGCGCGCCCCGCGCGGGCGCTCCTTCGCCTCGCGCAATCCGACCACCATCGGGGCCATCGGTCTGGTGGTCATCGCCGTCCTGCTCTGGGCAGCCTTCAACGCCGCCAAGTTACCCATCATCGGCGGCGGCACCCAGTACTCGGCCATCTTCAGCGAGGCCTCGGGGCTGCTGCCCGACGATGAGGTGCGGATCGCGGGCGTCAAGGTCGGCACCGTCACCGGGGTGAAGCTGGACGGCGAGTCCGGCCGTGACGTCAAGGTCAGCTTCCGGGTCAAGAACGCATTCGTGGGCGATCAGACCCAGGCCATCATCAAGATCAAGACGGTGCTCGGGCGCAAGTACCTGGAGCTGGATTCACAGGGCACCGGCAAGCAGAAGTCCGGTTCGGTGATCCCGTTGAACCGCACCCTGACTCCCTACGACGTCTACCCGGCGTTCTCCGACCTGACCAAGACGGTCGGTGCGATCGACACCAAGACCCTGGGCAAGTCCCTGGAGACGCTGGCCCAGACCTTCAAGAACACCCCGTCCTCGGTGAGTAGCACGCTCAGCGGCCTGTCCCGGCTGTCCACCACCATCTCCTCGCGGGACCAGGCGCTGCGTGACCTGCTGGCCCGGGCGAACGCGGTGACCGGGGTGCTGGCCGACCAGGATGCCCAGATCAGCAAGCTGATCACCGATGGCAACCTGTTGCTGAACGAGTTGAATCAGCGCCGCGACGCCATCCGCACCCTGTTCCTGAACACCTCGAGCCTCTCGCTGCAGATCTCCGGCCTGGTCGCCGACAACCAGAAGACGTTGAAACCGGCGCTGGACCAGCTCAAGGGGGTGCTGGACATCCTGGAGAAGAACCTGGACAACATCGACCGCGGCCTGGCCCTGCTCGGCCCGTTCTACCGGGTCTTCGCCAACACCCTGGGCAACGGCCGCTGGTTTGACACCTACATCCAGAACCTGTCCGCCGGTGGGCTGTTCGGCACCCTGACGGGGGTGGGCAACTGATGGCGATCCAGGCGCTGCCCAAGCGGATGTCCCAGCTGAGCGTGATCGTGATCCTGCTGGCGGTCGTGGTCGGCACCGCGATCTTCGTGCTGCTGCCCAAGCCCACCAAGACCGTGACCGCCCGCTTCGAGCGGGCCGTCGGCCTGTACGCCGGTTCCTCGGTGCGGCTGCACGGCGTCACCATCGGCAGCATCACCAAGGTGAAGCCGGATGGTGACGGGGTGCTGGTCAGCATGAAGTACGACCGCAGCATCAAGCTGCCGGACTATCCGGCCGACGCCAAGGTGGTGCGGGCAGCGATCATCCCGCCGTCGCTGGTGTCTGATCGCTACGTCCAACTGCTCGACTTCGCCAGCTGCACCAGCGGCTGTGCGGTGCTGGCCAACGGCGCCAGCATCGGGATGGGCCAGACCGCCGCCCCGGTCGAGCTCGATGACATCTATGCAGCGCTGGACAAGCTGAATGTCGCGCTGGGCCCGAAGGGCGCCGATTCATCGTCGTTGAGCGCCAACGGCCCGCTATCGGACCTGATCGACGTGGGCGCGGCCAACCTCGACGGCAACGGGATCGCGCTGGGCACCACCATCGACAACCTGTCCAAGGCCGTGCAGACCCTGGCCAACGGCCGCGAGGACCTGTTCGGAACGGTGAAGAACCTGCAGGTCTTCACTGATGCGCTGGTGGCCAACGACGCCCAGGTGCGCACCTTCAACGACCAGCTCGACCAGGTCACCTCGGCCCTGGCCGACGAGCGGGGCTCGCTGAGCGCGGCGCTGAAGAACCTGACCAGGGCGCTGAGCGACATCGCCGGCTTCATCAAGACCAACGGCAACAGCATCCACACCGACGTGGTCGGCCTCAGGGACGTCACCGGGGTGCTGGACAAGCAGAAGGCCGCGCTCAACGAGATCCTCGCGGTCGCCCCGGTCGCGGTGTCGAACCTGGCGCACACCTACAACCCGGTGTCCGGGACCCTGGACACCCGCGACAATCTTGGTGGCACCCAGAACCCGCTGGACCCGGCGGTGATCTGCTCGGCGCTGCAGACCACCGGCAACCTGGCCAAGCTGCCGGCCACCAGCACGATCGTGCAGACCTGCACCGCGATCGCCAAGGTGCTCGGCGGCCTGCCGGTGCTGGGCGGCCCGCTCACCAGCGGCGGCGGCCTGATCGGCCTGCCATCGTTGGGGGGTTCGTGATGCGCCCGCTGCGCGGCGTGGTGGCCGGCGTCCTCGCGCTGGCGCTGACCGGCGCCGTGTCCGGCTGTGGCTTTCATGGCCTGTACTCCGCGCCGTTGCCCGGCGGGGCCGATCTGGGCAGCCATCCCTATCACGTGCTGGTCGACTTCGCCGACGTCCTGGATCTGGTCCCGCAGTCGGCGGTCAAGGTCAACGACGTCACGGTCGGCAAGGTGGAGTCGGTGAAGCTGATCGGCTGGCAGGCCGAGGTGCAGGTCGCTGTCAACGGCGATGTCACCCTGCCGGCCAACGCCTACGCCCAGATCCGGCAGACGTCCTTGCTGGGTGAGAAGTTCGTGTCGCTGTCCTACCCGCCGGGCGACGAGGTCGCGGCCACCACCTCGCTGGCCGATGCCGCGCACCCGGGCTATACCTACCCGCATATCGCGATCGGCCGGACCGGCGCAACTCCGGAGATCGAAGAAGTGCTCGGCGCCCTGTCGCTGCTGCTCAACGGCGGCGGTCTGGAGCAGATCAAGACCATCACCCACGAACTGGACCAGACCCTGTCCGGGCACACCGGTGACGTCCGCAGCCTGCTGAACCAGGCCACCTCGCTGACCACCAGCCTCAACACCCAGAAGTCACGGATCCTGACCGCCATCGACAACCTGGACACACTTGCCCGGACGCTGAACAAGCAGAAGCAGATCCTGGCCGGCGCGCTGGACACCCTGCCGCAGGCGATCAAGGTGCTGGCCGATGAGAAGGATCAGTTCGTCACGTTGCTCACCAGCCTGGACAAGCTCAGCACGGTCGCCGTCCGGGTGGTCAACGGCGCTACCGACAACTTCGTCTCGGCGCTGCGCAGCCTCGACCCGGTGATGACCCAGCTGACCAAGGCCGGCGACGCGCTGCCCAGGTCGTTGGAACTGCTGGCGACCTTCCCGTTCCCCAAGACCTCGGTCGACGGCGTGCGTGGTGACTACACCAACCTCTACATCAGCGCGGACCTGAACCTGTCCGACCTGCTGAACAACCTGCTCAAGCCGGTGCCCGGCGGCGTCGTGCCGATACCCCAGACCCAGGGCGGCGCCAGCGCGCCGCTGACCGGATTGGGAGGCTGAGCGGCGATGATCAGACGATCCACCAAGATCCAACTGCTGGCCTTCGTGGTGCTGTCCCTGCTGGGCATCAGCTATGTGGGGTTCAACTACGTGGGTCTGGGCTCGACCCTGTTCGACCCCGGCGGTTGCACGGTCAGTGCCAACTTCCCCGACTCCGGCGGCATCTTCAGCAACGCCGAGGTCACCTACCGGGGCGTCACCGTGGGCAAGGTCGGCCAGCTGCACCTGCTCGACTATCAGGGACCGGACGGCCAGTCGGTGCGTGGCGTGCGGGTCGACCTGCGGCTGAACAACTGCACCAAGCCTGCCATCCCCACCAACGCCCAGGCCTACGTCTCTGATCGCTCAGCGGTGGGCGAGCAGTACGTCAACCTGGAGCCGACCAGCGACCAGGGCCCCTTCCTCACCAAGGGATCGGTGCTGGCAACGCCCGGCAAGGTGCCGATCGCCACCCAGGTGTTGTTGCAGAACCTCGACGACCTGGTCTCGCACATCGACTCGACGAAGCTGAACACGGTGGTCACCGAACTCGGCAACGCCTTCAACGGCCGTGGTCCGGCGCTGCAGGCGCTGCTGGACTCCGGTGACCAACTGCTTGCCAAGGCGCAGCAGTCGTTGCCCGAGACCCTCAAGCTCATCGACAACTCCCAGACCGTGCTCAAGACCCAGCTGGACTCCGGTTCGGCGATCAAGGACTGGGCGCACAACCTCAACCTGATCACCGCTCAGCTCAAGCAGAGCGATCCCGACCTCAACGCGCTGCTGAACAACGGCCCGGACGAGCTGTCCACCGTCCGGCAGTTCCTGGCCGGCAACTCCTCCGACCTGAACCTGCTGCTGGCCAACCTCACCTCGGTCAACCAGGTGCTGGTCTCACATCTGGACGGCATCGAGGGCATCCTGCTGATCTACCCGGCCGCGGTGGCCGGCGGCTTCACCGTCGCTCCCGGCGATGGCACCGCGCACTTCGGCCTGGTGGTCAATGTCGATGACCCGCCGTCCTGCCAAGCAGGCTACGGGGGCACCACCATCCGCAAGCCCAGCGAGACCGGACCGTCGAAGGTGAACACCGGCGCGCGCTGCTCGGTGCCGCGCGGCTCGGTCACCGAGGTTCGGGGCGCGCAGAACGCCCCGGGTGGCGATCCGGTCACCACAGGGGGCGGAGGTAGCGTCTACCCCCGGGTCGTTCCGCAGACCAACACCGTGCAGCTTGGCGGCTCGATGGCCGGCGCGGGCCTGCTGGCCGACAACTCCTGGTTGCCGCTGCTGACCGGCCCGCTGCACTGATCGCCGGCCACGTCGCGCGGCCACCCGCGAGCCGATGGACCTACGACGATGACATCGGAGGACGATGACACCGCAGGACGCAACCGATGAAGATTCACCGGCGACCGCGACGGTGCCCAGAGCGTTGGTGTGGCTGCTGGCCGCCATCGTGGTGATTCTGCTGGTGGCCGGCGGCGTGCTCGCCACCGTCCGGTTGGGCAACCGGCACGGCGGCGCGGCCGGGCTCAGCGGTGCCGAGCAGGCTGCGGTGAGCGCCGCCAAGCAGGAGACGATCAACATCCAGACCTACCGGCTCAAGAGCTTCGACGCCGACTTCGGCGCCGCGTTGGCCGGCCTGACCTCGGTCAAGGCCACCCAGTGGCAGGCGAACAAGGTGTCGCTGAAGAACCAGCTGACCCAGCAGAAGATCGACTCCGGGGCGACTGTCGGCGCTGCCGGCCTGGTCAGCTTCGCCGGCAACTCCGCGGTAGTGGTGGTGTCCTCCGACACCCAGCGGATCGACTCCACCGGCAAGTCCACCACCGCCGCGCAGAACAGGTTCCAGGTGAGCATGAAGCTGGTCGGCGGCAAGTGGCTGATGGACGACCTGCAGTCGGTGTCGCTGTCATGAGCGCTGAGCGACCCACCCCCGGTCCCCCGGTGGCCGACGAGCCGGCCACGGTTGCCGGAACCCCGGCCGAACCGCCCGTCCAGCGTCCGGACGCCAGCGCCGCGAACACCCCGCCGCAGGATCAGCCGCGCCGGCCGCGTCCCGGCCCGGGCGCGGTCTCTCCCACCTCGCGGGCCCGCCGGGCGGCCGCCGCGGGAGTGGACTCGACGCCGCAC
>JBPCPA010000299.1:0-19303 GCA_050999655.1 Jatrophihabitans sp.
GCCTTCACCGAGAAGGAGCACACCTGCTTCTACGCCACCGTGCTCGACCGGGAATTGGCCCTGGCTGTCGACATGATCTCCGACGTGGTGCTGAACGCCACGATCGCGGCGGCCGACGTGGACGTCGAACGCACCGTGGTCCTCGAAGAGATCTCGATGCGCGACGATGACCCGTCAGACCTGGTACACGACGAGTTCGCGCTGGCGCTGTTCGGTGACAGCCCGCTCGGCCGGCCGATCCTGGGCAGCGAGCAGTCCATCAGCCAGCTGAGCCGCCGCCAGATCAACGGCTATTACGCCCGCCGGTACCAGCCCTCGCAGATGGTGGTGTCGGTGGCCGGCAACATCGACCACGGCGAGGTGGTGGCGCTGGTGCGCAAGGCGTTCGCCGGTCGGCTGACCGACGGTTCGCACCCGCAGTCCTACCCACCGGCATTGCGGACGGACCGCCGCCACCACGTGGCGCCGACCGCCCCGGTCCGGGTGGTGGCCGATGACACCGAGCAGGCCAACATCGTCCTGGGCGCGATGGGGCTGTCCCGCTTCGACCGGCGCCGGTTCGTCCTCGGCGTGCTCAGCACCGCGATCGGCGGTGGCACGTCCTCGCGGCTGTTCCAGCAGATCCGGGAGGAGCGTGGCCTGGCCTACTCGACCTACGCCTTCACCTCCTCCTACGCCGGTGACGGGCTGTTCGGTCTGTACGCCGGCTGCCAACCGGGCAAGGCGGACGAGGTCGTCTCGATCATGTCCTCGGTGCTGGACGCGATCTCGGTGGACGGGCTCAGCGCCGATGAGGTCGAGCGCGGCAAGGGCCAGCTGTGCGGCGGCATGGTGCTCGGGCTGGAGGATTCCGGTTCCAGGATGAGCCGGATCGGCAAGGCAGAACTCAGCTTTGCCGACGTGCTGGGCCTGGACGACCTGCTGGCCCTGGTGGACGCGGTGACCACCGAGCAGGTCAACGAGTTGGCGGCCGAGCTGACCGGCCGGCCGCGCTGCCTGACGGTGGTCGGGCCGTTCGACGCGCATGATTTCGATGCGGCCGTCTGATCTGGTGGGCCGGCGATGACCGAGTCACCGCCGAGCGAGCAGCCGACCGAGCCGCCGCCGACCGAGCCACTGGTAGGTGAGTCGCCGACGGGTGAGCGGCTCCGGGTGGCCGTGCTGGGCGCTCGCGGCCGGATGGGCCAGCAGGTCTGCATCGCCGTCGATCACGCCGCCGACCTCGAACTGGTCGCCATGGTCGATGCGGGGGACTGGCTCCACGGCGCGGCCGAGGCGAAGGCCGAGGTGCTGATCGACTTCACCCATCCGGACGCGGTGATGGACAACCTGCGCTTCGCCATCGACAACGACATCCACGCCGTCGTCGGGACGACCGGCTTCACCGAGCAGCGGCTGGCCACGCTGGGCGACTGGCTGGCTGCCAAGCCCGGACTGGGCGTGTTGGTGGCGCCGAACTTCGGCATCGGGGCGGTGCTGTCGATGAAGTTCGCCGAGCTGGCCGCGCCCTATTTCGAATCGGTCGAGGTCATCGAGATGCATCATCCGGGCAAGGCCGACGCGCCGTCGGGCACGGCCACCCGGACCGCCCAGCTGATCGCACGACGGCGGCACGAGGCGGGCCTGGCCGCGGTACCGGATGCCACCACCAGCGAGTTGGCCGGTGCCCGGGGAGCTGAGGTCGAAGGCATCAGGGTGCACGCGGTGCGGGCCAGCGGCCTGGTCGCCCACCAGGAGGTGCTGTTCGGCACCGAGGGCGAGACGCTGACCATCCGCCACGACTCGCTGCACCGGTCCTCGTTCATGCCCGGGGTGCTGCTGGCAGTGCGGCAGGTGGTCCGCCGGCCCGGTCTGACCCTCGGTCTGGACGGGCTGCTCGGCCTGTGAGGCGGTAGCGGTTGCGGTTGCGGCGGCACACGAGCCTGAGCTCAGGCCGAGCCCTTGCGCTCGATCGGCTGGTCCGAGGCGCCGACGTGCTTTTCCAACCAGTCGATCAGCGGTTGCATCCCGCGCCAGGCCTTGACGATCTCGGCCTTGGCCCGGGCGGTCTTGAGCCAGTCCGGTGAGCCGAAAGCCCGATTGGCATGCAGCGACTTGTGCCGCAGCAACTCCTCGCGCGGATGGTCCCTGGCGAAACCGGACGGCACCCGGGTCAGCTGCTGGCCGACCACGGTCAACTTGGCCCGACCGGCCGCGCCGATCGCAGCCTGTAACGCCTGGCCGGTGAGGTCCTCAGCGACCGCCCGGCGGTAGCGCGCGACCTGGTCAGCGGCCATCTCATAGATCCCGCCGCTGAGGTAGAGGCCGGCCGCGCCGATCTGCAGGTAGCGCCGGCAGTCGGCGAAGTAGACGCCCTGGTGATCCTTGTACGGGGTCTTGTCCCGCGCGAAGCGGACGTCGCGATAGGGCCGGAAGAACTTGGGCGTGCCGAACTCGTCGGCCAGTTCGGCCGCCAGCTCCTGCAACGGCAGCCGAACCTGCTCGTCGTAGATGTGCTTGTGCGCGGTCCAGAATGCCTTGGAGTTGTCGGCTTCGAGGTCCTCGTAGAAGTCCAGCGCGGCAAACGGGATTCCCTGAAATGGCACCGCAGGTAATCCTTTCCGCCCCGGGTCTTCAGTCGGCCAGCGCGGCATGCAGCCGCAGCTCGGCTACCGTACCCGCGCCGGTGTCCAGCTCGCGCCGCAGACCGTCGGCGGCCCAGCCGGCCGAGCGGTAGAACTCCAGCGACGCGGTGTCGGTGGCTGCCACCCAGGCCACCAGTCGGCTCAGGCCCGCACCGGTGGCGGTGTCGGCCACCGCAGCCAGCAATCGGGAGCCGTGCCCGCGCCGGCCCCACCTAGGCTCGACCAGCAACACCCCGATCGCGGCGGTGCCGGCCGGGTCGGGGTCACCGGGCTGGTGGTCGGCGTCCGGTCCGAAGGCGGCGAAGCCGACCCGGTGCTCACCCTCCATGGCCAGCAACACGTGATGGCTGGCCGAGGGCGGCTCCAGGATCGCCGACCGCCAGCCGGCGGCGAACTGTTCGGCGTCCAGGCCGGCCAGCACCTGCGCCGGTAACACCTTCTGGTAGGCGATCCGCCAGGTCTCGGTCTGCAACCGGCCGATCTCGGCGGCGTCGGCCGCCATCGCCGGCCGGACGCTCACATCTGCCACGGTCACAGCCCACGGGGGGCCCGGCTCCGGCTCAGATGCAGCGCGATCGCGCCGATGATCAGGGCCGCCAGCACGGCCAGCGGTGCCCAGGTCAAGTAGGACTCGATGGTGTGCAGCGCCGAGGCGAACGCCCAGCCGAGCAGGATGCAACCGCTGGCCCAGATGATGCCGCCGACCGCGTTCCAGAGCAGGAACGTCCGGTAGCGCATACCGCTCATGCCGGCCATCGAAGGCATCAGGGCCCGCAGCACCGCGGTTAACCGGCCCAACAGCACCGCCTTGCCGCCGTGCTTGTGCAGAAACCGGTCCACCCCGTCCCAGCGCTGCTCACCGATCCAGTTACCCAGCCGGGTCCGGCGAAATCCTGGGCCGAACTTGCGGCCGAACTCATAGCCCACCGAGTCGCCGGCAACCGCGGCCAGGATCGCCACCGGGATCATGATCGACAGCCGCAGCACGCCCTCATGACAGAAGTAACCGGCGACCAGCAGCGCGGTCTCGCCCGGCAGCACCATGCCGATCAGGATCGCTGCCTCGGCGAAGGCCAGCAGCGCGGCGATCAGGTATAACCAGCCGCCGACGTGATCGCCCAGATGCTTGAGGAATTCGGTCACCGCCGCATCGTCGCATGTCGATGCTGTGGAGACCGACCGCTGTCGTAGCCCCGTGGTGGAATGAGCGGGTGTCCAGGATGGTTGCTCCGGCCCGCTCGTCCATCGTCGAGCTGTCCTCGGCGGCGGCTCGGCGAATAGCGCTGGCCGCGCAGGGTTTCGGTGCGCCGCCGCCGGCCGGCCAGGTCACCGCCCGCCAGATCCGCAAGGTCGTCGACACCATGGGGCTGCTGCAGCTGGACTCGGTCAACGTCCTGTCCCGCTCGCACTACCTGCCGGTGTACGCCCGGCTGGGCCGCTACCCGCGCGAGATCCTGGATCGGCTGACCGGCCACACCGCCGGCCGGTTGCAACGGGAGTACGTCGAGTACTGGGCCCACGAGGCCTCGCTGATCCCGCTGTCCACCCACCCGCTGCTGCGCTGGCGAATGGCTCGGGCCGCCGACGAGGCCTGGGGCAGCATGCAACGGATTGCCCAGGACCGGCCGCAATTGCTCGCCGACGTCCGCCGGCTGGTCGAGACGGCCGGCCCGATCCGCACCGGTGACCTCGGCATCGAGCGGGTGCCGAAGCGGCCGGGGCAGATGTGGCAGTGGCACGACGGCAAGGTCGCCCTGGAATACCTTTTCTGGGCAGGCGAGATCGGCGCCGCCCGGCGGATCAACTTCGAGCGCCACTATGACCTGATCGAGCGGATCCTGCCGCCACAGATCCACCAGCAGCCGACGCCGGCCCCGGCCGATGCCCAGCGCGAACTCGTCCGGATCGCGGCCCGGGCCTACGGGGTGGCCACCGAACCCGATCTCGGCGACTACTTCCGGCTGCCGCGGGCGGCCTCCAAGCGGGCGGTGGCCGAACTCGTCGAGTCCGGCGGGTTGTTGCCGGTCACGGTGCGGGGCTGGCCGGCGCCGGGCTACCTCTGGCCGGCGGCCCGACGCCCGCGCTCGGTACGGGCCCGGGCGTTGCTGAGCCCGTTCGACCCGCTGATCTGGTTTCGCGACCGTGCCCTGCGGCTGTTCGGCTTTCACTACCGCATCGAGATCTACACCCCGGCCGCCCAGCGCGTGCACGGCTACTACGTGCTGCCGTTCCTGCTGGGCGACACCCTGGTCGGCCGGGTCGATCTCAAGGCCGACCGGCAGGCCGGGGTGTTGCGGGTGCAGTCGGCGTGGGCCGAGCCCGCCGTCGAGCACGAGGTGGTGGCCGGCGAGCTGGCCGCCCAGCTGGTCGACCTGGCCGGCTGGCTGGAGCTGGACGGGGTGCAACTGGCCGGTCGCGGCGACCTGTCGCAGGCGTTGGCAAGCGCGCTCAGCTGACCGGAGCGGGGCTACGTCGGATCGTCACGTCGCCGCTACCGGTGCGGGTCCGCACCGTGATCGGCTGGCCGCCGGTGGGGGCGCTGCCGTCCACCGGCATCTCGGTGTGCAGCCGGCCGCTGCCGGTGAGCACGTCCAGCCGGGCGGTCTGGCCGGGCGGTAGACCGATCTCGATGGCACCGGAGCCGCTGGTCAGGTCGACGTCGCGCCGGGCGGTGCCGATGACCACCGCGCCGGAGCCCGAACGCATCCGCACCGTGCCGTGCGCGCTACCGAGCGCGAGATCACCGGTGCCGACCGCGACGCTCAGGTCCGATCTGGACTCACCGATCCGGATCCGGCCGGAACCGCCCTTGAAGGTGGCCGATCCGCTGATCGTGGTGACCTCGATATCGCCGTTGCCGCCGCGTACCCGCAGGTCGCCGTCGACGTGGTCCAGGGTGATCCGCGAGCTGCCGGCGGCCAGGTCGAGGCTGCCGGTCCGGCCGTGCACCGCGATGTCGGCCGAGTGCACCGCGAGCCGCATCGGGCAGCCCGACGGCAACCGCAGGACCACGTCCACGGCGTCCTCGGCCCCGGCCCGGCCGAGAAACGACTCGAACATCGAGCCGCGGCCGGCCGGCAGGTGCACCACCAGGCTGGCGCCGGACAGCTCGACGGTGCTGCGATCGAGCACGTCCGAACCTGGGGACCGCGCAGTGATGTCGACCTGCGCCTCGCTACGGCCGTCCTCGGCGTGAATCTCCAGCGAGCCCTGACTCAGACGGCAGGACAGGTCGATCGGGTCGGTGAGCGCGAAGGTGTAGGTGGTCATGGTTTCCTCCTGATAAGTATGGGAAATTCGACAACGCGGGTAGCTCAGCCGGTGACCCAGCCGGTGACCCGCCGGCCGCGGCTGGACTGCCAGCCGTCGGCGCCCTGACCGGCGCGCAGGGCGGTGCCGGCGGCCCGGATCAGCCAGCTGTTGACCGAGATCTCGGCGCGGCCGGCAGCCTGCTCGATCTCGGCCTTGATCGACTCCGGTAGCCGCAGCGAGATCCGCGCACTGGCCTCGCCGTCCTCGGAGCGCTCGCGGGCCGGTTCGACCTCCTCGGCCGGCGGGGCGCTGACCCGGAACCGGACCTGCTCGCCGTCCAGGTGCATGGTCACCGCCGCAGCCGGCAGCGAGCCGCCGGCCTGGTACAGCGCCTCGGTGAGCTCGGTGCCGGCCGCCGCGAGCACGTCCAGGATCGCCAGCCGGACGGCCGGCAGGCTGGCGCTCGCCAGCGCGTCGGCGATCTCGCGGGTACGTTCGTCGCCCAGCGCGGCTGCCGAGACCAGCTGTTGCCGAACCTGATCGGTGAATGCGGTCAGTTCCATGACGTCACTATGACATCATCACGATGTCAGCACAAGCAGCAGGCGACATCATGTCGCGGGACGGGCTGGTCCGTCGCCGGCTCTAAGCTGATCCCAGCCGATCCGAGCAGGAGGCACGCGTGCAGCAGATCGTCCGGCCCGAGGTGCACCTGGTGGCCTGGAGCCAGTTCCGTACCCCGACGGGGATCGAATGGCAGACCGACGCCGACGGCGGCCAGGCGCTGGCCGAGTTCGCCGGCCGGGCCTGTTACCAGGCCTGGGACAAGACCAACCCGGCTACCGCCAGCAATGCCGGCTACCTGGCTCACGTGCTGGCGGTGGGGCATCTCGGCGTCCTGGAACACGCCAGCGTCAGCTTCTACCTGACCGGAATCTCGCGGTCCCTGAGCCAGGAGCTGACCCGGCACCGGCACTTCAGCTTCTCCCAGCTGTCGCCGCGGCACCTGGGAGAGCAGCTGACGGTGGTAGAGCCACCGGCGATCGCCGAGGACCAGCACCTGCACGAGGCCTTCGTGGCCGCCGTGGCCGCGGCCGAGCGGGCACATCAGGAAGTCTTGGACGGGCTCACCGCCCGTTACGCCGGCACCGAGCAGGCCGGCCTGGCCCGCAAGCAGGTCCGTCAGGCGGCTCGGGCGGTCTTGCCGGGTGCCACCGAATCCCGGTTGGTGATGTCAGGCAACTACCGCTCGTGGCGGCACTTCATCGGCATGCGGGCCTCCGAACATGCCGACCGGGAGATGCGCCAGGTCGCGGTCGAGTGCCTGCGCCAGTTGCGCGCCCTGGCGCCGAACGTCTTCGCCGACTTCACCATCAGCCCGCTCGCCGACGGCTCGGAGGTCGCCGCGTCACCGATGCTCTCCGAACGGTGAGCGGCCTGGCCGAGCTGGTCGGGCAGGCCGAACTGCTGGCCGGCGCCGGTGGTCGGCGGCTGCTGGGCATCACCGGCCCACCCGGCGCCGGCAAGTCCAGGTTGGCGGCCCGGCTGGCTGCCGAATTAGGTCCGCAGCGGGCGGTACTGGTCGGGATGGACGGCTTTCACATCGGTGACGCCGAGTTGCGCCGGACCGGCCTGTGGCAGCTCAAGGGTGCCCCGCAGACCTTCGATCGAGCCGGCTACCGCACGCTGCTGCACCGGTTGCGCGAGGAGTCCGGGCCGGTCTACGCGCCGGTGTTCGACCGGAGGATCGAGGACTCGATCGCCGCGGCGGTGCTGGTGCCGCCCCAGGTGCCGCTGGTCATCACCGAGGGAAACTACCTGTTGCACTGGCCCGAGATCGGCCCGCTGCTGGACGAGGTGTGGTACCTGGACCCGCCGCTGCAGGCCCGGCAGGCCGGCCTGATCGCCCGGCAGGTGGCCTTCGGTAGGACCCCCGAGCAGGCCCGCGAACGGGCGGGCGGCTCCGATCAGCACAATGCCGAACTGGTGGCGACCGGCCGCGACCGCGCCGACCGGGTGCTCGACTGGGCGGACTGGTGAGCCGGGCCGGCGCAGCTGCGTCGCGACCGGGCACTGCGGCGGTAGCGTAATGGCCATGTCAACGCAACACCTCCAGCCGCCGTTCGGCCGGCTGCTGACCGCCATGGTCACGCCGTTCACGATCGCCGGCGAACTCGACCTCGACGCGGCCCAGGACCTCGCCAGCTACCTCGTCGACACCCAGCACAACGACGCGCTGGTGATCAACGGCACCGCCGGTGAATCGCCGACCACCAGCGATTCCGAGAAGGCCGAGCTGGTCGCGGCGGTGGTCGACGCGGTGGGCGGCCGGGCCAAGGTGATCGCCGGCATCGGCACCTTCGACACCGTGCACACCATCGGCCTGGCCGACCAGGCGGCCAAGGCCGGCGCGGACGGCCTGCTGGTGGTCACGCCCTACTACTCCCGCCCGCCCCAAGCCGGCCTGCTGCAGCACTTTCGGGCAGTGGCGGACGCGACCGACCTGCCGGTGATGATCTATGACATCCCGATCCGGTCGGCGGCCGCGGTGGATACCGAGACCATGATCGAGCTAGCCGGCCACGAGCAGATCGTGGCGGTCAAGGACGCCAAGGGAGACCTGCCCGCCTCGGCGCGGGTGATCGCTGAGACCGGGCTGGCCTACTACGCCGGCGACGACGCGATGACCCTGCCGATGCTGGCCATCGGCGGGGCCGGCGTGGTCGGCACCTCCACCCACTTCAGCGGGGTGCTCACCAAGCAGCTGATCGAGGCCTATCTGAGCGGGGACGTCCAGCTGGCGTTGCGGCTGCACCAGCAACTACTACCCATCTACACCGGCATCTTCCGGACCCAGGGGGTGATCCTGGTGAAGGCCGGGTTGACGCTGCGGGGCCGCTCGGTCGGGCCGGTGCGGTTGCCGATGGTCGAGGCCACCGCACACGAGATCAGCCATCTGCGCGCGGATCTGGCAGCAGCCCGGCTCGACTGAGCAGTGTCGGTCCACTCTCGATCTGGACTTGAGCGTTACGGTGACCTGGTGGCAGCAACCAGCGGTACCAAGACCCGGCGGCCGGCACCGAAGCGGCCGCCCGGCAGAGCTCGACCAGCCGGCGGCGCTCGGCCGGCCGGCACCCGCGCACCCGCGGCCCGGACGCAGGCCCGTTCGGCGCAGCGTGCACCGCTGGCGGTCATCGGCCGGCTGATCGCCCGGCTGTGGTCGGCTCTCGGTCTGCTGGCCGGCACCCTGGCACGTGCGGTCGGACGCAATGCCGCCACCGCCCGCGAACTCGATCCCGCGCATCGCCGCGATGGTGCCGGACTGACGGTGCTGGCGCTCGGCCTGATCTCCACCGCGGCGGTGTGGTTCGGTTCGGCCGGTTCGCTCGGCCGTGCCATCACCGCGCTGCTGCGATTGCTGGTGGGCAACGCGGCGATGGTCGTCCCGCTACTGCTGCTCGGCTGGGTGGTGCACCTGCTGCGTCAGCAGCCGCACCCCGGACGCCGCGGCCGGCTGCTGGTCGGCAGCCTCGCGATCGGGCTGACAGTCACCGGCATGCTGCAACTGTGGGCCGGCTCGCCACACCGGGCCGGTGGCTCCGAGCACGCCGGCGGCATAGTCGGCCTGGCCGCCGGTCAGCTCGAACGGGTGCTACCGGCCAGCCTGGTGATACTGGTGCTGTTCCTGCTCGGCGCATTCGGCAGCCTGGTGGTCACCGCCACCCCGCTCAACCAGCTTCCGCAGCTGGTCCGTGAACTGTTCGGCCCCCGGGCCGGTGCCGCCGCCGGGACAACGGGCCCGGGCGGCGTTGCCGACCGGTTGCATCTGCGCAGGCGGCCGGGCGGCCTGGCCGACGAGCCCGAGCCGTTCCTGGACGACCCGTTCCCCGAAGACGATCAACCGGGCGCTCCGGACGCGGTCACCGACCTGTTGCCGGATCCGGCCGAGCTGGCCCGCAAGCCGCGCCGGCCGCGGGTGGCCAGGCCAGTGGTCGAAGAGGATCTGCCGCCGATCAGCCGTCCCACCCAACTCGAACTCAACGGCGGCGCCGGCCTGTACACGTTGCCGCCGGCCGACATTCTCGGTGCCGGCAGCCAGCATCTGGAACACACCAGGGCCAACGACGAGGTGATCGCCTCGCTGTCGCAGGTGTTCGAGGAGTTCAACGTCGACTGCGCGGTGACCGGCTTCAGCCGCGGTCCGACGGTGACCCGCTACGAGGTCGAACTCGGCCCTGGCGTGAAGGTCGAGCGGATCATCCAGCTCGCCCGCAACATCGCCTATGCGGTCAAGAGTCCGGACGTCCGGATCATCAGCCCGATCCCGGGCAAGTCCGCGGTGGGTGTCGAGATCCCCAACACCGATCCCGAGATCGTGATGCTGGGCGACGTGCTGCGCTCGGCGGTGGCGATGCGCGATCACCACCCGATGCTGGCCGCGCTCGGCAAGGACGTCGAAGGCGGGTTCGTGGTCGCGAACCTGACCAAGATGCCGCACCTGCTGGTGGCCGGCGCGACCGGCGCCGGCAAGTCCTCCTGTATCAACTCCCTCATCCTGTCGGTGCTCACCCGGGCCACGCCGGACGAGGTTCGGATGGTGCTCATCGACCCGAAGCGGGTGGAGTTCGCCGCCTACCAGGGCATTCCGCACCTGGTCACGCCGGTGATCACCAACCCGAAGAAGGCCGCCGACGCCCTGGCCTGGGTGGTCCGCGAGATGGACATGCGCTATGAGGACATGGAAGCCTCGGCGGTGCGTCACATCGATGACTTCAACCGCAAGGTCCGCAACGGCGAGCTGATCGCACCGCCTGGCAGCGAGCGCGTCTACACCCCGTACCCGTATCTGCTGGTGATCATCGACGAGCTGGCCGACCTGATGATGGTGGCCCCGCGCGACGTCGAGGATGCGGTCGTGCGGATCACCCAGCTCGCCCGGGCCGCCGGCATCCATCTGGTGATCGCCACCCAGCGCCCGTCGGTGGACGTGGTGACAGGGCTGATCAAGGCCAACGTGCCGTCCCGGCTGGGTTTCAAGACCTCCTCGGTCACCGACTCCCGGGTCATTCTCGATCAGCCCGGGGCCGAGAAGCTGCTGGGCAAGGGTGACGGGCTGTTCCTGCCGATGGGCGCCTCGAAACCGGCCCGCATCCAGGGCGCCTACGTCACCGACGCCGAGATCAGCGCGATCGTCGGGCACTGCAAGTCCCAATTGCAGCCGACCTACCGCGAGGACGTGACCGCGCCGATCGCCGCGAAGAAAGAGATCGATGCCGATATCGGCGATGACCTCGATGTGTTCCTGCAGGCGGTGGAGTTGGTGGTGTCCACCCAGTTCGGCTCGACCTCGATGCTGCAGCGCAAGTTGCGGGTCGGCTTCGCCAAGGCCGGTCGGCTGATGGATCTGATGGAGTCCCGCTCGATCGTCGGCCCGTCGGAGGGCTCGAAGGCCCGCGACGTGCTGGTCAAGCCCGATGAGTTGGCCGGGCTGATCTACGCGCTGCGCAACGGTGGCGGTGCCGAGGATCTGGTGGAGGACGAATCGGGTTTCGAGCCTGGACCGGGCGAGCCCGCGCCGTTCTAGCACCCACAGCTCAGCGAAAAGCCCCGGCGGCCGAAGCGGTCGGGGCCTTTGCTAGCTCAGGTGTAGCGCGCTCAGCGCATCGCGTGCCTGGCTGTGTAGAACATTCGCCGCAGCGTGAGCCTTGCCCGCAACACCGACGCGTGGCGACCGACATCAGTCGGCACCCGCGCGGGCTCGGTCCAGCTCGCAGCCCGTGGCCGGGTCAACTGAAATCCGGTCATCACCAACACCTCCGATACACAAGGTAGAGGTGATGCGGCTGTGACTGGTGAGGCGCGCGGGAAGATTGTGGGAAAAGCAACCGGCCCGGCTGCCGCAACCCACCACGTGTCTCGTCGTCGGCGGGTGTCTCGTGGTCAGCGCGGAACGCCTATCCGGGTACGTGCCGAGTCACGGTCATACCGACAATGGCACGGACTCATCGGCTCGGTATCAAACTGTGCTTTCACATTGCACGCCATGTGAATGGCTGCCATGATCGCCTCGCCCGAGAAGCCTCGGCGTGGACGTTGACAGCACGGGGGAGTTCCTATGAGTTTCGCTGACGCAATTCGTACCGTCTTCGGTAAGTACGCGACCTTTTCCGGGCGGGCCCGCAGGTCTGAATTCTGGTGGTTCGCGCTGTTCGCAATCATTGTCGATGTCGTAGTCGGCATCATCGATTCGGCTGTCGGCAATTCCATTCTCGGGCTGCTGGTCGGGCTCGCCCTGGTGGTGCCCTCGCTGGCCGTGGCCGTCCGGCGACTGCACGACACCGGCCGGTCGGGCTGGTGGCTGCTGATCGGACTGATCCCGATCGTCGGGGCCATCGTGCTGATCGTGTTCTACTGCCAGGACAGCCAGGCCGGTGCGAATGCCCACGGCAACTCGCCCAAGGAGGGCGCCAGTCCGGTGTCGAAGGGGTACCCGGCCGCGCCGTACCAGGGCTAGCCGCCGGCTCTCATCGGAGCGGCCGGTAGCGCAGGACCGAATCAGAGGGTGAGCAGCATCCGCGCATTACCCAGGGTGTTCGGTTTGACGTATTCCAGATCGAGGAATTCGGCGACCCCGGCGTCGTAGGACCGGCGCATCTGCGAATACGTGTCGGGCTCGACCGGCGTTCCCTCGATCTCGACGAAGCCGTGCCGACTGAAGAATCCGATCTGGAAGGTCAGTGCGAACAATCGCTGTAAGCCCAACTCGCGGGCGCCGCCGATCAATTCGGCCAGCAATTGATCGCCGATCTTGCGCCCGCGATATTCCGGCGCGACCGCCAGCGTGCGAATCTCGCCGAGGTCCTGCCACAGCACATGCATCGCGCCGCAGCCGACCACGTGGCCGTCCCGTTCGGCTACCCGGAACTCCTGGACGTCCTCATACAGCGTCACGGTGTCCTTGGTCAGCAA
Source organism: Jatrophihabitans sp. (assembly GCA_050999655.1). Lineage (GTDB taxonomy): Bacteria > Actinomycetota > Actinomycetes > Mycobacteriales > Jatrophihabitantaceae > Jatrophihabitans_A. The sequence goes on from JBPCPA010000299.1 coordinate 12,846, forward strand.
CAGCCGTTGGCCGGTGTAGGCGTCGACCAGGGCCTTGATGGCCAGCACGTCCGAGGTCCGGGCCCGCCGGACCAGCGCGTCGCCGCGCAGCTCTGCCATGTCGGCGAGCCTAGCGAGCGGGCCGAGGACCGGCTGCCTGCACCGGTGGGCCCCCCCCGAGCCGGCTCCGGCCGGGTCCAGCGGCAGCCACCGCGCCGGCGGGCACGGCCGCGCCGAGCGGGTAACCGTGGCCACGGTGCCGGGTAGCCTCTGGGTGTGTCCCCCCAGCAGTCCGGTTCGCATTCCAACGTTGCCATCCTCACGCTGGGCTGTGCCCGCAACGAGGTCGATTCCGAGGAGCTGGCCGGCACCCTGGCCGCGCGCGGCTGGCAGCTGACCGAGTCCGAGGACGCCGACGTGGTGGTAGTCAACACCTGCGGGTTCATCGACTCGGCCAAGAAGGACTCGATCGACACCCTGCTGGCCGCCGCCGACGGAGGCAAGAAGGTGGTCGCGGTCGGCTGCCTGGCCGAACGCTACGGCGAGCAGCTGGCCGAAGCGCTGCCCGAGGCCGACGCGATCCTGGGCTTCGACAGCTACGCCCGCATCGACCAGCGGCTGGAGGAGGTGCTGGCCGGCCAACGGATCGCCGCCCACGCACCCTCGGATCGGCGACTGCTGCTGCCGATCAGCCCGGCGCAGCGGCCGGCCGCGGTTGCCGAGGTGGCGGTGCCGGGACATCGCTGGGGACCTACCGCGGCCCGCAAGCGGCTGGACGACTCCGCCGTCGGCTACCTCAAACTCGCCTCCGGCTGTGATCGCCGGTGCACGTTCTGCGCCATCCCATCCTTCCGCGGCGCGTTCGTGTCACGGCCGGCGGCCGACGTGCTGGCCGAGGCCGGCTGGCTGGCTGGTCGGGGCGTCCGCGAGCTGGTGCTGGTCAGCGCGAACTCCACGTCCTACGGCAAGGATCTCGGCGACCTGCGCTTGCTGGAGGCGCTGCTGCCCCGGCTGGCCGAGATCGAGGGCATCGACTGGATCAGGGTGTCCTACCTGCAGCCGGCCGAGCTGCGGCCGTCCCTGCTGGAGGTGATTGCCAGCACACCCGGCGTGGTGCCCTACTTCGACCTGTCCTCCCAGCACGCCTCGAACCCGGTGCTGCGCCGGATGAAGCGTTTCGGTTCCACCGAGTCCTTCGTCGGCCTGATCGAGCAGATCCGCGCGCTGGCGCCCACGGCGGGCGTGCGGAGCAACGTCATCGTGGGCTTTCCCGGCGAGACAGAGCAGGACCTCGCCGAGCTCGAGCGGTTCCTGACCCTGGGACGGCTGGACGTGGTCGGCGTGTTCGGCTATTCCGACGAGGACGGCACCGAGGCGGAGTTGCTGGCGGACAAGCTGGACCCGGAGCTGATCAGCGACCGGGTGCAGCGGGTGAGCGCGCTGGCCGAGGAGCTGATGAGCCAGCGCGCGGAGGACCGGCTGGGCGAGGTCGTCGAGGTGCTGGTCGAGTCGGTCGGTGCTGAGGTCACCGGCCGGGCTGCGCACCAGGCGCCGGAGACCGACGGTGCCGTGCGGCTGACCGGCGAGCGTGCCGGTCTGCGGGCAGGTCGGCTGTGCTCGGCCGTGGTGACCGGCAACGAGGGTGCGGATCTGATCGCCGCGGTGCGGCCCGGATCGGGCCGATGACGGGCGCGGACCACCCGGCACCGGACCCGGTGATCGACCCACCGGCGCTGGCCTGGCCGCAGCTTCCGGTCGACCACATCGCCGATCCGGTGGCCAAGACGGTCTCGGCCTGGAACATCGCCAACGGTCTCACCATGCTGCGGTTGGCGCTGGTGCCGTTCTTCGCACTGGCGCTGTTCGGCGCCGGCGGGCACTCCCGCTCTCACCACATCGTGGCCTGTGTGATCTTCGCGGTGGCCAGCCTCACCGATCGGATCGACGGCGAGGTGGCCCGCAAGCGCGGTCTGGTCACCGAGTTCGGCAAGCTGGCCGACCCGATCGCGGACAAGGCCCTGATCGGCACCGCGCTGGTCGGCCTGTCCATCCTGGGTGAGCTGAGCTGGTGGGTCACCGTGCTGATCCTGGTTCGCGAGGTCGGGGTGACCATGTTGCGGTTCTGGGTGATCCGGCACGGGGTGCTGCCGGCCAGCCGCGGCGGCAAGCTCAAGACCCTGGTGCAGGCGATCGCGATCGGATTGCTGGTGCTGCCGCTGTCCGGAGCCTGGCATGCCGCGGCGACCTCGGTGATGTGGCTGGCGGTGCTTCTCACACTGGGCACCGGCGTCGACTACGTCTTCCGGGCTCTCAGCCTGCGGCGCAGGGCGCGGACCTGAGCGGGCCGGCCGCCGAACTCGGCGCGGTGGTGCGCCGGCTGCACCAGCAACTGGCCGAGCGCCAGCAGACGGTGGCGGTGGCCGAGTCGCTGACCGGCGGCCTGCTGGCGGCCGCGTTGACCGACCCGGCCGGCGCCAGCGCGACCTTTCGCGGCGGTCTGGTGGTCTATGCCACCGACCTCAAGGCCAGCCTGGCCGGCGTGCCCGCCGAGCTGCTGGCCCGGGTCGGGGCGGTCGATGCAGCCGTCGCGGCAGCGCTGGCCCGCGGCGTGCGGCAGCGACTGTCAGCCAGCTGGGGGATCGGGGTGACCGGTGTGGCCGGGCCGCAACCGCAGGATGGGCAGCCGGTCGGCACCGTGTTCCTCGCCGTGGCGGGACCGGCCGGCTCGGGCGAACTCGTCGCGAGATTGCTGCTCGACGGCGACCGGAACACGATCCGCTCCCAGACCGTTGAACACGGTGTTGCCCTACTCAGCAAGGCGATCCTGGGCGCGCGGAGCTGATCGATCGAAGTTCGCTCTGAGCAAACAATCGCCGTCGCTCGGCGTCGGTGTCAGCGGGCGGACTAACATTGAGTGCAGCGAAGTCGATGGGGCAGTGTGGGCTCGCATAGCACAATGACGAAAGGGGTGTCGCGAGATGGCAGTTTTGCGCCATGTGGTCGGCGAAACCCTGCGAGCCGTCCGGCTGCGGCAACGCCGGACGCTGCGTGAGGTGTCGGCGGCCGCCCGGGTGAGCCTGGGCTACCTGTCCGAGATCGAGCGCGGGCACAAGGAACCGTCCTCCGAACTGCTGGCCGCGATCTGCGATGCGCTGGACGTGCCGCTGTCCGAGGTGTTCCTGGCGGTGTCTGACACCCTTCGCCGGCAAGAACTGGTGGCTGAGCGCAGCATGGTGCTCGGCGCCCGCCGCGGCTCGCCGGTCCTGACTCCGGCCCCCAAACTCGGTTCCGACGGCCCGCAGGTGCGGGCGCTGCCGAACGTCGCCGCCTGATCCAGCCAGTGGCGTGCCGCCCGATCCAGCCAGTGGCGTGCCGCCCGATCCTGCCCGGCAGAGGTCGTCCGCGAGCCGCTGCTCCGGTCCGAGTCTCAGGTAGCGGTCGAGACCCTAGGCGTGTCGAGTGCTCGGATCGCAGGCCGGAGCAACTACCCGCCTAGCGTCAGGGCCATGAGCACGCACGGTTCCATGAGCACGCAGGGTTCACGACCGGACCCGTTGACCGACATCGTGCTGTGCCCCACCACCCGCCGCCCGCCGCCCGAACCGGCCATCGGCGTCTCCGTCGCCCGCCGCAGCCGGGCAGCCATCATCGACGGTGCCCGGGCGGCAGTCACCGCGCACGGCAGCACCCTCACCATGGCTCAGATCGCGGCGCGGGCCGGGGTGTCGAAGGCGACCTTGTACAACCACTTCCGGACCCGCGAGGACGTCCTCGGCGAGCTGCTACTGGCCGAGATCGACGACCTGGTCTCGGCCGTCTCGCACCTGAGGCTGGCCGAGGCGCTGACGCGGGCCGCCCGGGCGATTTCGGAGCACCCGCTGCTCGAAGCCCTCGGTGAGCAGGACGGCGGTGCGCTCACGGCCCTGGCCCGGGTGGACGTGCGTAGCGCGGGCTGGGCACGGGCGGCGCAGGCCACCGAACGGCTGCTGCGCGAGCACGGCCGGCGAGGCACCCCGACGGTGTTGCGCTGGTTGGCCTCGCTGGTGACCGCCCCGGCCGATGATCGCGATATCGCTGCCGACGTCGAGGTGCTGGTGGCCGGCCTGCCACCCGCCCGATGACGGCCCGCCAACCCGGCCGGGCTCGATCCGGTGTCGCTGGATCAGGGCCACGCAGATGAGGCAGACTGGTAGTGGCCCGGTATGACGCCGGACCGAGGTCGCGGCACGGCTCTGGTCTGACGGAAGGTCGTATCAACGAGATGGCTAACGGGTTCGCAAAGGCATGGAATTACATGTCGGCCTGGTTCGGCGCCAAGGTGGACGAGAAGGCCGACCCGAAGATCCAGATTCAGCAGGCGATCGAGGACGCCCAGCGCCAGCACGCCAACCTCACCCGGCAGGCGGCCAGCGTCATCGGCAACCAGCACCAGCTGGAACTCAAGCTCGACCGGCAGCTCGGCGAGATCGAGCAGCTGCAGTCCCAGGCCCGCCAGGCGCTGGTGCTGGCCGACCAGTCCCGCGCGCAGGGCGATGAGACCAAGGCGGCCGAGTTCGAGCAGACGGCGGTGATGGTGGCCAACCAGCTGGTGACCGCCGAGGCGTCGGCGACCAACCTCAAGCAGCTGCACGATCAATCGATCGGCGCGGCCCAGCAGGCGCGCCAAGCCGTGCAGGACAACGAGGTTCGCATGCAGGAGAAGCTGGCCGAGCGCACCAAGCTGCTCAGTCAACTGGAACAGGCCAAGATGCAGGAGCAGGTGGCGGCCTCGATGAGCCAGCTCAGCGAGGTGGCCGCGCCCCGCAACACGCCGTCGCTGGAGGACGTGCGCGACAAGATCGAGCGCCGGTACGCCAATGCGCTCGGGCAGGCCGATCTCGCCTCGAACTCGACCGCCGGCCGGCTGCAGGAGGTCAAGAAGGCCACCGTCACCATGGCGGCCCAGTCCCGGCTGGACGAGATCCGGGCGTCGATGGGGCAGGGTTCGAGCAGTGCTCCGGCGGTCCAGGCGCAGTCATCGGCCGCGATTGCCAACCCACCCAAGGGCGAACCGAACCTGACCAAAGCACCCGACGAGCAGCAGGCGGACCGGCCCAGCTAACCGGTCGGCTGGCAGGACGGGCAGTAGAAGGTCACCCGCTCGTCCGGACTGCCGCCGCCACCCGGGCGGCCCTCGTCGCGCCGGATGGCGGTGCCGCATGCCCGGCAGCCTCGGCCCGTCCGGCCATAGACCCAGTACTGCTGCCCGGGCTGGCTCCAGCCGGTGGTCGAGCGATTGTGACCGCTCAGGTTGGCCCGCAACAGACGCACCGCGTCCTGGAGCAGGGCCGGTAGTGCGGTGACCGTTGCCACCGGGGCGAACGGGCTCACCTTGCCCAGAAAGAGCAGTTCGCTCTTGTAGACATTGCCGATTCCGGCGACCAGTCGCTGATCGAGCAACGCCTCGGCAATCGGGCGTTCGGGTTGCCCGGCGAACCTGCGCAGTGCCTCGGCCTGGTCGTAGTCCGCGGCTAGCAGGTCCGGACCCAGGTGCCCGACCAGCTCGGTCTCGGCCTCGGTGGCCAGCAGAGCCAGGTCGTGCACCCTGAAGCCTGCGGCCAACCAGGCGGAGTTGCCGACCAGGGCCCGTACTTCGAAATCCCGGCCGCGCGGCCGCTCAGCAGCCGGGCCGACTCGCCAGCTGCCGTCCATCCGCAGGTGCGAATGCAGGCTCTGACCGGTGTCGAACCTGATCAGGATGTGCTTTCCGCGCGGTCGTACCTCGGTCACCGTGGCCCCGGTCAGGTCGGCCAGCGCCAGCGCGGACACCCGCAGGTCGAACCGGGTCACCACCCGGCCGGCCAGTGCCTGGTGCAATTGCCGGCAGGCGATGAACACCGTGTCGCCCTCAGGCACCGGAACCGCTCCGAAGTCGCAGGCCACGAGGGGACGGCCGAAAACCGGCCTGGGCCAGCGCCTCGCCCAGCGGCGAGGCGGCGATCGGATCACCGTCGGCCGACTCGACATGCAGCTTGCCGAGCGCACCGGCCCGGGCGCTCACGGCAAGCGCTGCGGCAGCCTCGGCCAACCGTCCGGTGTCGGCGCTGAACGACAGCAGGGTCTTGCCGCCCCGTTCGACGTACAGGACGCACTCACCGTCGACCAGCACCACCAGTGCACCGGCCTTGCGGGCCGGCTGATGCCCACGCTTGCCGGCCTCCGGGTCGGGCTGATGGACCCGTTGCGGCCAGTCCAGCGCCGCACCGTACGGGTTGGCCGGATCGGTGGCCGCCAGGACCAGAGCCTCGACCGGGCGTGCGCCGCCCCGTTCCACCTCGGCGGCCAGCGACCGCAGTCGGTCGATGGCGCCGGTCAACCCGAACTGGGCCGCGCCCAAGCCTCCGACGAAGTAGCCACGGCGGTACCGGCCGGCGTCCTCGCCCTGGCGCAGGACCGGATACACCGCCGAGAACCCGCCCGCCACGTTCTCGGCCGCGACC
>JBPCPA010000328.1:0-21565 GCA_050999655.1 Jatrophihabitans sp.
TTTGCTGCAACCGGCGCGCGATGACCTGCAACGGCTCCTCGCCCTCGCTGGACAGCAATTGCCGGGTGATCTCGGTCGAGGCCTGCAGCCACTCCTGGCGCCGGCCGGACTCCGCGAACAGCCGGGCGTTCTCGATCGCGACGCCCGCGCTGGCGGCCAGCGAGAGCACCAGCTCCTCATCCTCCGCGCTGACCTCGGTCTCGTCATGACCGGTCAGGTAGAGGTTGCCGTAGACCTCGTCGCGGACCCGGATCGGCACACCGAGAAAGCTGCCCATCGGCGGGTGATGCGGCGGAAAGCCCACCGAGCGGGGATCGTCGGACATCCGGGCCAGCCGGATCGGGCGCGGATCGTCGATCAGCGCGCCGAGCAGGCCCTTGCCATCGTGCAACCGTCCGATCTTGGCCACCGTCTCCTCCGCCATCCCAACGTGGATGAACTGCTCCAGACCGCCGTCCGGCGCGATGACACCGAGCGCGCCGTAGCGGGCGTGCACGAGCTCGCAGGCCGCCTCCAGGATCCGCCGCAGCACCACCGGCAGCGCCAGGTCGCCGACGATCGTCCGGTTGGCCCGCAGCAGCCCGCGCAGCCGGCTCTGGGTCCGCATCACGTCCTGGGCGCGGCCGATGAGCTGGGCGAGTAGCTCGTTCAGCTCAAGCCGAGACCCCTCCACCGACAGCGGCTGGACGGCGCCGGCCGCATCGTTCGGCGATAATGCCATCTTGCGGCAGCGTGGTTCCCGGCCGGCCCCGTGCTGGCGGGCTGGCTGGGCAGGTCGTCGTTCAGAGGGCCCAGCGATGGCGGTGCACCAGCGGCAACCGGGCCCAGCGCCGGCCCAGACCCCAGGTGGTACCGGCGTAACTGACTGCCAACACGATGAGCACCACCGCGTAGATGAGGTGGTAGTCCACCAGCGGGTTGCTCGAACCGGCCGGGGCACCGGTGCTGGTGTGCTGGGCCAGCGGGAACTCGGCGAACCACATCATGGCCAGGATCAGCACGCCGGTGGCAGCGGCGATGCGCACTGCCACGCCGGCGATCAGGGCAACGCCGATGGCGAGCATGCCCAGCATGAACAGCGAGTTTGCCCACCAGCTACCGGCGATGGAGTGGAAGAAGGACTGCAGCGGGCCTACCTCGACCGAGGACAGAAAGCCCTTGGTGGGCGAGCCGCCGTGGATCCAGGCCTTGGCAGAGCTCGTGGAGTAATGCAGCCCGAAGGTCTTGTCGAGAAAGGCCCACAGGAAGACGAAGCCGGTGACCACCCGCAGGACTGCCAGGGACTTGGCCGCCGTGGCGGTGAGCATCGCGCCGGGAACCTGGGCGAGCTCGGACTGGACTGGTGAGTGCTGGACGGACATGATGTGCCCTTTCGGTTGTTGGCTGTTCTGATCATGTCCGCAACCGGGGGTCAGGGCAGGAGCCGAACGGCCCCGGCTGGCAGGGACCAACGTCCCGATGACCGGACGCGCCGTTAAGTCGGTGTCGCCGCGACCGGCGCTTGATTTGTGATCCTGTCGATCGGCACTAGGGTCGGTAGTGCGGCGCCCTGCCGATCGGGCCCACCTGCTGGGACCCGGTGAGAAGCTGAACAGCCAGCGAGGGCGTTCGCCTAGTTGAGGTTCGGCCCGGCCGAGGTTCGGCCCAGCCGAGGTTTAGCCCAGCCGGACAAGGAGATTGCTGGTGCATCAGCCCGCGGCACCAGCGGCCTTCTACCTTCCTGGCCCGACTGGCACGTTCGAGTCCACCGCCGCGACGACCAGCCCGTGGGACGCGAGCCTGCAGCACGGCGGGCCGCCCGCGGCGTTGCTGGCCAGGGCGATCGAGAACTGCCAGCCCCGACCGGACCTCGCCGTGGTGCGCATCTCGATCGACTTTCTCGGACCCATCCCGCAGGGCAGGATGAGCGTGGACGCCCAGGTGCTGCGTCCCGGCCGCCGGGTCGAACTCGTCGAGGCGCGGCTGAGCACCGGCGGCCGGAGCATCGTGGTGGCCCGGGCCTGGCGCAGCCAGGTCACGGCGGCCAGCGTGCCGAGCGTGCCGGCCGAACCGGCGGTGCCGTCCCCACCGCCGGGCCCGCAGCCCCAGCAGTACTTTCCGGGCCTCGACCCGCAGTGGGGTTACGGCCGCGCGATCGAGTGGCGCTTCGTGCGTGGCGGCTTTCAGCAGCTGGGTCCGGTAGCGGTGTGGGCGCGTCCGCTGCTGCCGCTGGTCGCCGGCGAGGTCGCCACCGGCCTGCAACGCAGCCTGATCGTGGCGGATTCGGCCAACGGCCTGAGTGCCGAACTCGACCTTGCCGAATGGCTGTTCATACCGCCGACGCTGGGCCTGACGCTCTACCGCGAGCACCGCAGCGAGTGGTTGCTGCTGCAGGCCAGCACGGTGATCGACCCGCGCGGCACCGGCATGGCGCACGCGACGCTGTCCGACGAGTTCGGCGAGTATGCGGTGGCCACCCAGCCGTTGCTGGTACAGCGCCGCCAGTGAGTCGTAACGCTATCGACACGGATGTACTGCATCATTAGCGACCATGTCAGCTACCTTGCCGATCGTCGATGACCCCACCCGCGACTACGGCGACAAGATCATCGCCGTCGAACCAGGCGGGGTCGAATTCATCCCGCTGGACGAGCGGCATGGCTCGCCCCGCCAACTGCTGTGGACCTGGACCTCGCCGAACATGGAGTTCGCGACCATCGCGGTCGGTATCCTCGGCCCGCTCGCCTTCGGCCTGACGTTCTGGCAGTCGGTGCTGGCCATCCTGCTGGGCACCGCGCTCGGTTCGTTCAGCCAGGCGGCGCTGTCGGCATGGGGACCCCAGCACGGCTTGCCGCAGATGGTGCTCAGCCGCAGCGCGTTCGGCTTTCTCGGCAACGTCCTGCCGGCCGGCCTGAATGCGGTAGTGGCGGGCATCGGCTGGTTCGCGGTCAACAGCGTCAGCGGCGCGCTGGCCCTGCACGCGCTGAGCCACCTGCCCAAAGGCGTCTGCCTGGTGATCGTGGTGGCCGTCCAGCTGCTGGTCGCGTTCTTCGGGCACAACCTGGTGCAAGCCTTCGAACGCTATGCCTTTCCGGTGCTTGCGGTGGTGTTCGTGGTAGCCAGCATCATCGTGCTGAGCAAGGCCCATCCCGGTGCGGCACCGTCCTACCACGGTGGCATCGGCGGATTTCTGATCATGTTCGGCGCGACCTTCGGCTATGCCGCCGGTTGGAACCCCTACGCCAGTGACTACACCCGCTATCTGGCGCCGGAGACCAGCCGGCCGGCGGTGGCGCTGTGGTCGGGCCTGGGCATCTTCGGCTCCTGCGTGCTGCTGGAGGTGGCCGGCGCAGCGGTGGTCACGGCCGGCAAGACCGCGGTCGACCCGAGTTCGTTCACCGGCCTGTTGCCGACCTGGATCGGCAAGCTGGTGCTGCTGTGCATCTGTCTCGGCGCGATCGCGGCCAACGCCATCAACATCTACTCCGGCTCCATCTCCTTCATGGCGCTGGGTATTCGGCTGCCCACCCATGCCGCGCGGGCCGCGGTGGCGCTGGTGTTCGGTGTGCTCGGTCTGATCGTGGCGTTCACCGGCCTGCACAACGCCGGTGAGACCTACGAGAACTTCCTGCTGGTGATCTCCTACTGGATCGGCCCGTGGCTCGGCGTGGTGTTCGTCGACCGGGTGCTGCGCCGGGGCACCGACATCCAGTCCCTGCTCGGCGACACCCGGCACCGCAACTGGGCCGGGCCGATCTCGATGGCGGTGGCGATGGCCGTATCGATCTGGCTGTTCTCCAACCAGACCAAGTACGTCGGCCTGATCCCCAAGCATCACCCGGCCTTCGGCGACCTGACCTTCGAGGTGGGTTTCGCGATCGCGGCGCTGGGCTACCTGCTGCTGTCGCGGGTCTGGCGCTCGGCCGGCGCTGCCGGTGGCGTCGGCGGGTGACGGCCTTCGATCCGCAGGCATGGCTGGCGGTCGCGCTCGAGCAGGCCCGGATCGGCCTGGCCGAGGGCGGCATCCCGATCGGTGGCGCGCTGATCGGCCAGGACGGCACGGTGCTCGGTCGTGGCCGCAACCGCCGGGTGCAGGACGATGACCCGTCGATGCACGGCGAGACCGCCGCGTTCCGCAACGCCGGCCGGCTCGCATCCTATCGCGGCACCACCATGGTCACCACGCTGTCGCCATGCTGGTACTGCAGCGGGCTGATCCGCCAGTTCGGCATCTCCCGGGTGCTCATCGGCGAGGCCCGGACGTTCTACGGCGGCCATGACTGGCTGGCCGACAACGGCGTCGAGGTGGTGCTGGTCGATGACCCCGGCTGCGTGCAGCTGATGACCGAGTTCATCGCCGCCCGGCCGGAACTGTGGAACGAGGACATCGGCCTCGACTAGTGCCGGTCCCGGCTGCTCAGCGCACCGACAGTGCGTCGTCGATCGCCCTGCAGGCCACCTGCAGCCGCTGGCCGAGGTACCTGCCGGGCACGCCCCGGCGGCTGCGCGCCGAGCCGAAGGCGTTGCCGGCGTAGAACACCGGCGTCTGCGAATCCTCTACCAGCTGCAGCGCCTGCACCGCGCGGTTACGTCCGGTCGGCAGATGCGCCACAATCACCACGCCCGCGGCGCCGCTGGCCGAGACCGCGGTGCTCAGGGCGGGCAGCGTCACCCGCGCCCCGAGCTGGCGGCAGGCCCAGTGCTGGTTGCGCAACAGCAGCCCCAACGCCTCCAGGCCCAGCGTGTGCAGATCGCTCGGACCGCAGGCCAGCACCAGCGGACGCCGGTGGGTCGGAGTCGGCGCGAACGCGGTCAGCGCGTCGAGCCAGCCCCGGACCGTCTCGGTGGTCAGCCGCTCCTGTTCGATGTCACAGCGCCCGTTCTGCCACCACAGACCAATCTGTCGCATCGCGGGTAGCAACACGTCATCGATGCAGTTGCCCAGCCCGAGCTGGCGTTGCGCCTCGTCGAGCTGGCCGCGCACCCCGGCCGGGTCCAGCCGGGCCGAGGCGGCGAGGAAGGCCTTGATGTGGGCTGCCGCCGGCCCGGACAGCCCGAGCAGTTCCCGGACCGATTGCGCGGCGGCGCTGGCTCGCTTGCCGCGCGCGATCTCGTCCCGCATCAGGGCCAGGGCCTGCAGCTCGGCCGCGGTGTAACGCCGGTGCTGACCGGGGCTGCGGGTACTTTCCGGTATCCCGTAACGGAGTTCCCAGGAGCGCAGGGTGGGCATCGGCACGCCGAGGCGACGAGCGACCTCGGCGATCGGTATGCCTGCCTGCATGCGACGTCCCTCCGGCCGCGGTGACCTCCCACCACTCCCGCCATCCTGGCCAGCCGACCCACCGGCCGCAACCTCTGCACCTCGTCCAGCCAATTTGCATAGTTATCGGGATGGCACCTGGCAGCTGTCTGGACTACGTTTCTGACTACGCTTCGCGGTCTTGCAGCAGGCCGACGCACCAAGGGAGAAAGGTTCGGCGATGGCCGCACCGAGCATGATCGACGGCGCCCGGATGTTCGTCCAGGTGGCCCAGGAACTCGCGGTTCAGGACGATGTGCGCGCCGCCTCGGAACGGGTCGTGCAGCTGGCCCGGACGATCCTGGCCTGCGATTCGGCTGCGATCTGGTCACTGACAGCGCTGGATGCGGTCAAGTTACAGAGTGCCACCGATCCGGTGCTGGCCGAGCACTTCGGGCAACTGGTCGGCCAGGTCCGCGAGGGGCTGGCCTGGGACTGCCTGCACGGCCACTCGGTTCTCCGGGTGGGCGACTTCAGCACCGATCGCCGCTGGCCGGACTATCGCTGCGGCGTGCTGCGGTCCGCCGACCCGGTCCGGTCGGCGGTCGGTTACCCGCTCGGCACCGGTGAGCGTCAGCTCGGCGTGCTGATCGTGACGTCCCGGCAGCCGGACTTCTTCACCGACGAGCTGACCGAGGTGGGCGCGATCTTTGCCCAGCACGCCACCCTCAGCCTCGACGCGGTCGCCGCCCAGGAGCGGGTCCGCAACCTGGAAACCGCGTTGGGCTCCAACCGCAGGATCGGGATGGCGATCGGCATCGTCATGGCCAGCTACCGGCTGCAGGACGAGCAGGCTTTCGACCTGCTGCGGGTGGCCTCCCAGCAGGGCCATCGCAAGCTGCGCGAGGTGGCCGAAGATGTCATTCTCACCGGGGCGCTGCCGGTCACACCGCTGCTGAACGCGGTCTCCTAGCGGTCCTCGGCCCGGCCGCCGATTGCTGGGCCGACCCGCCGGCTCAGCGGTGCAGGACGGCCACCCGGCCGAGGTCGCCGGAGGCCCAGCAGGCACCGTCGCGGGTGCAGCTGACGGTGTCGAACTGGCCGGTGTCGAAGCTCTGCCAGTGCAGCCCGGCGTCGTAGGAGACGTCCGAACCGGTCAGGCCGACCGACACCACGCCGGCCGGCGTGAACGGCAGCCAGCTGACCCCGGAGCGGTAGCCGTGGGGTTCGGTGCGCGGCGAGAACCATGGGCTGTGCAGATAGGACAATGCCGAGACGTGGGTCGCCGCGGCCGGCGCCGCGAAGTCGCCGCCGACGGCCACCCCGAGTAGCGGCGTGCGGAAAGCCAGGCCGAACACGCCGGCGCTGGGGCTGCTGGTCAGCGGGGTGGACCTGACATCCCAGTGCCGGCCACCGTCGGCCGAGTGGAAGATCCGCGCGGTGGCGCCGCCGCCGCTGCCGAACCAGGCGTCGTGCCCGGCGGTGGTCAGGCCCTCGCCGCTGGCGGCGAAGCCGGCCTCGCCAGTCAGCGCGGCGGGCATGCCGGCGGCCGGCAGCACGCTCCAGCTGCGACCGCCGTCGCCGGTGGCCAGGATCCGGAACCTGCCGTCCACCGGGTCACTGACCACCAGGCCGTGCCGGGCGTCATAGAAGGACATGCAGTCGAAGAACGCTGCCGGATCGGCGTTCTGGTAGGCCAGCGTCCAGTGCCGGCCACCGTCGGAGGTGGCATACAGCCGGGAGTCGGTACCCGGGCCGGCCGCCATGGCTACCGCGTGCCACGCATCGGAGGCCGAGATGTCGCGGAACTGCAAGGTGCTGGCGCCGGCCGGCGAGGCATCGATCCAGTGCCGGCCACCGTCGACCGTGCGCAGCACCGTCCCGTCGTAGCCACTGATCCAGGCAACCTGCCGGCTGACCGCCGCCAGGCCGCGAAAGTGCGAGGTGCTGCCGCTGTCCAGCAGCGTCCAGGACGGCAGCTGGGCGTGCGAGGGTTTGGCTTGTGCCGCTGGGGTAAACGCGATCAGGGTGGCCACGCCCAGTACGGTCGCGGACAGGACGCTGAGCAGCCGACGCGGGCCTGGACGAAGTGTCATGACTGCAAGCTAGCGCACCACCTCGGAGGCTGTCATCGGCCGGGAGACGGCAATCCGGTCGGTGACCGGGCAGTCTCGGGGCAATGGCCCGAGGAGTTCGAAATGTGGAGGCAGGATGGTTGACGAACCCGCGCCAACGGTCGAAGAACTGGCGGCCGAGAAGCGGGTGAGCTGGGCCGAGCTGTTCGTCGACCTGGTGTTCGTCTTCGCGGTGACCGAGGTGTCCAGCCGGCTCGTCGATGACCACCTGGGCCTGGGACTGCTGCGCGCGCTTGCGGCTGCCGTCGGACTGCCCGCGCTGGCGGTGCTGCTCGGCGTGCTCAGTGCCTTCGAGTGGCTGCGGGTCGCCGACATCGGCTGGCGGGCCCGATTGGCCAGACCGGACGGCCGGTCGGTCAGCTGATCAGCCGAGGCAGCGTGCTGAGCACCGCGACGGACAGGTCCGACAGCGCCATGTCCGAGCCGGCGAGGTGGTGCAGGATCGCGCGCTGGAACAGCCCGTCGAACAGCGCGTACGCGGTCTGCTCGGTGACCGTGGGCTCGGCCTTGCTCAGTTCGGCGTAGCGGCTGACTTTCTCTACCTGGTCGACCGGGCCAAGGACATGATCATCAGCGGCGGCTTCAACGTCTACTCCGCGGAGGTGGAGCAGGCCCTGATGCAGCATCCGGACGTCTACGAGGCGGCGGTGGTGGGACTGGCCGATGAGAAGTGGGGTGAGCGGGTGACCGCCGTGATCCAGCCGGTCGCCGGCCACCAGATAGACCCGGCGTAACTCATGGCATTCGTCAAGGCCAGGCTCGGCAGCGTGAAGACGCCCAAGCAGGTCGAGGTCTGGCCAGACCTGCCCCGATCCAAGGTGGGCAAGGTGCTCAAGGCCGAGATCCGGGCCGAACTGTCCGGCGCCGGGCCGGCCTAGTTCACCGGGACGGGTGGCCGGTGCGGATCTTTCTGGTTGCCGCCAGCCTCGCCAGCCGTCCGACCGGCAGGTACGTTCGAGAAGAAATCAGACCGGAGCCCGGTCAGCCGGTCACGCCCTCTCGAGCCAGGAGCCACCGCGTTGATCTCGAGCACCATGCAGGACGATTACCCGCTGACCATCACCGCCATCCTGCGCCACGGCGCCCGGATCTACGGTCGCAGCGAGTGCGTCACCTGGCAGGGGCAGTCGGCCCGGCACACGTCCTACGCCACCGTGGCCCAGAACGCCGAGCGGCTGGCTGCCGCGCTGACCCGGCTCGGCATCCAGGCCGGCGATCGCGTCGGCACCTTCTGCTGGAACAGCCAGGAACATCTGGAGGCCTATTACGCCGTGCCGTGCCTGGGTGCGGTGCTGCACACCCTCAACATCCGGCTGCCCGCCGCGCAGCTGGCTCACATCGTCAACCATGCCGAGGATCGGCTGCTGCTCGTCGACAGCACCCTGCTACCGCTGCTGGCCGCGGCGCTGCCGCAGATCCGGACGGTCGACACGCTGGTCGTGATCGGCGGCGAGGTGCCGGCCACCCTGCGCGACGCCCTGAGCGGTTTTCGCGTCCTCGGCTACGAGGAGTTGCTGGCCGCCGAGCAACCGGGCTTCGACTGGCCGGAGCTGGACGAGCGGACCGCCGCCCTGATCTGCTACACCAGCGGTACCACCGGTGATCCCAAGGGCGTGGTGTACTCGCACCGGTCGACCTTCCTGCACGCGCTCGCCGGCCAGGCGGCCAACCTCACCGGGCCCACCGAGGCTGACCGGATCCTGACATTCGTACCGATGTTTCACGTCAACGCCTGGGGAATCCCGTTCAGCTCGTTCCTGTCCGGGGCCAGCCTGCACCTGCCCGGCCCGTTCATGGCGCCCGGTCCGATCTGTGACTTCATCGCCGCCGAGCGCTCCACCGTCGCCTCGGCGGTTCCGACCATCTGGCAGGCGATCCTGGCCCACGGCGCCACCACCGAGATCGACCTTTCCTCGCTGCGGGTGGGTACGTCCGGCGGCGCGGCGATCCCACGCAGCCTGATCGCGGCCTTCGAGCAGAAGTACGGCCTGCGGATCGTGCAGGGCTGGGGCATGACCGAGACCTCGCCGGTCGCCGGCGTGGCGCATCCGCCGGCCGAGGTCGAACTCGGCACCGAAGAGGAGCTGTTCTGGCGGCTGAAGTCCGGCCGGGTCACCGCGGGTGTGCAGATGCGGATCGTCGACGAGGGCGGCACCGAACTGCCGTGGGACGGCGAGGCGGTCGGTGAGATCGAGGTGCGCGGGCCGTGGATCACCGGTTCCTACCACCTGGACCCAGCGCCGGAGAAGTTCCACGACGGCTGGCTGCGGACCGGCGACATCGGCACGGTCGATGACCGCGGCTTCTTCCAGATCACCGACCGCGCCAAGGACGTCATCAAGTCCGGTGGCGAGTGGATCTCATCGGTCGAGCTGGAGAACCTGCTGGTCGGCAACCCCGCTGTGCTGGAGGCGGCGGTGATCGGCATTCCGGATGAGAAGTGGGGCGAGCGGCCGCTGGCCTGCGTGGTGCTGCGCGAGCCGGGATCGGCCGAGGCTGCCGCGCTGGCCGAGTACCTGGCCGGCAGCGTGGCTCGCTGGCAGGTGCCGGAAAACTGGACCTTCATCGACGAGGTGCCCAAGACCACCGTGGGAAAGTATGACAAGAAGGTGTTGCGGGCGCGTTTCTCCGCCGGCGAGTTCGACGTTCTGCGGTTGCGTCCCTGAATCGGCGGGATCCAGACCCTAGTTGTACGGTCATCGACCCGCGTCCGGCCCTAGACTCTCCGATGCCTACCACTGTCGGCGAAGGGGGTGTCCAGATGGGCAATCATCGGCTCACCGGTCGGTCCGGGCGCCGAACCGGCCGGCAGCTGCTGGCCGCGCTGCTCGCGCTCTGCGCGCTGGCCGGCCTCGGCACCGCGGTGCTTGCCGGCCGGCCGGCGCAGGCAGCCGCGCGCATCGTCTACACCTACCAGGTACGTGGTCTGGACAACCGGAGCAGCCTGGCCAGCTTCGCCACCGAGGCGGCCCAGACCTATGCCGACAACCGTGGCTGGAACCTCGGCGGTTCGATCGCCTTTCGCCAGGTCAGTAGCGGCGGCGAGTTCACCCTCTGGTTGGCTGCGGCCGGCCGGGTGCCCGGCTTCGGCACCATCTGCGACAGCAGTTACTCCTGCACCGTCGGGCGAAACGTCATCATCAACGAGAGCCGGTGGCTGTCGGCAAGCCCGTCCTGGAACGCCGCGCACCGGTCGTTGCACGACTACCGGACCATGGTGGTCAACCACGAGACCGGGCACTGGCTGGGCTTCGGGCACTCCTTCTGCGGCGGCCCGGGCCAGCCTGCGCCGGTGATGCAGCAGCAGTCGATCTCGTTGCAGGGCTGCCAGCCGAACCCGTGGCCGCTGCCCGCCGAGCGGCAACGGCTGGCATCGTCGCGCGGTGTCGCCATCCTCACCGGCTACCCGATCGGCTCGCTGGACTCGGCGGTGCCGGTGCTGGCCGGCATCCGGATCACCGGCTGGATGATCGACCCGGACTCCGCCGCGGCCGGCCGGGCCGCCATCTGGGTGGACCGCGGCGGACTGAGTGTGACTGCGTCCTTGGCGCGCCCCGACGTGGCCCGGGCCCATCCGGGCTACGGCGCCGGACATGGCTTCGCGCTCACCTTCGCCACCCCGCCCGGACGGCACACCGTGTGCGCCTATGGCCTGAACCTGGCCGGCCCGGGTGCTACGTCCAGCCTGGGTTGCCGGACCGTGACGGTCACCGGCTCGCCGACCGGGCACCTGGATTCGGTTGCCGTGCAAGGACATCACGTGATCGGGACGGGCTGGGTGATCGACCCGGACACGATGGCGCCCGGCCGCGCGGCGCTTTACGTCGATGGCGGCCAGGTATCGATGACCGCCTCGCTCCCCCGGCCGGACGTGGCGGCCGGCTACCCGCACTTCGGCGCCGGCCACGGCTTTCAGATCGACGTGGCCACCAGCCCCGGCCAGCACCGGGCCTGTGCCTACGGCATCAACGTTGCGGGCTCGGGCGGCATCACCAACCTGGGCTGCGTCAGCGTGACGGTGCCGAACTAGGCGTGCTGGCCGCTCACCCGGCCGCGCGCAGTGGCGCCCAGCTGGCTGAGGTAGCTCAGCGCCGCGGTGTAGGAGCCGAGCAGTGAGGTTTCGGTGTAGCTGACCTGGACGTCCGCGCAGTAGCTGCGCACCACCTGCTGGGCCCGCCGCAGCGAGTGCCGGGGCATGTTCGGGAACAAGTGGTGTTCGATCTGGTAGTTCAGGCCGCCGAGCAAGACGTCGGTCAGCATGCCGCCCCGGACGTTGCGCGAGGTCAGCACCTGGCGGCGCAGGTAGTCCAGCTGCTCATCGCTGCTGAGGATGAGCATGCCCTTGTGGTTGGGGGCGAAGGACAATCCCATGTACAGGCCGAAGATGGCCTCCTGGATCACCACGAACACCAACACCTTCACCGGCGACATCACTAGCGACAGGCCACCGAGGTAGCCGACGGTGTGGACGAGCAGCAACAGCAGTTCGGTGCCGCGCCGGCCGCCGCGCGGGCTTCGCTCGGTGCCACTGAGCACCGACCCGACGCTGGCCGCGTGCAGGTTCAGCCCCTCGAGGGTCAAAAGCGGCACGAACAACCAGGCCTGCCGGCGCAACACGAAGCGGCCCAACCAGCCCGACCGGTTGGCGGCCTGCTGGGTGGTGAAGACGAACACGCGGTCACCGATGTCCGGGTCGTGCTCCTCCTTGTTGGGGTTGGCGTGGTGGCGGTTGTGCTTGCCGACCCACCAGCCGTAGCTCAGCCCGACCAGCAGGTTGCCGGTCAGCCGGCCGAACAGGTCGTTCGCCCGCTGGGTGGCGAACACCTGCTGGTGACCGCCGTCGTGGCCGAGAAAGGCGACCTGGGTGAACGCGACGCCCATCACCGCTGCCGCGATCGTCTGGTACCAGGAATCGCCCACCCACCAGACCACCACGAAGGTGGCCAGGAAGAAGGCCAGGGTGGCAGCGATCTGCACCGTGTAGGCCGCCGGTCGGCGATCCAGCAGGCCGGCCGACTTGATCAGCCGGCTCAGCGCCGCGTAGTCGCTACCGCGGCCGGCGGCGGCCGCCTCGTCCTGGGGTGCGGCAACCGGGGTGCTCATCGGAGCGGGCTCCCGTCCGGGCGGAACGGCGGACCCGATTGACACCCGGGTCGGTGGACAACATCGGCATGAGGGTGCATGGCAATCCTGGTGCTCAGGCCACCGGTCGTTCCCGGCGTCGACTGGGTCATCCCAGCGGCGGTCGTTGCGCACTGGCCGGGCTGGCTGGATCGTCAACCGTCCCCAGTGTAACCGCCACCGGTCGCTGGCGGTGCAGGCCGACTGGGTAGCGCGCTGCCGGGTGGAGCTGGCAGGTTTGTGCCATGACAGCCTCCAATCCCCTGCTGCCGGTCGACGAACTGGACGTCCTGCGCCGGCGCCGCAGCGCCAAGTGGCACAGCTACCCCGCCGACGTCCTGCCGCTGACCGTGGCCGAACTGGACTTCGCGCTGGCCGAGCCGATCCGCGCGGTGCTCAGGCAGGCCCTGGACAGCTCGGACACCGGTTATGCCCGGCCGGCGCCGGAACTCGGCACCGCTTTGTCCTCGTTCGCCGCGCAGCGGTGGGGTTGGACGGTCGATCCGGATCAGGTCGCCGCGGTGACCGACGTCGGGGTCGGCATGGTGGAACTGCTCCGGCTGTGCTGCCGGCCGGGCGACACGGTGGTGATCAGCCCGCCGATCTACCCGCCGTTCTTCCACTGGGCACCCGAGGCCGGCGTCCGCTTGGCCGAGGTACCGCTGGCCCCCGACGCCGACCGGACGCCCGGCTGGCGACTGGACCTGGCCGGTCTGGAGCAGGCCTTTCGCGACGGCGCGGCGGCCTACCTGCTGTGTAGCCCGCACAACCCGGTCGGCCTGGTCCATCCGGCGCGGGACCTGGCCGCGCTGGTGGCGCTGGCCGAACGCTACGGCGTCCGGCTGATCAGCGACGAGATCCACGCACCGCTGGCGCTACCCGGCAGCAGCTTCACCCCGCTGCTGGCCATCGAGGGAGCCGATCGCCTCGCGATCAGCCTGCACTCGGCGAGCAAGGCCTGGAACCTGGCCGGCCTGAAATGCGCCATGATCATCACCGACTCGCCGGCCATGCAGTCCCTGGTCAGCCAGTTGCCGCCGGATTGCCGCTGGCGGATCGGGCACTTCGGGGTGCTGGCCAGCGTGGCGGCCTACACCGAGGGCCAGCCGTGGCTGGACCAGCTACTGGCCACTTTGCTCGATCGCCGCCAACAGCTGGGCCGGCTGCTGGCCGACCAGTTGCCGCAGCTGGCCTGGGACCCGCCGCAGGCCAGCTACCTGGCCTGGCTGGACTGCCGGGCATTGGGCACCGGTACGGCACCGCGAGACCGCTTTCTGGAGCAGGGTCGGGTCGCGCTGGAGGCAGGCCCGCACTTCGGCGAGACCGTCGGCAGCGGTTACGCCCGGCTGAACTTCGGTACCAGCGACGAGATCCTGCGGCTGGCGATCGCCCGGATGGCGGCCGCGCTCAACTGAACTCGATGACGACCTTGCCCAGGGCGTGCCCGGATTCGACCGAGGCGATGGCCTGGGCCGCATCGTCGAAGGACAGCACGTCGCGCACGTGCGGATCGAGCTTGCCTTCGGCGACGAGTGTCGCGACCAGATCGAGTACCCGCGAGGTCCGATCGCGCTCGATCATGCTGCCACCGAACTCGGCGACGGTCCTCGGATCGGCCGCGGTGATCAACTTGGTGGGGTCCTTGAGCAGGACGGCCACCGCCCGCAGCGCGTCGCCGCCGATCAGGTCGAAGATCGCATCGACCCCGTCGGGCAGGATCTCGCGGAATCGCTCGGCAACCCGTCGCCGTACTCGATCAGGGTGGCGCCCAGGGACTCGGCCAGAGCACGCTTGGCTTGGCTACCGGTGCCGAAGACCGCGATGCCGGCGTCCCGGGCGATCTGGGCCGCCGCGACCCCGACGCCGCCGCCGATGCCGTTGATCAGCAGCGTCTGGCCGGCGGTGAGATTCAGCTGGGCGATGCCGTCGTAGCCGGTGGCGGCGGCCACCACCAGGGTTGCCGCGTCGTGGAAGCTAACCTGCGGCGGCTTGTGCGCGGTGGCCGTGGCGCTGGTGACCGCGTACTCCCCGAACGCGCCGTGGCTGGGCGCGGGAGCGCCGAACACCTCGTCGCCGATAGCGAATCCTTCGACGTCCTGGCCTACTTCGACCACCACGCCGGAAACCTCGCTACCGAACTCCGAGGGCAGCTCGCGCGGCGCGAAGTCCTTCATCAGGCCCTGGCGGATCTTGTAGTCGACCGGGTTCACGCCGGCCGCCCGCACCGCCACCAGCAGTTCGCTGGGCCCGGGCACCGGGCGGTCCAGCTCGACCGAACTCCTGGGTTTCCGGGCCGCCGTAGGAATGGAAGCGAAACACTCGTGGCATGGTCTGACATCGCCTTCCCGATCGGGTACCTGCAACTGTCAGCCCCAACCGCCGGAGCCGGCCGGGTGTTCCGCCGGCACGGTGGCCTCAGCTGCCGCCGTGCGCCTTGATCGACAGCGGTTCCCACTCCCGCCAGGTGGCCAGCCGTGATTCGTAGTCCTTGGTGGCCAGTTCGAGCGGGCCGTTGCCGAAGAAGATCCGCAACGGTGGCTGCTCGGCGTCCACCAGCTGCAGCACCGCGTCCCGGGTCGCCACCGGATCGCCTGGCGTGGCGTTGCGCTCGGCGCGCCACCGGGCCATGTTCGCGCGCTGGTCGTCGTAGGCCGCGGCCGGCTCGGCGTGCCGCGCCGACGAGCCGCCCCAGTCGGTGGCATAGCCGCCCGGCTCGATCACCGTCACCTTGATTCCGAAATCGGCGACCTCGGCGGCCAACGATTGGCTGATGCCCTCCAGCGCCCACTTGGAGGCGTGGTACATCCCGATGCCGGCGAAGGCGCTGATACCGCCAATGGACGAGACCTGCAGGAAGTGGCCGGACCCCTGCTCGCGCAGGAACGGCAGCGCGGCCTGGGTGACCCACAGCGCCCCGAACAGGTTGGTTTCGATCTGCTCCCTCGCGTCCTGTTCGGACAACTCCTCGACCATGCCGAACTGGCCGTAGCCGGCGTTGTTCACCACGACGTCCAGCCGGCCGAACCGGGCCTGCGCCCGGGCCACCGCCTCGAACACCCCCGGCCGGTCGGTCACGTCGAGGCGCAGCGGCAGCAGCCGATCGCCGAACCGTTCGGCCAGGTCGGCCAGGGTGGCGGTGTCCCGAGCGGTCGCGGCGACCGAGTCGCCCCGTTCCAGGGCGGCGATCGTCCACTCCCGGCCGAAACCGCGGGACGCGCCGGTGATGAACCAGATCTTGGCGGTCATTGCTGTCTCCTTCATCGATGCTGGCGGCCCGCACGCTCATCGGCGCAAGCGGTTCGGTGTCGGCGCTGTTCGGCCACCCGATGCCGGAACGGTGGAACCGGAGAGCCCCCGCTTTCATTCCTGCCCAGAGCGTCGACGGCCACCCGCCTGGCAGCTGCTGGTGGTCGCACTCGGCGGGGTGCAATCAATCCACCAGCCTCAATCCACAAGGCAATCCACCGGCCTCAATCGCCTCAAGCGGCCGCCCGGCCGGCCGATAGGAGCCGGCATGAGCGCTGCCGCGGCCGACTCTCACCGGGCACCGTGCTGTCCGAGGACCGGCACCGGGTGGCGGCGCTGCGCGCACTCGACGTCCTGGACCGGCCCCGGCGCGCCGACCTCGACTCGCTGACCCGGCTGGCTGCCTACGTCTGCGGCACCCCGACGGCGGTCATCAACCTCATCGACGCCGACCGGCAGTGGCCGGCGGCGGCGCACGGTTGTAGCCCGATGCCGATGCCCCGCGCCGAGTCGATGTGCGCCACCAGCATCCTCACCCCCGACGTCAGCTACACCCCGGATGCCTCCCACGACCCCAGATGGGCCACCAACCCGTTCGTGAGCGGCCGGCGCGGCGAGATCCGGCTCTACGCCGCTGCTCCGCTCACGCTGCCCGGCGGAGAGATCATCGGCACCATCTGCGCCTTCGTCGACGAGGTCACCGAGCTGAGCCGGCTGCAGCTGGAGCGGTTGCGCGACATCGCCGACCAGGCCGTGCGGATGCTCGAGCTGCGCAGGGCGACCGGCTCGGCCACGCCGCGACCCGCTGACCGGCCTGCCCAACCGAGCACTGTTCGACGAGGCGCTACGGCTTGCGGTGGCCAGGCACCGGCGCGGCGAGGGATGCCCGGCAGTGCTGTTCTTGGACCTGGACGGCTTCAAGGCGGTCAACGACGGCTACGGTCACGCGGCCGGTGACCAGCTGCTGCACGCGGTGGCCGCCCGGTTGTTGGCCACGGTGCGGGCCAGCGACCTGCTGGCCCGGCTGGCCGGTGATGAGCCGGTGGTGCTGTGCGAGGCGCATCCGGACGAGGACCGGACCGACGGGGTGGCTGCCCTCGCGACCCGACTGCGGCGGTGCTTCGCCGAGCCGTTCGCGCTGGACTGTGGTCGGCTGGAGATCGGAGCGTCCATCGGGGTCGCCCGAGCGCCGGTCGAGACCGCCGAGCAGTTGCTGGCCCGGGCCGATGCCGCGATGTACGTCGACAAGCGCCAGCGCCAGCGCCAGGCCGGACGGCCGCAGTCCGCTGGCCCCGGATGCCGGCGGACACCGACCGGCCAGGTGACCGGCTAGGTTTGACCGGCCGGCCACGCGTGGTGCTGGCGGGGTGGAGGCAGCGCCATGAGTGGGAGCGCTCGACACGAGATCTCCGGCGAGCCCGCGGCCAACGCGACGCCGGACGGCTTTCTTGCCGAACTCTGGGACGCCATCTCGGTCCGCACGGTGGGCCTGGTGCTGGGCGTGCTGGTGTTGCAGCTGGGTTTCATCCTGTCCTACGTCGGGGCCTTTCACTCCCCCAGCCCGCACCGGATCCCGGTCGCGGTGGTGGCCCCGGGGCAGACCGGCGCCACCCTGACAGCCCGGCTCAACGGCCTGGCCGCCCGGCCGGTCAATGCGCGGTCGGTGGCCGACGAGGCCACCGCCCGCCGGCTGCTGGGACGGGGTTCGACCAGTGCGGCGCTGCTGGTGAACACCACCGGCAGCGCCGACACGCTGCTGGTGGCCTCGGCCGGCGGGACGTCGGTGGCCAGCGCCGTCGAACAGGCGATCACCGGGGTCGAGGCCGCGCAGCGCCGCAGCGTGACGGTGAGCGACGTCCGCGGGCTGCAACCGGGCGACGGCCGGGGGCTGACCGGCTTCTACCTGGTGATCGGCTGGATCGTCGGTGGTTACCTGGTGGCCGCCCTGCTCGGGGTGGCAAAGGGGGCCCGACCGGCCACCGCCCGGCGGGCGGTCATCCGGCTGCTGGCCGTGGTGCCGTACGCGATCGTGTCCGGCCTTGGCGGCACGGTGGTCGTCGGACCGGTTCTGGGCGCGCTCACCGGCCACCTGCTGGCGTTGTGGTGGCTCGGCACCCTGTTGGTGTTCGCCGCCGCCGCGGTGACGATGGCCTTTCAGGTGCTCTTCGGGGTGCTCGGTATCGGTGTGACCGTGCTGGTCTTCGTGGTGCTGGGCAACCCGAGCGCGGGTGGCGCCTACCAGGCTCCGCTGCTGCCGCCGTTCTGGCGCGCGATCAGCTCGGCGCTGCCCAACGGTGCCGGCACCGACGCGGTGCGCCGGATCGTCTACTTCCACTCGCACGCCATCACCGGCCACCTGGTCGTGATCGGCTGCTATGCGGTGATCGGGTCCGCGGTGGCGATCGCCGCCTCCACGTTGCGACAGCGCCGTACCGACGCCGGCTCGGCACCGGCCGGTCGCGGCGGGGCACGGCGTCGGCCGGCCCGTTAGGAGGGCCCGCATGGCCGCTGCCGAGCCACCGGAGGGTGCGGCTACTGACAATGCGGACAACACGCATACCCACTAGCGCGGTAATGCCGCTTGTGTTAGAAGAGCGTGCAGGTGAATATATAGAGAGCAGCCGCTATCAGAATAATCTCGTGCCGCAGTGGGCAATATCCGGATGTCATCAACATCGTTTCCCGTCAATGACGTTAGAGTCGGCGGTGGTAGACGTTTCGAGTATTCGGACAAGCCTGGGAGTTGACTGCATGCCCCGACCGACGCCGGATAAGGCACCCACCCGACGGATGCCCATCACGACGGAACTGCTCGTCGACGCCGCAATCGAACTCATCGAAAGCGATGGTCTCGATGCGCTGTCCATGCGCCGCCTGGCCGATCGATTCGGCATCCAGGCCGCGTCGGTCTACTGGTACGTCTCCAGCAAGGAGCACATGCTCGACCTGATCGTCGACCGGCTACTGGAGTTGGCGTTCCAGACCGTCTTCGTGGAGAACGTCGAGCAGCGGCGGACCGACAACGAGACTCCGCCAGAGGTGCTGCGGCGCATCGCGGTGGCCTACCGGGCCTTCCTGCTGGCGCACCCGGACTCGGCCCGGGTCATCTCCGGCCGGCTGGTGGTCGGACCCAATGTGGCCCTGTTGCTCGAACCATTGCTCGCACTCTTCCAGCAGGCGGGCCTGTCCGCTCGCGAGGCGGTGCACGCCAGTTACGTGCTGCTGGTGTACGTGCAGGGCTTCGTGCTGCACGAGACCGCGCCGATGTCGGCCGCCGCCGCGGGACCGAACGACGACCGCAGCGCCACGCTGAACCAGTTACGACTGGCCATGGCCGGCCTGCCGGCCGATGAGTACCCGCACGCCCGGGCAGCGGCCGAAGATCTGGCCCGGCCGGATCTGGCCGCTCGATTCACTTTCGGGGTGGACCGGCTACTGGCCGGCATCGCCGATCTGGACAAGTCCGAACAGTGAACTGCTAAGCCAGGCAATGGCGTTATGACGCGCAGTCTTCACCGAGTCACCTAATGTAATTAGGCCGCGCTTTTGTGCCATATGGACCTCGTATAAAGTCCGCTGCCTTCGTTTCTGTGCGCGGTTTGCTAATTCTTGTTTGGTGTCCAATTAATACGTTAATACGGGAAAATCCCTAACGTCACCCTGCCCGCGAATCAGGCATACTCCGGTATCGGAACCTTCCAGTATGGCAGCGAAGGTCCGGCCGGAGGAAGGGCATAATCGAACAAACCTGTGCGCTTACCGGTAGCAGTCGAGCAAATTGGCTCTCGCATACCCAGTTGATGAATAGGCATCCGCATACCGCTTTCGCTGCTGACGCTGGGTAATTGCCCGCGGCCGGGCCAGTACGTGCCAATCGGCTGGCTCAGCCGGCGCCCCGGTGCTCGCGAGTCATGGGCACCGACCACCGCGATCGGCGATGGCCCCGGGCCGCTCGCCAGGGCGCATCGGTGTGGTGGGCCGACTGTCGCAGCGGATCGTTGGTCGGCAGGCAGGAGCGACACCCGGAAACCGGCTACTGTCCGTTGTCACGGCACCCGGCGATCTCTCACGTTCTTATAACATCGATGAGCATAAACGCCCTTAGGTGACCGCACTCGGTAGCGGCGAGGTTGTCGATGCAGATAGCAACCACTATTCCGGGGCATCCCCGGCCGGCCGGTACCGTCCAGGCGGCCGAGCGGACTGGTCCGTTCTGGCCGGCCCTGATCTGGTCGGGCCGGCGGAGTGGCCCGAGCGGGGCATGGTGGGTGAGGATGACCGGGTGGGCGAGGATGACCGGGTGACCGAGGACAGCAGGACCGGCGGGTACCTCGGAGACCCAGCGGTGCAGGCGGAGTGGGACGAGCGGTACGCCGACCGGGAGCAGCTGTGGAGCGGCCGGCCCAACGGCGCGCTGGTGGCCGAGGTCGCCGGCCTCACGCCGGGCCGGGTGCTCGATGTCGGCTGCGGCGAGGGGGCCGACGCCGTCTGGCTCGCGCGCGGCGGTTGGGACGTGACCGCACTGGAGGTGTCGGGCGTGGCGCTGGAGCGGGCGGCCGGCCATGCGCGTGAGGCCGGCGTCGCCATTCGCTGGGTGCACGCCGAGCTGGCGCGGGCGACACTGCCGCCCGCGTCCTTCGACCTGGTCTCCGCGCAGTATCCGGCCCTGCTGCGCACTCCCGACGCGGCGGCCGAGCGCGCGCTGCTCGCGGCCGTCGCGCCCGGCGGCGTGTTGCTGCTCGTCCACCACGCCGGGATGGACACCCAGCAGCAGCACGACGGCGGCTTCGATCCGGCCGACTACGTCTGGCCGACAATGGTCCTCGCGCTGCTGGACGAGGACTGGTTGCTGGAGCGTGATGAGCAGCGGCCGCGGGTGGCGCCCGGCGGCGGTGCCGGCGCGCACCATGTGGCCGACCTGGTCGTGCGCGCGCGCCGGCTGCGCTGAGCCCGCAGCCGGCCGGCCCTACCGGAGCCGTTCGGCACCGGCTGACCAGATAGCCGGACCTGGTACTAGACCTATCGTCTGATGGTGGCCGGTACCCCCGCTGCGGCAGAACTAGAGGTGTTCACACGACACAGCGAACCAAGGAGTGCCTGATGAAACGCCTACTGATCGGTGCCGGGATCGGCGCCGCAGCCCTGATCGCCGCCGCCCCGGCCGTTGCCGGGCTGGCCGGCAACCCCTCATTCAGCCATGACCTACCGGTCCGGGTGCCATCCCAGGCGCAGGTGGTCTCCTTCGATGACCACGGCCACCAGCAGGTGGAACATTCGACCGGCAGAACGGCCAGCCCGACGGATACCCGGACAGCGGTGCCGACCAGCAGGACGACCGAACCCGGCGATGACCATAGCGGCGCTCGCAGCTCGACCAGCACCGAACCCGGCGATGACCATGGCGGTACCCGCAACTCGGCCACCCCGTCGGTCACCCGGACAGCGGTGCCGACCAGCAGGACGACCGAACCCGGCGATGACCACGGCGGCACCCGCAGCTCGACCAGCACCGAACCCGGCGATGACCATGGCGGTGGCGGTAGCGGGAGTGGAAAGTAGACCTGTGACCTCTGAGGCGCTGCGCACCGAGCCGGCCGAGCCTGGCCCGCCCGGTGCCGCGGGCCGTGCCGACCCGGCCGAGGCCGCACCGCCGGGCTGGGTCACCGTGGTCGAACCGGCGGGCCGGGCCGTCGGCCACGAGGCCCCGCTGAGCCTGCGCCGGCTGATCGTCCAGCTCACCGTCGCCGGGGTGCGGGCGGTGTTGCCGCAGTAGGCGACGTCGAAGACCCGGTCCAGGTCCTGCTCGGGGATGCCGCCGCAGGCATCGTCGACCCGTAACCACGCC
>JBPCPA010000026.1:0-12277 GCA_050999655.1 Jatrophihabitans sp.
GTCCTGGCCTGCGCTACATCGCCGCCGACGGTTGCTCGCTGGCCGATGTCTACGACGCGGCCGGCCAGGCGGCGGACTTCGTCCGGACGGCCCGCAAGCCGGCGTTCCTGCACCTGAAAACGGTCCGCTTTCTCGGTCATGCCGGCTCTGACGCCGAGGTCGCCTACCGGTCGCCGGCCGACATCACCGCCGACTACGCCCGCGATCCGCTGATCGCGACCGCCCGGTTGCTGGCCGCGGCCGGCGTGGCCGATGGCGCCGAGCTGGTGGCGCGCTACGAGCAGGTGCGCGATCGGGTGCACGACTGCGCGGTGGCCGCGATGGCCGAGCCGCAGCTGGCCACCCTCGAGCAGGTGCTGGCACCTCTCGCGCCGCGCCGGGACGCCGAGGTCGCCGAGGTCGCCGGCACGCCGGGCGAGCCGGACGAGCGGGTCGCCGCGTTCGCCGGCAAGCTGCCGGAGGACGAGGCGCCGCTGACCCTGGCGCAGTCCATCAACCGGGCGCTGCACGACGAGCTGGTCCGCTGGCCGCAGGCGGTCGTCTTCGGCGAGGACGTGTCGGTCAAGGGCGGCGTGTACGGCCTGACCCGCGGCCTGCGCAAGAGCTTCGGTGCGGCCCGGGTGTTCGACACGATCCTGGACGAGCAGGCCATCCTGGGCGTCGGCCTGGGCGCCGCGCTGGCCGGCTTCCTGCCGATTCCGGAGATCCAGTACCTGGCCTACCTGCACAACGCCGAGGACCAGTTGCGGGGCGAGGCGGCCACCCTGCAGTTCTTCTCCCAGGGCCAGTACCGCAACCCGATGGTGGTCCGGATCGCCGGCCTGGGCTACCAGAAGGGCTTCGGTGGTCATTTCCACAACGACAACTCCGTCGCGGTGCTGCGCGACATCCCGGGCCTGGTGGTGGCGGTGCCCGCGCATCCGGCCGACGCGCCGGCGATGCTGCGCACGGTGCTGGCCGCGGCCCAGGTCGACGGCACCGTGAGCGTCTTTCTGGAGCCGATCGCCCTGTATCACCAGCGGGATCTGCGCGAGGCCGACGGCGGCTGGTTGGCACCGTACGCCCCGCCGCAGCGCTGGGCCGCCGAGCACGTCGCGATCGGCAGTGCTCGCAGCTGGCCGGTCGGCCCGGTCGGGGCCGCCGAACTCAGCCTGCTCACGTTCGGCAACGGGGTGCCGATGAGCCTGCGGGTCGCGCACACGCTGGCGCAGGACGGTATCGCCAGCCGGGTGCTCGACCTGCGCTGGCTGGCGCCGCTACCGATCACCGACATCCTGCGGGAGGCGGCGGCCACCGGCCGGGTGCTGATCGTGGACGAGACCCGGCGCAGCGGCGGCGTGTCCGAGGCGGTCATCGCCGCCCTGATCGACGGCGGCTTTCGCGGTCAGATCAGGCGGGTGACCAGCGCCGACAGCTTCATACCGCTCGGGGACGCCGCGCGCACGGTGCTGCTGGATGAGGCCAGCGTGCTGCGGGCCGCTCGGGAACTCCTCGAGCCGTCCTGAACTCCGCTGGTGCTGGACTCCGCTGGTGCTGGACTCCCCGGACACCGAACTCCGTTGGTGCTGAGCGGCTCAGGTGGTGACGAGCTTGCTGGCCAGCTTGGTCTGACCTGAGCCCGCGCCGACGTTGAGGCAGTAGGTGGTGACCGTGTGCCGGCCGGCCGGCAGGGTCAGGGTGAAGGCGTAGCCCTGGTCGGGGCCGGCACCCTTGGCCTTGGCCACGTCCGGACGGGCGGTCGGAAAGCGAAAGTAGCCGGCGAAGTGGCCGTCGTAGTAGACGCCGATGAAGATCGGTAGTGCCTTGCTGTCGGGATCCACCGCCCAGCCGCTCAACCGCACCTTGTGCCCTGCCAGCGCGGTGGCCGACTCCAGATTTCCGATGGGGGCGTGTGCGGCGGAGACCACCGGAGCCCCCGCGACATCAGCGAAGTCCTCGGTCAGCCAGAGCTTGCCGGTCTTGGCGTCGATGTAGGTGTCGATGCCGACGTAGTGCACCGACGTGGACAGGATGTTGAGCCGGTGGCCGTTGTTCGGGGCCTTCTCGTTGTACATTGCGGTCTGCATCGCCATCGAGCCGGCCGAGCTGCGGTTGGTGGTCCAGCCGATGTTCTCGGCCGCCGAGTGCCACGCGACGCCGGCCTGGCTGATCCGGGTACGGAACACCGCCTCGCCGGGCAACTGGTGTGACAGCACGTTGGCCTGCGCCATCGTCAGGTTGTGCCGGCGGGCGCTGCTGACCAGCGCGGCGCTCCAGCCGAGCGCGGGCAGATGGTTGGCCGCGCGCTCGGAGTTGAGCAGGTGGTAGGTGGTCAGCGCCGCGGTGGATTCGGTCGCCGTCGCGGCCCGGGCCGAGTCGGCGGCCGCGACCATCGAGGTCAGCGCCACGGCAAGGACGGCGGCAACAGTGGCGAGCTTGTGCGGGTACGCGACGACTCTGGAACGGGCTGACATCCGTGTGTCCCATCTCGGCTGCGCCGACGTCTTGTCGGCTCCTCGCACCTCCTATCGGCAGCAACTACCATCGGTTAACTAATTCTGTCACTTTCCGTAGCCGAATCGTCCGGCCCGGACCGCCAGCCTGGGTCGAGGCGTCTATCCCGGGCGTCTCGACCGGACTGCCTAGGCCCGGTCGCTGCCGGCGGGTGCTGGTATGCCGGGTGCGGATATGCCAGGTGCGGGTGCGCCGGGTGCGAAAGTGCTCAGCACCCGCTCGGCCTGGCGCATCGAGGCCACCGGGTCGGCATCGGGCGAGCCGACCGCGAGGTCGAAGTTGAGGTCGAAGAACAGCTCGGTCACGCCCTGTTCGGCAAGCCGCGCCAGGTCCTGGCGGATCTGGTCGGCCGAGCCGTGCAGCGGCAGCCGGCCGGTCGCGGCGTCGGTCTCCTGCAGCTCGAGCACGCCGCGCACGATGAAGCGCAGCGCGCCGGGGTCCCGGCCGGCCTGTTCGGCGGCCTCGCGCATCACCGCGATGTCGGCGTCGATGGTGCGCAGGTCGTGCCGGTTGCTGCTGATCCAGCCGTCAGCAAGCCGGCCGACCCTGCGCAACGCGCGTTCGGCGGTTCCGCCCGGCAGCAGCGGCGGGTGCGGTCGCTGCACCGGCTTCGGATCGACCCGGGCGGCCGGCATTTGGTAGAACTCGCCGTCGAAGCGCACCACGTCCTCGGTCCAGATCGCGGTGAGGCAGCCGATGAACTCCTCGGTGCGGGCGCCGCGGCGTGGGTAGGGCACGCCGACCGCGGCGAAATCCTCCTCCGCCCAGCCCAGGCCGAGGCCGGCGTCCAGCCGGCCGGCCGAGACGTGATCGAGGGTGGTGAGCTGCTTGGCGAGCAGGATCGGCGAGTAGAACGGGGCGTTGACAACCGCAAAGCCCAGCCGAACGCGCTCGGTGACGGCGGCCACGTGGGCCAGGCTGATCAGCGGGTCCTGCACCGCGCGATACATCGGGCCCCAGTCCCCGGTTTCCGGGTGTAGCAACCGCTGGAAGGCCCAGAGCGAGTGGTAGCCAAGTTGCTCGGCGCGCCGGGCGATGCTCACCAGGTTGGCGGCGGTGGCCCAGCTGCCCGACACCGGAAGCCCGAAGCCGAGTAGGGGCAGCGCAGCCGCTGCCTGCTGCCGGGGCGGCAGAGACGTCATCGCCCGTCCAGCCACTGGCCGCCGAAGTACATCAGCTCGTCACGGAGTAGTTCGATCTGGATGCCGTCCGGGTCGCGGAAGTACAGCGACTCCTCGATGCCCTGATCCGGTCCACCGTAGCTGACGCCGGCCTGGTCCAACCGGGTCCGCAGCTCGGCGTGGCGATCCGGCGCGACCGAGATCGCGATGTGCTGCACGGTCCCGATGGCTTCGGTGCCCGGCGGCAGCCCCAGGCCGGGAAAGTCGAAGAAGCCGAGCAGGGTGGAGTTGCAGAGGTCGAAGAAGAAGTGCGACGAGCCCGGATAGTCCCGGTTCTCGACCAGCTCGATGAGCGGAAACCCCAGCAGGTCCTGGTAGAACTCGATCGTGGTGGCCGGATCGCTACAGATCAGGGCCGCGTGGTGAATGCCCCGTCCGGACGAGGCCGGCCGCTGCTGGGGCGCCAGCAGGTAACGCTCACGCAACTCGGCACGACGTGCTGCCAGCTCGGTGACCTGCTCCGCACTCGGTTGTGGCATCAGGCGAGCCGGGAGCTGAGAAAGTCCACCGTCCGCTGCCACGCGAGCGCGGCGCAGTCAGCGTCGTAGGTGCCGAGCAGGTTCTGGTCGTTGTGAAAAGCGTGCCCGGCCGGATAGAAGAAGAATTCCACCTCGGCGCCGGATTCGTCGCGGATCTGTTGCTCCTGGCTCCGGGCGTCCGAGGCCGGGTAGAACTGGTCCGCCTCGCCGTAGTGACCCTGCACCGCGGCGGTGAGACCGGCGTATTCCTGGGGCACCGCCGGTCCGACCCCGTAGAACGGCACCACGGCGCCGATTCGGTTGCCCTGCTGGGCGGCCAGTAGCAGGACGAAGCCGCCACCCATGCAGAAGCCGACGGCGCCCACCTTGGCCGAGGTCACCGCGTCATGTTCGAGCAAGAAATCCACCGCCCCGGCGAGATCCTGGGTGGCCTGATCCACCGGCAGCTGCGACATCAGCTCACCGGCCTCGTCGGCGTCGTGGGTGGTCCGGCCACCGAACAGATCCGGCGCCAGAGCCACGAAGCCCTCGGCCGCCAGCCGGTTGGTGATGTCGACGATATGGTCGGTCAGACCCCACCACTCCTGCACCACGATGACCCCGGGACCGCTGCCGCCGGCCGGCACGGCCAGATAGCCGTGGGCCTGTCCGCCGTTGCTGGCAAAGGTGACGTTCTGGGCCGGATTCTCTTCGCTCACGCGGTCTCCTCGAGCTGGGCGGGGTGATGACTCGACGTTAATTGCAGCTACCGCAGGCCGGCAACCGCGGGGCGCCCCTCGTGCGACCGCTCAGATCGGTGGCAGCCCGGGGCGCGCGCGTGGCACTGTGGAGCCATGAGCATGCGAGCGATCTGGAACGGCACCGTCATCGCCGAGAGCGACGAGACGGTGGTCGTGGAGAACAACCACTACTTTCCGCTGGACTCGGTTCGTCCGGACGTCCTGCGGGCCTCGGAGCTGACCAGCGTCTGCCCGTGGAAGGGCACCGCGTCCTACTACTCGATCGAGGTGGACGGGCAGGTCAACCCCGATGCCGCCTGGTACTACCCGCAGCCGAAGCCGGCTGCGTCCGAGATCACCGACCGGGTCGCGTTCTGGCGCGGCGTGACGGTCGAGAGCGCCTGAGGCGTGCCCGATCCGGACGGCGCTGGACCGGACGGTGTCGAGCGGCTGGCCTGGTCGCCGGCCGGCCCGCGGTTGGAGCTGACGGCGGACCCGGTGGCGGCCCAGCTGGCGGCCTGGTCCGTACTCGACCGGGTGCAGGTGGCGCCGATCGATGCCGAACTGGCCGACACAGCAGCGTTCTGCCAGCGTTACGGTGTGCCGATGGCCGAGGCGACCAAGCGCGTGCTCGTGGCCGGCACGCAGGCCGGCGAGCTGCGCTACGCGGCCTGCGTGGTGCTGGCAACCGATCGGGCCGATGTCAACGGCGCGCTACGGCGGGTGCTGGACGTGCGCAAGGCCTCGTTCGCCGCGATGGTCGCTGCCGTCGCGCTGACCGGCATGGAGTACGGCGGGATCACTCCGATCGGCCTGCCGGCCGGCTGGCCGATCTTCATCGCGGGGCAGGTTGCCGACGCCGGCCCGGTGGTGATCGGCAGCGGACTGCGACGCTCCAAGCTGCGGATCGACGGCCGGCTGCTCGCCGAGCTTCCCGGGGCCCAGGTGCTGGCCGAGCTGGCATTGAGCCCCGCCGCCGGCTAAACAGTCGCGCCGCCGGCCGAACAGCCGCGCCGCCGGCCGAACAGCCGCGCCGGCGGCTGGGCCTAGTCCGCCGAGGGTGGACGTCCGGCCCCCGGATCGCCGATCGCGGCCAGCAGCGCCCGGTGCAGCCGGCCGTTGGAGGCCACCGCGTTGCCTTGGTGCACGCCGTCCACGCCGTCGAGGCCGGTGAAACGACCGCCGGCCTCGGTGACGATCGGCGCCAGCGCGGCCATGTCCCACAA
The DNA here is from genome assembly GCA_050999655.1 of Jatrophihabitans sp. Lineage (GTDB taxonomy): Bacteria > Actinomycetota > Actinomycetes > Mycobacteriales > Jatrophihabitantaceae > Jatrophihabitans_A. The sequence goes on from JBPCPA010000026.1 coordinate 6,099, forward strand.
CGACAGCTCCGGCTCGGCAACGATGTCCACCGCGCCCTCGGCCAGCAGCATGTAGGACCAGAAGTCGCCGTAGCCGCGGGATCGCCAGACCTGCTGGGTGAGCTCGACGAAGGCCGGCAGCCGGTCCAGCTGGGACCAGCCGGCCAGCGAGGCGTAGGACAGGCTGGCATCGGCAAGCTCGGCGACCTCAGACACCCGCAGCCGGCGGGGTTGCGCGCCGAAGGAGCGGGCGAAGGCGCCCTGACCGCGCGCGGCGCTCCAACGCTGACCGAGGGCCGGCGCGCTGACCACGCCCACCACCGGCTCACCGTCGATCAACAGCGCGATCAAGGTGGCCCAGACCGGCACGCCCCGGACGAAGTTCTTGGTGCCGTCGATCGGGTCCAGCACCCACTGCCGCGGCCCGCTCCCGCTGAGGCCGTGCTCCTCACCGTGACAGGCGTCGTCCGGACGAACGGCGGCCAGCCGTTGCCGGATGGCTCGCTCGACGGCCTGATCGGCATCGGTGACCGGGGTCAGGTCGGGCTTGGCGCTGACCACCAGGTCCTGGGCCCTAAACCGGGCGGTGGTGATCTCGTCGGCCAACTCGGCCAGTTCGAGGGCCAGTTCGAGGTCTGGGTCCGACGGTGAAATATCGCGGTGAGCGGTCACGTCGAGCAGGCTATCGTCGCGGGGTGACCGCCGTGCCGACCAGCGCCGACCGGGCTCGGGCGCTGACCGATCCGGCCGGTGTGGACCAGCTGGCGGATCCGCCGCTGCCCACGGTGCTGCGCTCCGGCGGCTGGCTGTGAGGCGGGCCGCGGTGCGCTCGGCGGTTGCTCCGTTCTACGTCATGCAGCTGTTCGCGGCCGCCGAGCTGCGTCGGGCGGCCGGCCTGCCGGTCTACAACCTGGCGGTCGGCCAGCCGGCGACGCCCGCCCCGGCCGCGGTCCGGCGGGCAGCCGAGGTCGCGCTGCGCACGGACAAGCTCGGCTACACCGCGGCCACCGGCATCCCGGCTCTGCGCGAGGCGATTGCCCGGCACGTCGAGGCCTGGTACGGCATCGAGGTGGCGGCCGCGAACGTGGCAGTCACCACCGGCTCGTCCGGGGGCTTCCTGGCCGCGTTCCTGGCCGCCTTCGACGTCGGCTCGGTGGTGGCGATCGCCCGGCCCGGCTATCCCGCCTACCGCAACATCCTGGCCAGCCTGGGCTGCCGGGTGCACGATCTGGACTGCGGACCGGCGACCGGCTTCGTCCCGACGCTGCAGATGCTGGCCGCGCTCGACCCGGTGCCGGACGGGCTGATCCTCGCCTCGCCGGCCAACCCCACCGGCGCGATGGTGCCGGTCGACCGGCTGGCGGCGATCACGGCCTGGTGCGATGCGCGCGGCGTCCGGCTGATCTCCGATGAGATCTATCACGGCATCTGCTACACCGGACCGGCCGCGAGCGCGTGGCAGTTCAGCCGCAGCCCGCTGGTGGTGAACTCGTTCTCCAAGTACTTCTCGATGACCGGTTGGCGGCTGGGCTGGCTGCTGGTGCCCGACGAGCTGGTGGATGCGGTGGACCGGCTGGTCGGCAACTTCGCGTTGTGCCCGCCGGCGCTGTCCCAGCACGCGGCGCTCGCCGCCTTCGACAGCTACGCCGAACTGAATCGCAACGTCGAGAACTACGCCCGCAACCGCTCGCTGCTGCTGCAGGCACTGCCGGCGATCGGGTTGAGCCGGCTGGCACCGGCCGACGGGGCGTTCTACATCTACGCCGATGTCTCTGACCACACCGACGACTCGCTGCCGTGGGTGCGCCGGCTGCTGGCCGACACCGGGGTGGCACTGGCCCCTGGCCTGGATTTCGACACCGAGCACGGTCAGCGCTTCGCCCGGCTGTCCTTCGCCGGTGACACCGACGAGATCGAGCAGGCGGTCACTGTGCTGGGCCGCTACCTGCGCGCCGGCGGCTGACACCGCCGGCAGCGCAGGTGTCGGACTGTGCACAGCTGCCGGACTGGCCGCAAGCCTGGACGGCCCGATCAGCCGAGATCGGTGCGCGCCGACAGCAACCGGCGAAAGGCAGCCAGCCTGGACGGGCCGGAGTGACCGGCGGCCACCCACTCGTCCAACCGGCAGCCGTCGGCGGCGGTCAGATGCTCGCAGCTGCCGGGGCAGCGCACCGCGCCGTCCTCCAGGTCCGGAAACGCCCACAGCACGTCCTGGGCGGTGACGTGCGCCAGGCCGAAGGACCGGACGCCCGGCGTGTCGATCACCCAGCCTCGCAACGGAGCGGGCAATGCCAGCGCGAACACCGAGGTCGAGGTGTGTCGGCCCATGCCCACCTTGCTCACCACCCCGGTGCTGCGCGCGGCGCCGGGCACCAGCGCGTTCACCAGGGTCGACTTGCCCACCCCGGAATGGCCCACGAATACCGTCCGCTTGCCGTCCAGCAGGGCCCGGATCTCGGCCAGGTCCGCACCCCGCGAGGTGACCACGGCCGGAATGTCGAGCTCGGCGTAGTTGGCCAACACCTCGTCCGGTGCTGCGAGATCTGCCTTGGTCAGCAGCAGGATCGGCTCCAGGCCGGCGGTCAGCGCGGCCACCACGCAGCGATCGATCAGGCCGTACACCGGGGGCGGGTCGGCCAGCGCGGTGACGATCAGCAGCTGATCGGCGTTGGCCACGATCACCCGTTCGTACGGGTCGTTGTCATCGGCGGTCCGGCGCAGCACGGTGCGCCGGTCATCGATCCGGACGATCCGGGCCAGCGAGTCCGGTAACCCGGTCAGGTCGCCCACCACGCCGACCTGGTCGCCGACCGCGATGGCCTTGCGGCCGAGTTCGCGAGCCCGCATCGCGGTCAGCTGCACCTCGCTGTCGTCGAGCAGGACGGTGAACCGCCCCCGATCCACGGTCACCACCATGCCGGCCGCAGCGTCGTCGTGGGCCGGCCGCTGCTTGGTGCGAGCCCGGCTGCCATAGCGGGTCGGGCGATTGCGGACGTCGTCCTCGTCCAGTCGGCTGGTGTCGCGCCGGACCATGCTCAGCCCGACTGGGCGAGCAGCTGGGACCACAGGCCGGGAAAGTCGGCCAGGGTCTTGGTGGTGCTGGCGATGTCGTCCACGGTCAGTCCGGTGACCGCAAGCCCCAGCAACGCGCCGGCCTGCGCCATCCGATGGTCGGCGTAGGCGTGCCAGCGGGCCGCCCGCAGCGGTGCCGGGCGAATGACCAGGCCGTCGGCGGTCTCGCTGACCTCCGCGCCGACCGCGCTCAGTTCGGCGCGCAGCGCCGCCAGCCGATCGGTCTCGTGGCCCCGGATGTGGCCCACCCCGCTGATCCGGGACTCGCCGCCGGCCAGCGCGGCCAGTGCGGCCAGCACCGGGGTGAGCTCGCTGGCCTCGTGCAGGTCGGCAACCAGGGGACCGATCTCCCCGGTGCCGCTGCCGGTGACGGTCAGGCCGGCCGGCCCGCGCGAGACCGACGCTCCCATGCCGGCGAGCAGTTCGGGCAGCAGATCACCCGGCTGGGACGTCGCGGCCGGCCAGTGCGGGACGGTGACCGAGCCCCCGGCAACCAGCGCCGCGGCCAGGAACGGCGCGGCGTTGGACAGGTCCGGCTCGATCACCTGGTCGGCCAGGTCCAGGGTGCCCGGCGCCACCAGCCAGTGACCGGGCGCCGGGGTCTGGATCCTCGCTCCCGCCCCGACCAGCGCGGCCACGGTCATCTCGATGTGGGGAAGTGAGGGCAACCGTTGGCCGGTATGGCGAATCTCGATTCCACGGTCGAAGCGGCCGGCCGCCAGCAGCAGCGCCGAGATGAACTGCGAGGACGCCGAGCTGTCGAGTTCGACGAGGCCGCCAGGCGCCGAGCCGCGGCCGTGCACGGTGAACGGCAACAGGCCCAGGCCGTCGTCGGAGATGGCGACGCCGGCCTGGCGTAGCGCATCGAGCAGGGTGTGCATCGGACGGGTCCGAGCGTGCGGGTCACCGTCGAAGCGGCTGTCGCCGGTGGCCAGCGCGGCCAGCGGCGCGACGAAGCGCATCACGGTGCCGGCCAGCCCGCAGGCCACCTCGCCGCCGTGCAGCGCAGCGGGGCTGACCAGCCAATCGGCGTCCAGCTCGGCCACCTGCACTCCGAGCGCGCGCAGCGCCGCCGCCATCAGCTCGGTGTCGCGGGCGCGCAATGGGGCGGTGATCCGGGTCGGGGTCTCTGACAGGGCAGCCAGCACCAGCGCCCGGTTGGTCAGTGACTTCGAGCCGGGCAACCCAACGGTCGCAGCGAGCGGCCCGCGCGCCGGTGGTGCCGCCCAACCATGATCGACTGCTGCCATGCCTAACAGTATGGGCGGTGGCCGCGACTCAGCGGTGATCGCGCCAGGAGTGTTGTGGCTGGTAGCCCAGCAGCCGGCGAGCCTTGTCGATCGACAGCAATGTCTCGTGCTCGGCGAGGTCCTTGCGGATCTCGACGCCGGGCCATACCTCGGCGGCAAGTTCGAGGCTCGGGCGGTCCATCACGGTGTCGGCGTTGGCGATGATGAACACCTCGGCCCCGGTGGCTCGGTAGTCCAGCGCCCGCCGCACCGCCTGCGCGCCGTCCCGGGCGTCGATATAGCCCCACAGGTTCCACTTGCGGACCAGCGGATCGTGCTGGAATGACGCGAACTGCCGGTAGTCCTCGGGGTACATCACGTTGGAGAACCGCAGGCCGATCATCTTCAGTGCCGGATCCCAGCGGCACAGCTGCACCGCCATCTGCTCCTCCAGGGTCTTGACCAGGGAGTACGTCGACTCCGGCCGGGGCGGGTAGTCCTCGTCCACCGGCAGGTAGGGCGGCGGCGTGTCGAAGGGCAGCCCGAGCACGGTTTCGCTCGATGCCCACACAACATTGGTGATGCCGGCCAGCTTGGCGGCGGTGTAGACGTGGTAGCTGCTGACGGCATTGTTGGCGAAGGTGGCCGCGTTGCCGGTCAGGCCCGGTGCGGGTATCGCGGCCAGGTGCACCAGGGCGTCGAGGCCGGCGTAACGGTCCTGGATGCCGGTCATCGCCTCGACGACCTGACCGTAGTCGCGCAGGTCGATCCGGACGTGCGGGCACGGCTGCTCGACCGGGGGTGGCGTCTGGTCGAGGTTGATGACGTCCCAGCCGTGCTCGGCCAGCTCAGCCACCACCGCTCGGCCGAGCTTGCCGCTGCCACCGGTCACCGCTACTCGTGCCACCTTGCCACGCTCCTTGCTGGTCTGGCTGTCGGTTTCTACAGTTCCAGCTGCTGCTGGACCGGGGCCGGCTCGGTCCGGACCGGTTCGATCAGCTCGGGACCGTTGTTGGACACCGCGCCGACTGCGGCAGAGACCACGTACGGCTCCAGCCGGGCTTCGGGGATCTGTTCCAACAGCTCGCGGGCGGTCGCCAGGTCGTCGCTGGAGCAGTCCAGCCAGGGTTGCCAGAGTCGCGGCGGCACGATCACCGGGTTGCGGTCGTGGATCTCACCGAGCAGGTCGGTGGCCTGCTCGGTGATGATGGTGCAGGTCCACAGCCAGCGCTGCGGGTCGTCCTCGGCCCGTGCCGGGTCGCGCCACAGCTCGTAAAGCCCGGCCATCGCCAGCATCCGGCCGTCCGGATCGTGCAGGTAGTGCGGCACCTTTCCGGCCTCGGTGCGCTGCCACTCGTAGTAACCCTGCGCCGGGATCAGGCACCGGCGGGCTGCCGCGGCGCGGCGGAACGCCGGCTTCTCGGTGACCGTCTCGACCCGCGCGTTGATCATGCGGGCGGCGCCCTTACGGTCCTTGGACCAGCTGGGCACCAGGCCCCACCGCATCGAGCGCAGCTGGCGCACCGCGGCGCGCGCACCGTCCGGCGCATCGGCTGGCTTCAGGGGCAGCCGGCTCAGCACCGCGCGGACGGGATCGGTCGGCGCGACGTTCCAGGACGGCGGCAGGTCCGCATCGAGGGTCAGCTCGACGTCGAACTCCTCGACCAGGTCCTCGGTCGAGGCCTCGTTGACGTATCGCCCGCACATGCCACCGATTGTGCAGCACGGCCACGACAGCGGCCGGCGCATATGCTCCGGCGATGACCGAAGCGAAGCCGCGATGACCACCGTGCGGGTGAGAACACCGGTCGGCGAAGCACAGGTGGAACTCCAGACCTGCCCGGACGCGAGCACCCTGCTGGTGATCGGCCACAGCGCCGGCGGCTCGATCACCACGCC
>JBPCPA010000101.1:0-10590 GCA_050999655.1 Jatrophihabitans sp.
CACCCCGGCTCAGGCGACGGCCGCCATCGTGGTCTCCTACTACTGGCACTTCGTCGATGTCGTGTGGATCGGGCTGTTCGCCACGATCTACCTGATCCATTGACCTGTCGAGGCAGTCGATGAGTGAAAGGACGCCCATGACCGACCACTGGTCGCCCAGTGAGCCCGCCGACGCCGAACTGCGCGAGAACGACACCGAGGCCGAGTTCGGCTTCGGCCCAGCGGTCGCCGACAGCGCCAGCGGCAGTCGGTCGGACGCCGGCCGCAAGCCCCGTGGCCATACCGAGCGGGCCGATCGCAGCGGCGCCACCCGAACCAAGCGGCGCAGCCCGCTGCGCCGACGGCTGACCGGTATCGCGGTGCTGGCCGGCGCGCTCACCGCGGTCGGTGGCAGCTACGCGCTGCTCGCGCCCACCACCGGTGCGGCCGACACCTCCAGCAGCAGCCAGGACATCGAGCAGGGCCGCCAACTGTTCGACGTCAGCTGCATCACCTGTCACGGCGCCAACCTGCAGGGCGTGGACGGTCGCGGCCCGACGCTGGTCGGTTCCGGCTCGGCAGCCACCTACTTCCAGGTCAGTACCGGCCGGATGCCAGCGGTGTCGCAGGGGCCGAACAACGAGCGCAAGCCGGCCAAGTTCACCGAGGGCCAGACCCGCCAGTTGGCCGCCTACGTGCAGTCGATCGGCGGTGGCCCGGAGGTGCCCGCCGCCGGCACCGACCTGCGCGCCGAGGACTCCAAGCTGGCCGACGGCGGCCAGCTGTTCCGGCTGAACTGCGCGTCCTGTCACGGTGCCACCGGCAAGGGCGCGCCACTGTCGGCAGGCAAGGTGGCACCCGGCCTGACCGAGGCCACCGACACCCAGATCTACACCGCGATGCTGTCCGGACCGGAGAACATGCCGGTCTTCTCCAATAACCAGATCACCCAGCAGCAGAAGCAGGAAATCACCAGCTACATCCAGTACCTGCGTGCCTCCAAGGACCCGGGTGGCGCCGGCCTGGATCGGATCGGGCCGGTGTCGGAGGGCCTGCTGATCTGGACGGCCGGCCTCGGCGTGCTGATCGTGGCCATCCTGTGGATCGGAGCCAAGTCGTGAGTGGCAACCCGGTCGGGCACCCCACCGGCCTGACGGTCGAGCAGGCCGCGGAGCTCAGCAACGAAGAGGCGATGATCGCCGGGGCCGAGGTCGACGGTGTCTACATCGTCCACCGGCGCGAGCGGTTCCCGATCGCGGGCACCCGGGGCGAGCAGCGCGCCGAGCGGACCATCGCCGCGGTGTTCCTGATCGGCTTCCTGGCCGCATTGGGTTTCATCGTGGTGTTCTGCGGTGCGGTCCCGTTCGAGTGGCGGCTACCCGGCGAGGGCAACCAGAACTTCCGGTACTTCACCCCGTTGCTCGGTGGCCTGCTCGGTCTGTCGCTGGCCGCGATCGGGATCGGCGTGGTGCTGTGGGCCAAGTGGCTGCTGCCCGAAGAAGAGGTGGTGCAGGAGCGGCACGGCGGCCCCGGGGACCCGGTCGACCAGATCCTGGACGCCGGCACCCTGATCTCCGGTTTCGAAGACCTGGGCGTGGCCCGCCGATCGATCCTCAAGACCACCCTCGGACTGGCCGGCGGCGCCCTCGGCGTGGTACCGCTGGTTGCCCTGGTCGGCGCGATGATCAAGAAGCCGAACCACGGTGCCGGCCAGAGCCTGTTTCACACCCTGTGGGGTCCGGGCGTACCGATCGTCAACGCCGACGGCAGCCGGGTCGGACCGGGTGACCTGCTGCCCGGCAGCATCGCGACGGTGTTCCCGGGAGTGGCCGGCGGCATCCAGGCCGGTGACTCGCCGACCCTGCTGATCCGGCTGCGGCCGGGTCAGACGGTCAAGTCCCGCAAGGGTCAGGCGGACTTCGGTTGGCAGGACTTCGTCGCCTACTCCAAGATCTGCACGCACGCCGGCTGCCCGGCCTCGCTCTACGAGCAGCAGACCAGCCGGCTGCTGTGCCCCTGCCATCAGTCGCAGTTCGAGGTGCTGTCCGACGCCAAGCCGGTATTCGGCCCGGCCACCCGCAGCCTGCCCAAGCTGCCGCTGGGCGTCGAAGTAGTCGGTGGCACGCAGTACTTTGTGGCTAAGGCAGATTTTCCTGAGGCAATCGGCCCGGCGTTCTGGGAGCGGCCATGACCACCACCATCGATCCGAACCCGACTGGGCCGACTGTCAAGGGGCCCAAGCGCTTCGACAAGCCCCGCACGCCGCAGGGCAAGGCCGGCAAGTGGGCCGAAGAACGGCTGGGCCTGGCCGGTGGCGCGCGCAAGCAGCTGAACAAGGTCTTCCCCGACCACTGGTCATTCATGATGGGCGAGATCGCGCTCTACTCCTTCATCATCCTGATCCTGACCGGGACGTTCCTGACCTTCTTCTTCGACGCCTCGATGGCCGAGGTCCGCTACGACGGCTCCTACATTCCGCTGGACGGGGTAGAGATGTCGCGGGCCTACGCCTCGACGTTGCACATCTCCTTCGACGTGCGCGGTGGCCTGGTGATGCGCCAGATCCACCACTGGGCAGCGCTGCTGTTCATGGCGTCGATGACGATCCACATGTTCCGGGTGTTCTTCACCGGCGCGTTCCGCAAGCCGCGTGAGCTGAACTGGCTGATCGGCCTGGGCCTGATCACCCTCGGCCTGGTCGAGGGCTTCGCCGGCTACTCGCTGCCCGATGACCTGCTCTCGGGCACCGTGCTGCGGATCGCTGAGGCGATCGTGCAATCCATCCCGGTGATCGGCAGCTGGGCGGCGTTCCTGGTCTTCGGGGCCAAGTTCCCCGGCACCGAGATCATCGGCCGGCTCTACATCGTGCACGTGCTGCTGGTCCCCGGCATCCTGGCCGGCCTGATCGGCGCCCACATGGCCCTGCTGATCAAGCAGAAGCACACCGAGTTCCCCGGTCCGGGCAAGACCGAGCAGACCGTCTCCGGCGAGCGGATGTACCCCACCTACGGCATGAAGGCCGGCGGGTTCTTCTTCATCGTGTTCGCCGTCTGTGCCGCACTCGGCGGCCTGGCCCAGATCAACCCGGTGTGGCTGTTCGGGCCGTACAACCCGGCTCAGGTCTCCTCCGGCTCCCAGCCCGACTGGTACATCGGCTTCCTGGACGGATCGACCCGCCTGTTCCCGTCCTGGGAGATCAGGCTGTTCCACCACACCATCCCGCCGCTTTTCTGGCCGACGCTAGTGTTGCCGGGCATCCTGTTCTCCCTCGCCGGGGCATACCCGTTCCTGGAAGCCAAGCTCACCAAGGACCACGACTCGCACAACCTGCTGCAGCGGCCCCGCGACGTCCCGGTGCGTACCGGCCTGGGCGCGATGGCGATCAGCTTCTACGCGGTGCTGCTGCTCTCCGGCGGCAACGACCTGATGGCCAAGGCCTTCGACATCTCGTTGAACGCGATGACCTGGGCCGGCCGGATCGCGCTGCTGGTGGTGCCGCCGCTGGCCTACGCGATGAGCTACCAGGTATGCCTGGGCCTGCAGCGTCACGACCGCGAGGTGCTCGAGCACGGTATCGAGACCGGCATCATCAAGCTGTTGCCCAACGGCGAGTTCATCGAGATCCACCAGCCACTGGGACCGGTCGACGATCACGGCCATGGCCAGTTGCAGTACGCCGGCGTGCCGGTGCCCAAGCGGATGAACAAGCTCGGCAACCCGCACGGCAGCCGGATCAAGGGCTTCTTCTACCCCGTCCGGGAGAAGGCCGAGATCGAGGCCGAACTGCAGGCGCTGGCCGCCGAGCAGGCCGAGCACGATCGCCGCGAGCTCACCGACTAGTCAGGCGACGCTCCGACGGCCAGCGCACCACGCTCGGGCCGACTGTCAATGCTGCCGGCGGCGGCTAGCCTGAGCTGATGTCCGGCGATCACGAACTGAGCGGCCCGCGACCCGCACGATATCCGGCAGCCGAGGCGGAGCCCGCTGCGGGCCCGGTGCTTACCGACGTGCTCCGGGACGGGCGGCGCTGGCCGCTGGCGACGGATGCCGAGGTGGCCTGGATCGCGGCAACCACCACGATCGACAAGACGATCACCTCCGCCGTTCCGCCGGTGTACGAGGCCTACGCCACCGTGCTGCTGCCGGCAGATCTCGATGATCAGGCCCGCCATGACGAGGCGGTCCTGTCGGTGTTGCGCGCGCACTCCAGCCCGGGCGGGCGTTGGTGGCTCGGGTACCTGGACACCGGCGCAGATGACGTCGTGTTTCCCGAGGCGCCCAGGGTGCGCCTCTACTCGGGATGGCCCTATGTACTCGTCCAGGCCGGCCCGGAGCAGGCGGCCAGCTGGCGTGGCTGGGATCGCGGGGCGTCATTCTGGTCGGGACGGTTACCGACCCTGATGTTTCCCACGGACCGGTCCTGGCTGGTCTCGACGCTGTGGGACGACGACTGGACGTGCGTCGGCGGACCCGGCGCGCTGGTGGACGATCTGGTGCGTCACCCCGAACTGAAACGGCGTTGCCGGACGGTGGAACTCGGCCTGGACGCCACCCCGCCGGGACACCAGGCGATCTAGCCGGGCGCTCCGGCCCGGGCGAACCAGCCGGGCGATCCAGCTAGTGCTCCAATTCGCCCACGAGGTCGGCTCACTGCTTCCCTCACATCTCAGGTCAGTACAGCTAGTTCTCTGGGGCGCCCCCGCGGACCTGCCGGATCGCATACCGGTGCATCGGGCGCCCCGTCGCGCCGTATTCCAACTCCAACCTGAGCAGGCCACGCCGTTCCAGTTCGGTCAGGTAGCGCTGCGCGGTGGGCCGGCTGATGCCGAGGTCGGCGGCTATGGTCGCGGCATCCAGCGGGGCCCCGGAGTGCCGGACCGTATCGAGTATCTTCGCCATCGTCGGCTGCAGCCGCGGTGGCTGGACCCGGCCGCTCGACGCGCGCCGAAGCTCGTACAGTCCATCGACAGTTGCCTGGTCGGCCTCGTTCCTGGTGGCCGTGGCCGCCAGTTGCGCGCGCCAACGACGGTAGCCCTCGAGCTGTTCTCGTAACTGCTGAAAGCCGAACGGCTTGACCAGGTAGTACACCGCGCCGAGGCTGATGGCGGTTCGGACCGAATCAAGATCGCGGGCGGCGGTGATGAAGATGCAGTCCGGCGGCTGGGACTGGGAGGTGGCGAGCGAGCGAAGCAGGCTCAACCCGTCCTCGTCTGGCAGGTAGATGTCGAGGATGAGCAGATCCGGTTCGTGCAGGTCGATCAGCACGCGAGCCTCGGCAGCGGTGTGCGCCTGACCGACGCAGACGAAGCCATCGATTCGCTCCACGCTTGCCGCGTGGATGTGGGCTACTCGAAAGTCATCGTCCACCACCAAGGTCTTGATCATCGAACGGGTTCGCGGCCCTGCCGGCTGGGATGAACCCCAGCTTGGTCCGGCTGGCCTCCCAGGACGACTTCGAAGTGGCCGCCCGGTCCCGGTGAGACCAGGATCGTCCCGCCAGCACGGTTGATCAGACGCTTGACCAGGGCCAGCCCGATGCCGCGTCGCTGCTCGCCACGGGCGAGCTTGGTGGAGTAACCGTCGGTGAAGATGTCCTCGAGGTGCTCGGCTGGCACGCCCGGGCCATTGTCCGACACCAGGATCCTGAGGATGTCCTCGTCAGATAGCTGAACGGTCACCAAGGGCGCCACCGCACCCGCGGCGGCCTCGATGGCGTTGTCCACCAGGTTGCCAATCACCGTCATCAGCGTATGGGAGTCGGTGTCGCGTGCCTCGAAGTGAGAATCCTCGGTGATGACAACCTTCACGCCGTGCTCCGCGCCCACGGCGATCTTGGCCAGCAGCAACGCCGCGATGATGGGCGGCGATATCCGCGCCCGCAGATCCTCGGCCGATACCAGCTGCTGCTGGGTGATGAGGTTCAGATACTGGCGCGCCTCGCCGACCTCGCCCAGGTCGAGCAGGCCGGCGATCACGTGCAACCGGTTGGTGAACTCGTGCTCCTGCGCCCTGAGGGCATTCGCCAGTCCGGTGACCGCATGCATCCTACGGATCAACGCCTCCAGTTCGGTTCGGTCGCGTAGCGTCACGATGCTGCCGACATCGCGGCCGGCCACCACAACCGGTCGCCGGTTCACCACGAGCAATGCATCGTCGGTGAGCACGCTCTGGTCCGGGCCGGAAGCCGTGCCGGAGAGCACATCACGAAGCCGGCCGGCGGGAGCCAACTCCTCCAGGTGCTGGCCGGTTGCCGCGGTCGTGATGCCCAGTAACCGGCGGGCCTCGTTGTTGACCAGGCTGACCCGGCCACGAGCGTCAAAGCCGATGAGTCCCTCACGGATTCCATGCAGCATCGCCTCTCGCTCCTGCAACAACGAGGCGATGTCTCGAAGCTCCAGACCGAAGGTAAGCCTTTTGAGAGCACGGGCGAGTAGCAACGCCACCGCCGCTCCGATGGCCAGGGCCAGCGCCGAATAGGCAGCAATCGCCTAGGTGTCCTTCCACAGCTGGTTGGTGACCTCGGTCTCCAGGATGCCTACCGACACCTGGCCGATGACGCTTCCGGACGCATCGAGAACCGGTGCCTTGCCGTTGGCCGACCGGCCCAGGCTGCCGTGATCGATTCCTACGTGATCGGCTCCGTCCAACACCGCAACCGGCTCTTCGAGACGCTGGCCGATCAGCGCCGGATTGGGATGTGAGTAGCGAACACCATTGCGGTCAGACACCACCACGTAGGCCGCGCCGGTCGTCCGGGCGATCGTGGCCGCCAGCGTCCGGATCAGCTGGCTTTGATCGCCGGTCTCCAAGGCATGCGCGATGTCCGGGATGTCAGCCACCGCGACCGCCGTGATCCGAGCTCGCTCCTCGTACTGCCGGTCCAGTGACTGGCGGGTGAGGTGGATGTCGAGGGCGCCGCCGATGAGCACCGTCGCCAGCAGGATGCCGAGAATGCCTACCAAGATCTGGGACGCCAGCGTGCGCAGTCGCCACATCGTGATCGCCTCCTCGCGAGCGTGGCCCTGACCGGATGAAAGCACGCCGCGCCACGTGCTGGGAAGCCCGCTTGCACTTAACGCACAGAACCCACCGAAACGCTGCGGCCATGAGCTTTTCACCTGACAAGAACCAGTATCGCGGGATTGCCGGACAACGAGCGCAACGCTTACCCGGCGACGCTGGCAGCTGCACGCTACTGCTCACCCGCCCGCAGAGGAGTTTCCCGAGCCATGACCTTGCCAACAGCCCAGCCGGCCATCGAGCTGCGCAACGTGACCAAGAAATTTGCGACGCCGAACGGCGGTGTCTACACCGCACTGGAGGACCTGAACATGGTTGTCGAGCCGGGTCAGTTCTGCGCGGTAGTCGGCCCGACCGGCTGTGGCAAGTCGACCACCCTCACGCTGGTATCCGGACTCGAACGGCCCTCGGCAGGCATCACGCTGGTCGACGGCAAACCGGTCGACACCATCACCCCCGGAGTGGGCTTCGTCTTCCAGAACGACGCCGTCTTTCCCTGGAAGACCGTCCTGGACAACGTCGCCGCAGGCCCACGCTTTCGAGGGCAGCGCCGGGCGCAGGCCGACAGCGCCGCCCGGGACTGGCTGCGCAGGGTCGGGCTGGCCGGGTTCGAGGACCGCTACCCCCACCAGCTCTCCGGCGGAATGCGCAAGCGAGTCGCGCTGGCCCAGAGCCTGATCAACGAGCCCGCCGTGCTGCTGATGGACGAACCATTCTCTGCCCTGGATGTTCAGACCCGATCGATCATGTCTGATGAATTGCTCCGGCTCTGGGAGCTGACCAGACCGGCGGTGGTCTTCGTGACTCACGACCTCGAGGAGGCAATCGCGCTGGCGGACAAGGTGGTCGTGCTGACGGCCGGGCCGGGACGGGTCAAGGCAACGTTCCAGGTGGACCTGCCGCGGCCCCGCAACGCCCAGGAAATCAGATTCACCGACGAGTTCGTCCGGCTGTACTCCGAGATCTGGGAGGCCCTGCGTTCCGAGGTCGAGACCGCCTACGCCCGTAGCACCAGCGAGCAGGTCGTGGCATGACCACCTCGTCCGTGCAGCGCGTTCGGGGCGAGCGGCGGCCGAGTTCGCGGACCCGGCCGAGGGCATCGGCCTTTGCCAGGCGTCGCAGCACGATCTATGCCGCCCGACTCGTCCTGCTCCTCGTCCTCGTCGGCGGCTGGCAGGTCGGCGTCAACCTCAAATGGATCGACTCCTTCTTCTGGGGCTCGCCTGAGGGGGCCTACCGGCAACTCAAGACCTGGGTGGTCAACGGAACAGCCCAGGGCTCGCTTGCCGACCAGATCCTGGTCACCTTGCAGGAAGCGGTGTACGGATTCGCGATCGGCGTCGTCCTCGGTGTGATCTTCGGCATCGCGCTCGGACGCAACCAGTTCCTGGCCGACCTGTTCGCCCCGTTCATCAAGGTCGCCAACTCCATCCCCCGGATCGTTCTCGGATCGTTCTTCACCCTTGCGTTCGGTTACGGGATCAAGTCAAAGGTGATTCTCGCCGTCGTGCTGGTCTTCTTCGGGGTCTTCTTCAACGCGTTCCAGGGCACCCGAGAGGTCGATCGCAACCTGTTGTCCAACGCTCGCATCCTCGGTGCCTCGCGGTGGCAGACCACTCGACAGGTAGTGCTGCCCTCGGCCTTCACCTGGATCATGGCCAGCCTGCACATCAGCTTCGGTTTCGCGCTCATCGGCGCGCTGGTAGGCGAGTTACTCGGCGCCGACAAGGGTCTCGGCCTGCTGATCCGCAACTCCCAGAACAACACCGACATCAACGGGGTATTGGCCGGCATGGTGCTGGTCGCCCTGATAGCGCTAGTCGCAGAAACCCTGATCACCCTTCTAGAAAAGCGGGTTCTCAGATGGCGGCCACCGCAGCAGACCGCCGACTTCGCGGTGCTCTGACCCATCGCCGTCTCGCACGCCCAGCACCTGTCTGTCATCCGATTCCGAAGGAGTAGCAATGCGCAGCAAACAACTACTGATTGGCACCGCGATCACGGTGAGCGCCGCACTGGCACTTACCGGCTGTGCCAACAAGGCCACCTCCGGCGCAGGCGGCGGACCCACCGCCAAGGCGACGGCCGGATCACCGTCGGTGACCATCATGGTGGGCGGCCTCAGCAAGCAGATCTACCTTCCCTACATGCTCGCGCAAGAACTCGGTTACTACGCCCAGGCCGGGCTCAACGTCAAGCTCGAGAACGAACCCGCCGGCGGCGACGCCACCCAGAACATGCTCGCTGGCCAGGTCGACGGGGTGGGCGGCTTCTACGATCACAACATCGCCCTGCAAGGTCAGGGCAAGGCGTCGGAGTCTGTCGTCTCGATGCTTCAGATCCCCGGCGAGGTGGAGATCTGTCGTAACGACCTCAAGGGCAAGGTGAACTCGCCGGCTGACTGGAAGGGCCTGTCGCTGGGCATCACCGACACCGGATCGTCCACCGACTTCCTGACGCAGTACCTGGCTACCAAGAACAACGTCGATCCAGCCAAGACCACCCGACGCGGCGTCGGGGCGGGCAGCACCTTCATCGCGGCGTTGAAGCAGAAGGCGATCTCGTGCGGCATGACCACCGAGCCGACGGTGTCGCAAATCCTGTCCGGCAACCTCGGATTCATCCTGCTGGACATGCGGACCGCCGATGGGTCGCGTAAGGCGCTGGGGGGCACCTACCCGGCAACCTCGCTGTACATGACCACCAAGTACGTGGACGGTCACAGCGACATCGTCCAGAAACTGGTGAACGCCTACGTTGCGACCCTGAAGTGGATCCAGGCCCATTCAGGCGCGGACATCGCAGCCAAGATGCCGCCGGACTACTACGCCGGGGTTGGCAAGGATGCCTACGCCAAGGCCTTGGACAGCGAGAAGGGAATCTTCAACCCGACCGGCCTCATGCCATCCGACGGTCCGGCTACCTGCCTGGCCGTTCTGGCGGCGTTCAACCCCAACGTCAAAGGTAAAACTATCGACCTGACCAAGACCTACACCGACCAGTTCGTGAAGGCGGCACAACCGCTGTCCTGACTCGGCGGACGTCAGCCTGCAGGGTGCCCGGACGGCCGGCCTCCGGCCGTCCGGGCGCCTCTCTCGGCTTCGGCGGTATGTTGGGCCATGAACCGGCGGATCGTACCGGCCTCCTGCTGGTAGCCCACGCTGTGCAGGCGTTCGGCCTGCCGGCTGGCGTGGCAGCGGACCGCCGCGTCGAAGGAGCCGTCGTGGGCAGGCTGTTCAGCTGCCCGTCCCCGCGGTTCTCCGGCTTGCGCCGTGCTGGTATCGGTCTCCGACAGCTGATCTGGGCGCACCTGCCCAGCCTGGCATCGCGCGATGTCTGGGACGTGACGCCGAGGTTGATGACCGGTTGCGATCGGCCCTGTCCAAGGTGGTGGTCACGCCGTCGACGACCAATGAATTGCCAGAGCCACTCGATGCCGGCCACGACGCGGCCGTGGCGAGCGGGCCGGTGGCTCTACGCCTTCCCCTAGCGCAGCGGGGCGCGGTTGCCCACGTAGTACTCGAACAGCAGGCCACCGACGGTGATCAGAATGATGACCACGCCGAGGCCGAACAGCCAGTACTGCACCAG
>JBPCPA010000122.1:0-5848 GCA_050999655.1 Jatrophihabitans sp.
CGGGGGCCGAACGGGCTGCGGCCAAGGCGGTATCGGACACGGGGGTCAATGCCTGCGGCGCCGCCTATGGCAGCGCGCTCGGCCACTACAACACCGAAGAGACCGCCCACGACATGGAGCTGATCCGTCAGGCGGTCGGTGATCCCAAACTGAACTATCTCGGGTTCTCCTACGGCACCAGGCTCGGCGCGGCCTACGCCCACCAGTTCCCGACCCACATCCGGACCGCGGTGCTGGACGGCGCGGTGGACCCGGTGGCCGACGATCTGACCACCGACGAGCGCCAGGTCAAGGCCTTCGAGGGGGCCTTCGACCAGTTCGCCACCGACTGCCTCAGCCGGCCGGCGTGCGCGGCGCTGGGGAATCCACGGGCCACCGTGCAGGCGTTGATCAGCGCGGCCGACCGATCGCCGATCCCGTCGAGCAAGAAAGCCGAAACCCGCCGCGCGAGCGGGGGTATCGTGACCATCGGGGTGCTGTCGGCGCTGTATGACCAGAGCCAGTGGCCCACGCTCGGCAACGCCCTGGTCGCGGCCCGCCGCGGCGACTCGGCCGGCCTGCTCGCACTGGCCGACTCCTACCTGGAACGCGATCCGGCCACCGGGCACTACTCCAACATCATGGACGCCAACCTGGCCGTGAACTGCAACGACTCGACACTCAAGATCACCGACGCCCTGGTGGCCAGCAAGGCCGCGAACTGGGTGGCCAAGTACCCGATCTTCGGACGCAATGCCGCGGCCTCGCTGTATTCCTGCGATTCCTGGCCGGCCTCCGGGCACCCGCTGCCGCCGGCCTCGGCACCGGGCGCGCCACCGATCCTGGTAATCGGCACCGTGCACGACCCGGCCACCCCGTACGCGGCGGCCGGGGTGCTGGCCAAGGCGCTCGGCAGCGGCATCCTGCTCAGCTGGGACGGTGAGGGCCACACGGCCTACCCCAAGACCAGCTGCATCCGCGCCAAGGTCGACAACTACCTGATCACCGACACACCGCCTACCGGCGACAGCTGCCCGCGAAGCTAGCCGGCAGATGGGCATCCTCTTCGCGCTGCTGGCCGCGGCGGCGTACGGGGTCAGCGACTTCGTCGGCGGCATCGCGTCCCGGCGGGTGTCGGCACTGAGCGTGTTGCTGGTCAGCTACCCGATCGGCGGCGCGCTGATGGCCCTGATGCTGATCGGGTACGGCGGCCCGGTGTCCGGTGCGACGCTGGCCTGGAGCCTGGCCGGTGGCGTGGTGGGCCTGACCGGCGTCGCGTTGCTCTACAGCGCGTTGGCGCTGGCGCCGATGAACGTCATCTCGCCAGTGACCGCGCTGATGTCGGCGGTCGTCCCGGTGTTCGGCGGCGTCATGCAGGGCGAGCGGCCACACCTGCCCGCCTGGCTCGGCATCGGGCTCGGGCTGGTCGCCGTGGTGCTCATCTCCCGCCAGCCGCTGGACCATCCGCACGGCCCGGTCGGCTGGCGGCCGTTGAGCATGGCGGTGCTGGCCGGGGTCGGCTTCGGCGCGTACTTCATCTGCCTGGCCGAGTCCGATCACGACTCCGGTATGTGGCCGGTGGTGATCTCGCGGGCGTGCTCGGCGGTGCTGGTGCTACCGCTGGTGTTCACCGGTGGCCGGTTCAGCCCGATGCGGCTGCCGGTGCTCGGCCTGGCCGCGGTGGCCGGCACGCTGGACGCCAGCGCGAACGTGGCATTCCTGCTGGCCAGCCGGCACGGCCTGCTGTCGCTGTCCGGCGTGATCACCGCCCTCTACCCCGCAGGCACCGTGCTGCTGGCCGTGCTGGTGCTCAAGGAACGCACCGGCTCGGTGCAGCGGGCCGGGCTGGCGCTCGCCGTGCTCGCCGTCGTGCTGCTCACCCGGTGACCGTTGAGCTTGCCGGCGCAACCTAATCGTTGCTATGTTCGATTGCATGGATACCGAGTGGACGAGTCTGCTGCTGCTTCGACGTCCGTGCTTTCAGACCCCGCAACCGCTGCTGGACCATCACCTGCTGGGTGCCGCGCTACAGCCTCGCCGGATCATCCACCTGGATCGGCGAGGCGGGCTGACCGGACCGGCCGACGGAGTGCACCAGCCGCGGCGCCAGCACCCCTAGTCGGCCGCCGGCTTGCGCGCCTTGCTCGGCTGCACCCGCATCGGCTCACCCTCCATCTTGGGGAAGTTCGGCGGGTAGGGCGCGTCGCCGAGGTCGTGCTCGCGCTCGTCGCGTTCGGACCACTCCAGCAGTTCGCCGATGTCGAACGGGGTGTCGTCGATGCCGGCATGCAGGTCGCCCAGTGCGGCGAACCGGGCCGGCATGGTGGCCATGGTGAAGTCCTCCATCTGGATGTCGGGTAGCTCGTCCCAGCTGATCGGGGCCGACACCAGGCCGGTGGTCGCGCGGATCGAGTAGGCCGAGGCGATGGTCCGATCCCGTGCGTTCTGGTTGAAATCGATGAAGATCTGCTCGCCGCGCTCCTCCTTCCACCATTTGGTGGTCACCAGGTCGGGCACCCGGCGCTCCACCTCACGGGCGAACGCCAGCGCGGCTCGCCGGACCTGGGTGAAACCGTGGTCGGGGTGAATGCGCAGGTAGATGTGGATGCCACGCGAGCCGGACGTCTTGGGCCAGCCGACCGCGCCGATCTCGGTGAGCAGTTCGTGCACCAGCACCGCCACCACCCGGGCGTCCTCGAAGTCGGTGCCTGGCTGCGGATCGGGGTCGATCCGCAGCTCGTCCGGTCGCTCGGTGTCGGCCCGCCGCGAGTGCCAGGGGTGAAACTCCACCGTCGACATCTGGACCGCCCAGATGACGCTGGCCAGTTCGGTCACGCAGAGCTCGTCGGCGGTGCGGCCGGAGGGAAACTTCACCTCGACGGTCTGGACCCAGTCCGGCGCGCCCTTGGGCAGCCGTTTCTGATAGATCCGCTCGCCACCGGTGCCGTCCGGGAACCGGTGCAGCATGCACGGACGCTCCCGCAGCGCCCGCACGATCCCGTCCGACACCGACAGGTAGTAGTTGGCCAGATCCAGCTTGGTGGCGCCGGTCGCCGGGAAGTAGACCCGATCCGGGTTGGTGATCTTGACGATCCGATCCCCCACCGCGAGCTCGGTGAACGGTGATGGCATATCCGAACGATAGGCGACGCGCGATAAAACCAGGTGGCAATGTCGGTGGCCGGGTTTAGGTTCGCCATCATGACCTCACTGCACCCGGCCGCCGCAGGCCTTGATTACTTCGCCGAGATCGCGCTGCACAGCGCCGCGCTTGCCGAAGCGGCCGAGAACGACCTCGACGCGCCGGTGGCGCACTGCCCGGGCTGGACGGTGGCCGATCTGGTGGCTCACGTCTGGCAGGTGCACTGGTTCTGGAGCTACCTCGCCGAGCACCGGTGTGCCACACCACCGCAGGTCGACGGGCCCGAGCGACCCGAACGGGCAGTGCTGGTCGATGAGTTCCGGGCCGGTGCGATGCGGATGATCGAGATCCTGCGCGGTGCTGACCAGCAGGCCGCCGTCTGGACCTGGGCGCCCAGCCAGCAGAACATCGGCTTCATCTCCCGCCACCAGGTGCAGGAGGCGGCCGTGCACCGCTGGGATGCCGAGCACGCGGTGGGCCGCGAGTGCGCCCTGGACGTGCCGACCTCGGTGGACTCGATCGAGGAGTTCCTGACGTTCTCGGTCGCCACCCCGGCGAGCCGGCCGGACCAGCCGGCCGCCGACCTGGGCGGCTCGCTGGCGCTGGTCAGTACCGACGCCGACGCCAGCTGGACCATTCGCGAGGCGGAGCTGCCCGGCAGCGTCCGCTTCGATCGGGGCGTCGACCACGGCGAGCAGTTGCCGACCGTCCGGGCCAGCTCGTCAGAGCTGTTGCTCTGGCTCTACCGACGGGTCGTGTTGACCGCCACGGCGACCGATCAGCCGGCCGCCACCGAGTTGATCGGGCGGTTCAGGGCGCTGACCTTCACCGACTGACCCGACGGCGCTGGCACGGTTACGACTGACAAACCCGCACCGGGCAGGCATGCTGTCAGGGTGGACACCGACCCGACCGAGCCGCGCCGGCCCGCTGCCTCCGGGCAGCACCACCACATGGTGTACCTCGACCCGAAGCTCGATCGGCCGGTCAGCCAGTACTCCCCCGAGGGCGAGATCCGGATGATGGGCGACTTCGCTGCCGGTCTCAGCCGCCGCGGCGCCGTGTCGCGGCCGATGGCGATCATCCTGGTCGCGTTGATCCTGGCACCGATCGTGCTCAGCGTGCTGGCCATCGTCATAAGTTGGTAAGGGCCGGCAGCTGGTCGGGCTGCGTACTGTCGAGTTATGACGACCGAACAGAGCGCACCCCAGGTCGCCAAGTCCGATGAGGAATGGCGAGCCGAACTGACCCCCGCCGAGTACGCGGTGCTACGCAAGGCTGGCACCGAACGGCCTTATACCGGCGAGTACACCGACAATCATCGCATCGGCATCTACTCCTGCCGGGCGTGCGGCGCCGAGCTGTTCCGCTCGGACCAGAAGTTCGACTCGCACTGCGGCTGGCCCAGCTTCTTCTCCCCGTTGGCCGGCGAGGCGATCATCGAACGGACCGACAACGCCCTCGGAATGCGTCGCGTCGAGGTGCTGTGCGCCAACTGCCACAGCCACCTGGGCCACGTCTTCGATGGCGAGGGCTATCCCACGCCCACCGACCTGCGCTACTGCATCAACTCGATCAGCATGAAGTTCACCGAGGAACCGGCCTGACCTA
Source organism: Jatrophihabitans sp. (assembly GCA_050999655.1). GTDB lineage: Bacteria > Actinomycetota > Actinomycetes > Mycobacteriales > Jatrophihabitantaceae > Jatrophihabitans_A. Next base: position 4,733 of record JBPCPA010000122.1, read on the forward strand.
CGCTGCCCGGCGATCGCCCGCCGCCGGTCGGCTTTTCAGCACGTCGCCAGCCGAGCAGTGCCACACTGCCGCTCATGCCGACCCAGCTTCCCGACGTGCGCTGCTGCTCGCCGGTGTCGGGGTGGCCGCCGCTGGCTGCGCCGGCCTGGGGACAGCGCTAGGGCAGCAGCTGCACGAGCTCGCTGACCGAGCGCCGGGTGCCGGTGTAGAACGGCACCTCCTCGCGGACGTGCCGTCGGGTCTCTGAACCCCGCAGGTGGCGCATCAGATCGACGATGCGATGTAGCTCGTCGGCCTCGAAGGCCAGGATCCACTCGAAGTCGTTGAGGGCGAACGAGGCCACCGTGTTGGCGCGGACGTCCGGGTACTCCCGGGCCAGCTGCCCGTGCTCGGCCAGCAGCGCGCGCCGTTCCGAATCGGGCAGCAGGTACCACTCGTAGGAGCGCACGAACGGGTAGACGCAGACGTAGTCGCGGGCGTGCTCGTCGGCCAGGAACGCCGGGATGTGACTCTTGTTGAACTCTGCCGGCCGGTGCAGGGCCATCACCGACCAGACCGGACGCAGATGCCCACCCAGCCGGGTCCGGCGGAACCGGTTGTAGGCCGACTGCACCTGCTCGGCCGTCTCGGCGTGCCACCACACCATCAGGTCGGCGTCGGCCCGCAGCGCCGAGACGTCATAGCAACCCCGGACGGTGACGTCGTCGGCGGCCAGCTCGGCGAACAGCGCATCCACCTCGGCGGCGTACTGCTCACGCGCGGCGTCGCCGAACGGGGTGCTCAGCTGGAACACCGACCACGCCGTGTAGCGGATGACATCGTTGAGCTCGCGAGCCTGCTTACCGTCGACCATGCCTCTATTGTGCGGGCTGGCGCAGGCCGGCCAGCACCCGGTCGATTGCTGTGTGAGCTGAGGCGATGCAGGCCGGGATGCCCACCCCGTCATAGCTCGCTCCGCACACCGCCAGCCCGGGCAGTCCGGCGACGGCCGCCCGGATCCGGGCGACCCGCTCGACACGGCCCAACGCGTACCGGGGCAGGGCCCCACCCCAGCGCTGCCCCCGGCTGGCGAGCGGAGCGGGGAGGCGGCAGGCGAGATAGCCCAAGTCGGCCTGG
>JBPCPA010000128.1:0-5135 GCA_050999655.1 Jatrophihabitans sp.
GTGGTGCACTGCGCGGCCGGCAAGGACCGCACCGGCATGGTGGTCGCGCTGGCGCTCTCGATCGCCGGCGTGGACCGGCCGGTGATCGCGGCCGACTACGAGCTGAGCCAGTCCCGGATCGAGGCGATACTGGATCAACTGTCGCGCAACGAGCTCTACGGCACGGCGGTGACCCGGCCCGAACAGATCCCGCCGGCTTCGGCCGAGGTGCTGCTCGCTGTGTTCGAGGCGATCGACGCCGAGCACGGCGGGGTGCCGGCCTGGCTGGGTGCGCAGGGCTGGACCGGCGCCGACACCGAGCGGCTGCGGGCCAAGCTCGTCGACTGAGCTGCTGCTCGACTGAGGCCGCCCGACTGAACTGCCCGACTGAACTGTCCTACTGAGGCCGCCCGACTGAGCCAGCCTCAGCCGAGCAGCATCAGCGTCAGGTCGGTGTCGCCCGCGCTGGACAGCCTGATCGGCACGCCCCAGTCCTGCCGGGCCAGGTGACAGGCCGGATGCTCGCCGGCCGGGTCCTCGTCACACGAAGCCGCCTGGGCGGTTACGTGCAGCACCCCTTCCAGGCCCGGCGGACCGGCCAGCACCAGTTCGCGATCCAGTTCGGTACCCGCACCGGCACCCGCGACCAGCAGCTCGGGAGGGCTGGCGCTCACCGTCAGCCGGGTTGCCGGACCGTAGCGCTGATCCAGCGTGCGTCCCGGCGGCGCGACGAACGGCACGCTCAGGCGCACCGTCCCGGCGGCCAACTCGGTCACCGGGCGCTCGGTCCGCTGCGGCCGGCCGAGCACCTGGCGCAGCTGTCCGGCGGTCACCGGCCGGACCAGCCGGTGGGCTGCCGACTCGACCACCACCAGCTCACCGTCGACCACCAGCAGGCCGGACGGCTCGGCCAGCTCGCCGGCCAGCGTGGCGACCTCGCCGCTGGCCGGGTCATAGCGCCGGATGCTGGAGTTGTAGGTGTCGGCGATGGCGATCGAGCCGTCCTCGAGCACCGCGACCCCGAGCGGGTGCTGCAACCGGGCCGTGCCGGCCGGGCCGTCCAGGTGGCCGAAGTCGAACAGGCCCTCACCGATCACGGTCTGCAGCACCCCGTCGGCGCTCAGGTAACGCAGCGCCGAGGTCTCCGAGTCGACGAACCACAACCGGTCACCGGCCACCGCCAGTCCGGACGGCTGCGCCAGCCAGCCGTCGAGGGCCGGACCGTCCTGTAGGCCTTCGACGGTGGTGCCGGCCAGGATCGAGACAGCATCGCGGTGTGGGGACCAGCCCAGCAGCAGGTGCACGCCGGCGGCTGCGACCACGAACTGTTCCAGCGCCGGCCACCAGACGACGTCCCAGGGCGAGAGCACCCCGGGTACCGGCCCGGTCACCGTGCGGGTGTCGGCCAGCGCCTGCGCCAACTCGATGGTGCGCACGATCGCGCCGTCGGCCAGCCGGACGCCCCGCAGCAGGTGGTTGCCGGTGTCGGCCACCAGCACGTCGAAACCCAGGCTGTCGCGCAGCTGCACCGGCACCGTGGCCAGGCCGTTCGGCTCGGCGAACTGCTGCTCGCCCCGACCACGGATACCGCTGCCGATCCGGCGCAGGACGGTGCTGGCATCCAGCTCGGTCTCGACCAGCTGGTGGTGACCGGCGTCGGCGATCAGCAGGCTGTCGACCAGCTGGATCGCCTTGGCTGGAAAGCGCAGCTCGCCGGGCTCGGTGACCGGCGCCCGGTAGGGGTTGGTGCCGCGGCGCAGGCCGGAGTGAGAGGCGATGAGCTCCTCGATGAGAAGCGCCAGGCCGCCCACCTGACCTTCGCCCGCCGCCTGGGCGACCAGGTAGCCGTCCGGGTCGATCAGCACCAGGGTCGGCCAGGCGTGCACCGCATACTGCTGCCACAACCACAGTTCGGGATCGTTGAAGACCGGGTGCGCCAGGCCGTAGCGGGCGGTCGCCGCGGCCACCGCCCGGTCGGACTTCTCATGCTCGAACTTCGGCGAGTGCACACCGATGATGACCAGCTCATCGGCGAACGCCTGCTCCAGGACCCGCAACTCATCGATCACGTGCAGGCAGTTGGCGCAGCAGAACGTCCAGAAATCCAGCAGCACGATCCGGCCGCGCAGCTCGCGCAGGCTCAGCGGCCGGTCGGAGTTGAACCAGCTACCAGCTGGAAATTCCGGTGCCCGCACCGTGCCGGTTCGTCGGGGATGGCTGACCGGTGCTGGCCGGCCGGCCTGTCGGCTCGTCACGTCGCTAGCTAACCATCAGCCGGCCGGGCCGATTCCCGATCGTCCTGCGCGCAGACAGCACCGGCCCGCCCTCCCGGGGGAGAGGACGGGCCGGTGCCAGATCGCCTGGCTGAGCAGGCTGGTCGGTTAGCGGTTGTACGACTGCTGGCCGTAGTTCTGGTGGGCTGCCAGCGCCAGCAATTCGCTGCGCATGGCCGGCGAGGCCGACACCAACGCGCGCTCATACTGACGGGATGCGCGCCTCGCCCGGATCTTCTGCGTGAAGTTGCTCATGTCCTTGCTCCCTGACGTTCTGGTCGTGCGTGGTGGTGGTTCGTGGGGTCCGACTGCGGATCAAGGTGCGGCCTGCCAGCCGCTACTTCAGTCTTGCCATTCGTTCACCTGAAGTTTCTACTGTACCTCGATCTGTTAGCCACTCTACTATATCTTCCTTATAGAAGCATCTTGCTTGCCTCGATGTGGTTAACGTCATCGGCATCCTTGGATATTCCGCCTTTGCTGGCGGCGGCGGTCGGCGCGAGCAGGCGGGAGTGGGCGATTAGGCTGCCAGAATGGCTTTCTCAGACATCACCGTCGCCCCGCTGCAGGGCTCGGCGGCCGCCCCGGCGGACACCCAGAACCTGACGCCGCGGGCCGGCACCACCACGCTGGTGGTCAACGTCGCGTCCCGATGCGGGCTCACCCCGCAGTACGAGGGCTTGGAGCGGCTGCAGCAACGTTTCGCTGAGCGCAACTTCGCCGTGCTGGGGGTGCCCTGCAACCAGTTCGCCGGCCAGGAGCCGGGTACCAGCGACGAGATCGCTCAGTTCTGCTCGGCCACCTACGGGGTGAGCTTTCCGCTGACCGAGAAGGTGGACGTCAACGGCCCGGATCGGCATCCGCTGTACGCCGAACTGGTCGACGTGCCGGACGGCGAGGGCTACACCGGCGACATCCGGTGGAACTTCGAGAAGTTCCTGATCTCGCCCGCCGGCGAGGTGGTCGCCCGGTTCGGCCCGCGGACCGAACCCGAAGACGCCGCCGTCATCAAGGCGATCGAAACCGCGCTCGGCTGAGCGTCGCGGGCCGGGTCAGAGCAGCCCCAGGCCGGGATCGCGCAACACCGCGGCCACGTCGGCCAGGAACTCCGATCCCTGCTGGCCGTCCACCGATCGGTGGTCGAAGGACACCGCCAGCTGGGTGATCCAGCGCGGCTCGATCCGCTCGTCCGCGCCGGTGCCGACCACCCAGGGCTGCCGGCGGATCGCGCCGAAGGCCAGGATCGCCGCCTCGCCCGGATTCAGGATCGGGGTGCCGGTGTCCACTCCGAACACGCCGACGTTGGTGATGGTGAACGTCCCGCCGCTCATGTCGGCCGGCGGGGTCTTGCCGGTCCGGGCGGTGTCGGTCAGCGCGCCCAACGCGCCGGCCAGCTCGCGCAGTGAGAGCTGATCGGCACCCTTGATGTTGGGCACGATCAGGCCGCGGTCGGTGGCCGCGGCGATGCCCAGGTTCACATAGTGCTTGATCACGATCTCGCCGGCGGCCTCGTCCCAGGTCGAGTTGATGATCGGCGTGCGCCCGGCCGCCCACAGCACCGCGCGGGCCACGAACAGCAGCGGCGACACCTTGACGTCGCGAAACTCCGGACGCGCGCCGATCCGGGTGCGCAGCTCCATGGTCTGGCTGACGTCGACGGTGATGAACTCGGTGACGTGCGGGGCGGTGAAGGCCGAGGCCACCATGGCCGCGGCGGTGTGCTTGCGCACGCCCTTGATGGCGATCCTGGTCTCAGACGCCCGGCTGGAGCCGGTGACCGCGGCGACCGGCGCGGTGGCCGCCTGGTGGACGTCCTCGCGCGAGATCGTCCCGTTCGGACCGGTCGCCACCACCGACGTGAGATCCACGCCGAGGGACTTGGCCAGCTTGCGCACCGGCGGCTTGGCCAGCACCGACCGGTCGTCCTCGGCGGTCGCCGCGGCGGTGGCCGCAGTGACCTCGAAGGCCGGGTTGGCGCTCGGCGCGGGCAGCGCGTCGGACGGTTGCAGTCGCTTGCGGCGGCGGGCCCGCTCGCCGGAGACGCCGTAGCCGACCAGCACCGCCTGGCGCTCAGCCGGTGCCGGCTGGCCGTCGGTCGGTGCAGTGTCGGCGGCCTGCATCGGCGGGCTGGGAATGAGGTCCTCGCCGGCACCGCCGACCACGCCACCACCGCTGCCGGCCGTCGCGACGGCCGGGCCGGTCGGGGTAGCCAGCTCACCGTCGCCGACCCGCAGCGTCACGATGGGCTGGCCGACGTCGACGGTCACCCCCTCCTCGAAGTGGATCTCGTGCACCACTCCGGCATAGGGCGAGGGCAACTCGACAGCCGCCTTGGCGGTCTCGACCTCGACCAGCACCTGGTTCACCGCGACCGTGTCGCCGACCTTGACGTCCCAACGCAGGATGTCGGCCTCGGTCAGGCCCTCGCCCACGTCCGGGAGCTTGAATTGCTTGAGTTCTGCCACAGTCTGTTCTCCGAAATCAGTAGGTCAGGGTGCGGTCGACGGCATCGAGGATGCGGTCGACATCGGGCAACCACTCCTCCTCGATCCGGCTGGGCGGGTAGGGGGTGTCGAACCCGCCCACCCGCAGCACCGGCGCCTCCAGGGAGTAGAACGCCCGCTCCTGAACCCGGGCGGCGATCTCGGCACCCATCCCGAGGTTGACCGACGCCTCGTGCACCACGACCAGCCGGCCGGTCTTGGTCACCGACTTCACCACGGTGTCGGTGTCGATCGGCGACAGCGAGCGCAGGTCGATCACCTCGAGCTGCCGGCCGTCCTCCTGGGCCGCGGTGGCGGCGTCGAGGGCGACCTTCACCATCGGCCCGTACGCCGCGATCGTGACGTCGGTGCCCGGCCGCAGGATCCGTGACTCGTGCAG
>JBPCPA010000165.1:0-32846 GCA_050999655.1 Jatrophihabitans sp.
GCGCTCGACGGCGATCATCACCAACTCCCGGGGCACCGTCCAGTTTCCGGTCGCCGCGAGCTGGCTGATCTCGCGTGGCGTGCTGGTCGCCGAGGTCAGGATCAACTCCAGCAACCGCTCCCGCCACTGGTAGGCGGCATCGGACAGCTGGTTCTGTGCTTCCTGAAAGCCCATCACCGACTGCTCGGTGAGCTCGTTCATGAAGTCGAACATCGCGTCGCCGAGTTCGCCGAGAATGCTCGAGGGCAGGCCGTGTTCCAGGGCGAGCACGTGCAGGCTTTTCCAGGCGATCCGCGCCGCGATCTGGTAGGCCGAGCGCAACGCATCGAGACTGCGACCGGCGAAGGCCTCGCCCCGGCCGATCCTGCGGAAGCACTCGTCGACCTCCTCGCGCGACACCGACGGGTCGGCGATGTGATCCACGAAGTAGGTGATGGCCTGCGACACCCCGGACCGGGTGACCTCCAGGTAGCTCTCGTCCGGTACTCGGCCGTACTCGACGATCTGACTACTGATCTCGCTGGCGATCTCGGCGGTCAGCTGGGCCAACAACGGCCGCATGACGTCGGCCAACTCGACCGGCACCACCTGGACCTCGGTGGTGCTCGATGACGACAGGACGCTCATCTAGCAGCCCGAGGCTGGCCGCGGACGTGCCCGGCGGGGCCGTCCCCGGGTGCCGAACCAGTGCGACAGGTAGCCATGAGGCGATTATTCTCCGACGTCGGCGGCCCTCGGTAGGACAAGTCCGGTAATGAGACGATGTGCGCTGCCTGCACCTTGCACAACAACGCCGGTCCGGGCAATAGGCAGACCGTCCGCAAGCCACCGGTAGGCGGTGGAAGCTGAGCGGCTGGGCCGCGGCGATCGGGGCGCTCCCTGGCTGTCCGCCGCCGCCGGCCCTTCTGTCGTCGGGTCCTTCTCCTTTCCCCGTCCACACCAGGGCTGAACGCCGGCCGCAGCGGTTGCCGTGAAAATCATTTGCGACCCGGGCGATAATTGCAAGATAGCTGAGCCGTGGCCCGATCTGCTGGCCATTCGCGTTGATGTCGGCCAAATGGAAAAGCGACCATCACCTGTTATCAACAACGCTGGCCGCTGCCTTTCTGGTGCCCGGGCGTGCGCATATTTTGATTGTCGGTATGAAAACCATTCGGCGTACTCGTCGATATGTATGAATACATGCGGGAGGCGAGACGTCCAGCTCATACGGCAACTCAGCTTTCTGCCTGCTCCCACTCCGGTAGTGCGGCCCGCAATGCGAGCAGGAGCTCCACTCGGGCGGTGCGATCGTGCAACTGCTCGCCGAACATCGCCTGGAGTCGACCGACCTGGTAGTGCACGGTCTGCCGATGCACCTGCAGGATGCCGGCCAGCTCGCCCTGCGTGCAGCCGAGTTCCAGCCAGGTGGACAGCAGCCGGGCGAATTTCAGCCGCTTCGCCTGGCTCAGCGCCAACAACGGGCCCAGCCTGCGCCGGACCAGCTGATCGTGCAGGGCACGCTCGGAATGCAGCAGGAGCAGGGGCAGGTGTTCTGAGCTGAAGATCATCTGGGTGCCGTCGCGCAGCACGCCGGTGTCGGTCAGCCGGGCAGCCAGTTGTGCCCAGCGCAGCGAAGCCGGCGCCTGCGCCAGTGGAACCGGGCAGCCGACACACAGCCGGGGCGCCGACTTCGCGCCGGCCAGCCGGACCCAGCCGGCCTCATCCATCGGACCTGGTACCAGCAGCACCGAGCCGGCCGACACGCGGCCACCGAGGGCGGCGGGCCCGAAGATCAGGCGAGCCAGCTCCGCCAGGGCACGATCGTCCAGGTCCGCCGATTCGATGACGTCGATCAGCACCACCTCGTCGGGCAACGGCCAGTTCAGCCGGTCGGACAGCTCGGTGATGGCCGCGCTCGGGCTGGCCGGCTGGTCGAGTAGCAGCTGCAACAACCTGTTGCGCCGCCGGGTGTCGAGTTCGGCGCCCTGCAACTGCGCTTCGGAGAACCCGGCGGCCGACACCGCAGCCAGATGGTCGACGAAACCGAAGACCGCCGCGGCGAGGCGGGCCACCGTGTCGGGCGGCAGCGGCTCGACATCGTTGATGCTTATGATCCGACGCCAGGCCAGCTTGGAACCGATCCGGTAGGCCGACTGCAGCGCGTCATGGCTGCGTCCCTCCATGGCCTCGCCCCGGCCCAGCCCGCGGAACAGTTCGAGATGTGCCGGCGACAAGGCACCGCTGCGGGTCACCTGATCGACGAACACGGTCAGCGCCTCCTCGACGCCACGGCGGGTTGCCTTGCCGTACGGACCGTCCAACGAGCGTCGATACTCCGGGATCTGCTGGCGGATCACCGCGACGATCTCCCGGGACAGCCCGGGCAGCGCGGCCGGCACCAGCGTCTCGCGCCACCGCCTGGGCAGCTGAGGCCAGTCGATCTCAGCGAACTGACTCGGTCCGGTTTTCATGTGTCCTCAATAATTTTGTGAAACGGCGCCACACAAAGCTTGTGAGGTTCTAATGTCGTCGGTATGTCGGGTATAGCCGGTTTCCGCGAGCAGCGTAGCGCCTCGGCCACGGTAGCTCCGGCCTACCAGGCGCGGTACCGACCGGGCAATAGCAGCCATCTGGGGGGAGACTCACCGTACAACCCGAGTGAACTTGGAAGCTACGTCACAAGATCGCGTGTGTTTCACGTTATTTCGGCAAGATTACCATCGAATTGCTTGTGCGGGCGGATGGCCCTTGCCTAGGCTCTGCGCTCGAACACGCGACCAGCAGGATGTGGTCCGACAACTCCGCGTGCTCACATTCTGCTAATTGGCACGTTCATATTGACGGACACCACGTGTCCGTTTAGGGAGCTGCGATGGGTGTCGAAGCCGTCGTCGAAGGACTCACCAAATCCTTTGGTAGGCAGAACATCTGGCGCGACGTCAGCCTGAGGTTGCCGGCCGGCGAGATAAGCGCATTGCTTGGCCCCTCGGGTACCGGCAAGTCGGTCTTCCTGAAGTCCATGATCGGACTGCTCAAACCCGAGCGCGGCAGCTGCACGATCGACGGCACCGACATCGTCTCCTGCTCCGAGCACGATCTGTACGAGGTCCGCAAGATGTTCGGCGTGCTGTTCCAGGACGGCGCGCTGTTCGGCTCGATAAACCTGTTCGACAACATCGCGTTCCCGCTCCGCGAGCACACCAAGAAGACCGAGTCCGAGATCAGGCGGATCGTGGCCGAGAAGATGGACATGGTCGGCCTGGACGGCGCGGCAACCAAGTTGCCCGGCGAGATCTCCGGCGGCATGCGCAAGCGCGCCGGCCTGGCCCGGGCCCTGGTCCTCGATCCGCAGATCATCCTGTGCGACGAACCGGACAGCGGGCTGGACCCGGTGCGCACCGCCCTGCTGGCCCAGCTGCTGATCGACCTCAATGCCCAGACCGACGCCACGATCCTGGTGGTGACCCACAACATCAACCTTGCGCGGACGCTGCCCGACAACCTGGGCATGCTGTTTCGGCGGGAACTGGTGATGTTCGGGCCCCGGGAGGTGATGCTGACCAGCGACGAACCGGTGGTCGAGCAGTTTCTCAACGGTCGCAGGCATGGTCCGATCGGCATGTCGGAGGAGAAGGACGCCGCGACCATGGCCAGGGAGCAGCAACTCGCGGACGACCGCGAGGGGCCGCCGCTGGACGATGTGCGCGGGATCGTCGCGCAGCTGCAGCCGACTGCCGGCCTGCCCCGCCGGCAGGGCGAGCTCCGCCGCCTGCAGCGGGTGCTGAGCGGGCTGCACGAGCTGCCGGTGGCCACCCAGCGCGCCATCCAGGAGGCGGGGGCCCGGTGAGCCTGCAGGAACTGCTCCACCAGCCGCCGCCGGCGCCGACCGAACCGGTGGAGCTGACGTTCGAGAAGAAGCCGTCCGGTCCGGCCCGGGCGCTGGCCGAAGTTGGCAGGCTGTTCGCCCTGGCCCTGGACGTGGTCCGGCTGACCTTCCGCCGGCCGTTTCAGGTGCGCGAGCTGATCGAGCAGTTCTGGTTCGTAGCCAGCGTATCGATGCTGCCGGCAGCGCTGGTGGCGATCCCGTTCGGTGCGGTCATCGCCCTGCAACTCGGTTCGCTCACCCTGCAGATCGGCGCCCAATCCTTCACCGGCGCGGCCAGTGTGCTGGCGGTGATCCAGCAGGCAAGCCCGATCGTCACCGCCCTGATCATCGCCGGTGCCGGCGGATCGGCGATCTGCGCCGACCTGGGCGCGCGCACCATCCGCGAAGAGATCGACGCGATGGCGGTGCTCGGCGTCTCCCCCATCCAGCGGCTGGTGGTGCCCCGGGTGCTGGCGGCGATGTTGGTGGCGCTGTTGCTCAACGGACTGGTGTCGGTGGTCGGCGTGCTCGGCGGCTACTTCTTCAATGTGATCATGCAGGGCGGCACGCCGGGCGCGTACCTGTCCAGCTTCTCGGCCCTGGCCCAGCTGTCGGATCTGTGGGTGGGAGAGCTCAAGGCGGTGATCTTCGGATTCATCGCCGGCGTGGTGGCGGCCTACCGGGGGTTGCATCCGGCGGCCGGCCCCAAGGGAGTCGGGGACGCGGTCAACCAGTCGGTGGTGATCACGTTCCTGCTGCTGTTCTCGGTCAACGTGGTGATCACCACCCTGTACCTGCAACTCGTCCCCGGCAAGGGGGCCTGATCCGATGACCGATCGAGCCGACCTGCCCGGACCGAGGCTGGGCAACCAGGTGCTGAACCGCCCGGTGGACGCGCTGGCGGGTCTGGGCAACCAGCTGATCTTTCACATCAAGGCAATCGGCTGGATTCCGCGGGCGATTCGGCGCTATCCGCGCGACATCGTGCGACTGCTGGCCGAGGTCAGCTTCGGCTCCGGTGCGCTGGCCGTCATCGGCGGCACCATCGGCGTGATGGTCGGGATGAGCCTGTTCACCGGCACCGTGGTGGGCATGCAGGGCTACGCCGCGTTGAACCAGATCGGGACGTCGGCGCTGAACGGTTTCATCTCGGCCTACTTCAACACCCGCGAGATCGCGCCGCTGGTCGCCGGCCTGGCGCTGTCGGCGACGGTCGGCTCCGGGTTCACCGCTCAGCTCGGCGCGATGCGGATCTCGGAGGAGATCGACGCCCTCGAGGTGATGGGGGTACGCAGCCTGCCCTACCTGGTCACCTGCCGGATGATTGCCGGTTTCATCGCGGTGATCCCGCTGTACGTGATCGGCCTGCTCACCTCCTACCTGGGTTCGCGCATGGTGACGGTCTACTTCTACGGCCAGTCCGCCGGCACCTACGATCACTACTTCTTCCTGTTCCTGCCGCCCGGCGACGTGGTGCTGTCCTTCGTGAAGGTGCTGGCCTTCTCGGTCATCGTGATCCTGATCCACTGCTACTACGGCTACCGGGCCTCCGGCGGCCCAGCCGGGGTGGGGCTGGCGGTGGGTAAGGCGGTGCGGCTGGCGATCGTGTCGGTCAGCGTCTTCGACTTCTTCCTGTCGCTGGCGCTCTGGGGCGCGACCACTACCGTCCGGATCGCCGGATGATCTCGCTCAGGGCCAGGGAAGCGCTCGCCGGGCTGGTCTACCTGCTGATCGTGGTTGGGCTGATCACTCTGTCGGTGATGGTGTTCAACAAGGATTTCTCCTCCTCGGTCAACGTTGCCCTGCGTACCGACACGATTGGCAGCGAGTTGCAGAAGGGCTCGGACGTCAAGGTTCGCGGCGTGCTGGTGGGTCGGGTGGCCAAGCTCAGCACCGATGGCAACGGCGCCCGGATCGAACTCGCGATCACCCCGTCCAAGGCGAGGTTGATACCTACCAACTCCTCGGCGCAACTGCTGCCCAAGACCCTGTTCGGCGAGCGGTACGTCAGCCTGATCATGCCGGCGAGCCCGTCCGGCAAGACCCTGCACTCCGGCGACGTGATCGTGCAGGACCAGTCCGCCGACGCCGTCGAACTGCAGCAGGTGTTCCAGCACCTGCTGCCGGTACTGCAGGCGATCCAACCGGACAAGCTGGCCATCCTGCTGGGTCAGCTGTCGCAAGGCCTGCGAGACCGTGGCGCGCAGCTCGGGCAGACCTTCACCTCGATGGCCGACTACCTCAAGAAACTCGACCCCAGGATCGGAGTGCTGAGTTCGGATCTGGATGCGCTCACCTCGGTGGCCAGCACCTACGACTCCGCAGCGCCAAGCCTGCTGAGCGCGCTCAACGATCTCACCGTCACCAGCAAGACCATCTACGCCCAGCGCCAGCAGGTGAGCGACCTCTTCGCCACCGTGACCAGCGCGGCCAACGATCTGGACGGCTTCGTCAACACCAACTCCGCGAACCTGATCGGGTTGTCCGGTGACAGCCTGCCGACGCTGCGGGTGTTGGCGCGATACTCCTCGGAGTTCCCATGCCTGACCAAGGCGCTGACCAACTTCATCCCGGTGGCCAACAAGGCACTCGGGGTGGGCTCGGCTCAGCCCGGGGCGCACGTGGTGATGACCGTGGTGCCATCGCTGGGCAAGTACGTCGCGGGCAGGGATGCGCCGGCATTCACTGATGATTCCGGCCCGCGCTGCCCCTACGTACCGGCCGGCGGTGGTCTGAGCAATACGGCGCTGGCATCGGCGGCAACCGCCGGCCTCACGCAGAACCCGGCCTTCGCGGCCGCGACGCCGGCCGGCCGGGCCGGCCTCGGCACCGCCAACTCACCCCAGGAGAACCAGCTCATCGCCGAACTGGTCGCTCCGACCATGGCAATCCTGCCCAGCTCGTTCCCGGCCTGGAGCAGCCTGCTGCTCGGCCCGGTCCTGCGGGGAACGGTGGTGACGATCAAATGAGGGGCCTCGGACCGCCGCTGATCAAGAGCGCCATCTTCATCCTGGTCACGGTGCTGGCCACGGCGGTGCTCGCCGTCAGCATCGCCAATGGCAGTGGCGGTGGCCACCGCTTCGTCGCGGAATTCACCGATGTCACCTCGCTGAACCCTGGCGACGACGTCCGGATGGCCGGCGTCCGGATCGGCCAGGTGAGTTCGATCAGTGTCACCGACCGGCGGATCGCCAAGGTGCACTTCTCGGTGGACTCCGACGTGACGTTGGCCAGCACGGTCACCGCCGCCATCCGCTATCGCAACCTGGTCGGCCAGCGGTATATCGCGCTGGACCAGGGTGCGGGTTCCCCGGCCAGCCAGCTTGCGACCGGCTCGACCATCGGCCTGGACCGGACCCAGCCGGCACTGGATCTGACCACCCTGTTCAACGGGTTCCAGCCATTGTTCCAGGCACTGGACCCCGAGCAGGTGAACCAGCTGTCCTACGAGGTGATCCAGGTCTTTCAGGGCGAGGGATCCACCATCGACAACCTGCTGAACCAGACCGCCACCCTGACCTCGACGCTGGCGGGCAAGGACCAGGTGATCGGCGAGGTCATCGACAACCTGAACTCGGTGCTCGGCACGGTGAACAGCCACGGTGACCAGCTCTCGACCATGGTGGTGACCCTGCAGCAGTTGGTGTCGGGTCTGTCGGCCGACCGGGGCGCCATCGGCAGCGCGATCACCGGGATCGCCGGCCTGACCGGCAGCGTCAGCGGCCTACTGCAGCAGGGGCGCCAGCCGCTGCAGCAGGCGATCGACTCGCTCGGCGCGCTGTCGGGCAACCTCGCCGACCAGAGCCCGGCACTGAACCAGTTCCTGCAGAACCTGCCGGTCAAGCTGAACGCGATCGGCAAGCTCGCCTCCTACGGTTCGTGGTTGAACTTCTACCTGTGCTCGGTGACCGGCCGAATTCCGGTGCCCAGTGGCTACTACGGCGGCGTCGGGGTGCAACCAGTGGAGGCCAGATGCCGCGGATGAAATCGTTCGGCGAGCGCAATCCGATCACGGTTGCGATGGTCGGCCTGGTCGCGATCGCCTTGGTGTTCCTGGGCACCTTCTACTCCCAGGATCTGCCGGTGATCGGCGGTGGCACCACCTACAGCGCCGACTTCAGCGAGGCCGCCGGCCTGCAGGCGGGCAACGAGGTCCGGGTCGCCGGGGTCAAGGTCGGCAGCGTCCGCTCGATCGGCCTGCAGGGCACCCACGTCTTGGTGCGGTTCCGGGTCAAGAGCACCTGGCTCGGCGATCAGAGCACCGCCGCGATCAAGATCAAGACACTGCTCGGGCAGAAATACCTGTCGATCGATCCGCAGGGCAGTAGCCGGTTGAAGGCAGGTACCGCCATTCCGCTCAACCGCACCAGCTCGCCCTACGACGTGACGCAGGCGTTCGAGGGCCTGGGCAACACCGTCTCCCAGATCGACACCAAGCAGCTGGCCCAGAGCTTTCAGACCATCAGCGACACGTTCAAGAACAGCCCGGCCAGCGTCCGGTCGATGCTGCAGGGGCTGTCGGCGCTGTCCAGGACGATCGCCTCGCGGGACACGCAGCTGACCACCTTGCTCAGCAATACCAAGCAGATCACCCAGACCCTGTCGGATCGAAACGGCCAGTTCCAGGCGCTGATCAACGACGGCAACCTGCTGCTCACCGAGCTCCAGCAACGACGCGACGCGATCACCGATCTGCTCACCGGCACCCGCCAGCTGAGCACCCAGCTGTCCGGCCTGGTCGCTGACAACACCAGGACGCTGGCCCCGGCGCTGGCGCAGCTGGACACGGTGACCTCGGTACTGCAGCAGAACCAGAACAATCTCGACAACGCCCTGCGACTCGCCGGGCCCTACTACGGGTTGCTGGACAACGCCCTGGGCAACGGCCGCTGGTTGGATGTCTATCTGTGCGGGCTGTTCGACGCCCAGAACAATCCGGTGCTGAAATCCAGCGTGGCCCGCAACTGCGCGCCGAAAGCTGCCGGGGGTGCCAAGTGAGCAGTATCGAGCCGGACGCCCGCGCCGACCGGCGCGCATACCGGATGGTGGCAGCGCTACTGGTGCTCCTGGTGATCCTGGCGCTGGCCGGCTGGTGGCAGCTCAGCCGCCGGCCGTCGGTCCGCTTCGCCGCGCTGTTCAGCTCCACCGTCGGGGTCTACCCCGGTTCGGACGTCCGGATGCTCGGCGTCGGCGTCGGCAAGGTGGATTCGGTGAGCCCGCAGGGCAGCCAGGTGCGGGTCTCGATGCATCTCAACCACGGGGTGCGGGCCGCCGCGAGCACCGGCGCGGTGATCCTGTCGCCAAGCCTGGTGAGCGATCGCTACGTGCAGCTCACCGGCCTCTACACCGGCGGTCCCAAGCTGACCGGTGGCACCACCATCCCGCTCGATCGGACGGCTACTCCGGTCGAACTCGACCAGCTCTACAACAGCATCAACCAGCTGGCCACCGCGCTCGGCCCGCAGGGCGCCAACTCCACCGGCGCGCTGTCGAACCTGCTCACCACGGGTGCTGCCAACCTCGCCGGCAACGGCACGGCGCTCCATGACACACTGACCCAGCTGAGTAAGGCCACCAGTGTCTTCGCCGACTCCAAGGACAACCTGTTCGACACCATCGACAACCTGAAGAACTTCACGACGATGCTGGCCAAGAACAACTCCGGTGTGCAGCAGGTCAACCAGCAACTGGCATCGGTGAGCCAGTTGCTGGCCGATGACCGGCAGAGTTTCGCCGCCGCCCTCAACCAACTCGGCACCGCACTGAACTCGGTCAGCCAGTTCATCAGTGCGAACCGGTCGCGGATCAAGTCCAACGTGGACAAGCTGTCGGCGACCTCGCAGTTGCTTGCCAAGCAACGCCAATCGCTGCAGCAGGTGCTCAAGTCCGCCCCGCTGGCCGTACAGAACCTGCTCAACGCCTACGACCCGGCGCACAACACGCTCAACGGCCGGGCCGACCTCAACGAGCTGGACAACTGGGGCGCCCCGAACTCGAACACTGCCAACAGCCCCGCTCCGAACAGTGCCGGCTCACCTCCGCTGTTACTGCCGAGCACGACCGGAGCTGGTTCCCGATGAGGCGGGCTGCGATGCTCGCCTCGGCCACCATCGGTTGCCTGCTGCTGGCCGGCTGCGGCTCCGGCGGGTTCCGTGGCGTGTACAACCTGCCGCTACCCGGCGGTGCGGCGCTGGGCAGCCACCCGATCGAGGTCACCGCTGAATTCAGCGACGTCCTGGACCTGGTTCCGCAGTCCGGGGTCAAGGTCAACAACGTCGCGGTCGGCCGGGTCATCAAGATCTCCCTGGAGCCGAACGGAAAGCTCGCCGACGTCACGATGAAGATCAACGGCGATGTGCAGCTGCCGGCCAACGCGACCGCCAGCATCCAGCAGACCAGCCTGCTCGGCGAGAAGTACGTCGACCTGGCGGCGCCGACCGGCCAGGCGCCGGCCGGGACGCTGGCCAACGGCGCCCGGATCGGCGATGACGCCACCTCACAGGGCGTCCAGCTCGAGCAGGTGTTCGGTGCCCTGTCGCTGCTGCTCAACGGTGGTGGTGTGGGTCAGCTGCACGACATCACCACCGAGCTGAACAAGGCCGCCGCCGGCAATGAGACCGACATCCGGGCGTTCCTGACCAGCGCCGACAAGGTAATCACCCAGCTCAACGCCCATCGCAGCTCGATCACCCAGGCCCTGGACGGCCTGGACCGGCTGTCCAAGACGCTCGCCGCGAACAACGCCAAGATCAGCAACGTGCTGACCAACTTCTCACCGGGATTGAAGGTGCTGGCCGACCAGCGCACCCAGCTGGTGGCGATGCTGCACGCTCTCGATCAACTGTCCGGGGTCACGATCAGCACCCTGGACGCCAGCCAGGCCGACATCGTCGCCGATCTGCGGCAGCTGCGTCCGATCCTGCAAAACCTTGCCGATGCCGGCTCGGCGTTGCCCCAGTCGCTGCAGGTGCTGCTCACCTATCCCTTCCCGGATGCCGGTGCGTTCAATGCGATCAAGGGTGACTACCTGAACGCTTTCATCACAACCAACCTCAACACCCCGGGCGGCACGATCGTGAACGCCCAGAACTGGCCCGGCATCGCCCCGGGCACGAAACGTGCCACCTCGGCCAGCAACACCCCGGCTGCCATCCCGCCGCCACCGACGCTGCTGCCCTCGACCAGCTCGGTTGCCGCCGGCGTGAGCAGCTCATCGATCACCTCCGCGCCCCCGACCGCTTCGACCGGCGCGACGCCGTCCGGGTCCGGTTCGGGCACGGCCGGCCCGTCCGCGCCCGGTTCGACGGCCGGCGGCTCGGGCAGCCCCGGCCCGTCCGGATCGGACGCCGGCACCGGTACCCCGAGCAGCTCCGCGGGCGCCAGCGCCACCGGTAGCCCCAGCGGGGGCGGTCACTGATGATCACCCGGCGCATCCGGCTCCAGATCACCGCCTTCGTGGTGATCGCCCTGGTCGGGATCAGCTATGTCTCGGTCCGCTATGTCGGCCTGCTGCGACTGTTCGGCGGCTCCGGCTACACCGTCCAGCTCGAGTTGGCAGATTCCGGCGGCATCTTCTGCAACGCCGAGGTGACCTATCGGGGTGTCACGGTCGGCCGGGTCGGCAGCTTGGAGCTGTCTGCCACCGGGGTGACCGCCCAGCTGCACATCACCTCTGGCCGGCACATCCCGGCCGGGTTGAAGGCGGTGGTGGCCGACCGGTCAGCGATCGGCGAGCAGTACGTGGATCTGCGACCGGACTCAGACAGTGGGCCCTACCTTCGCGACGGATCGGTCATCCCCCGTAGCGTCACCACCATTCCGCCACCGGTGGATCAGTTGCTGTACAACGTCGACACGCTGTCCCGGTCGATTCCCACCACCGCGCTGAACACCGTGGTCGATGAGCTCAGCACCGCGGTGCGGGACTCCGGGCAGAGCCTGCAGGTGCTGTTGGACTCGTCCGGCCAGCTGTTCCAGGCCGCCGACCTGAACTTTCCCCAGGCCTCGCAGCTGATCGACGCCTCCTCGACGGTGCTGGCGACCCAGCAACAGGAGTCGGCCAGCATCAAGTCCTTCAGTGCCAACCTGGCCCTGCTGGCCGGCCAGCTACGCAGCTCGGACCCCGATCTGCGCAGGCTGATCTCGGCCGCCACGCCCGCAGCCGAGCAGTTCAGTGGACTGATCACCGACGTCGGCACCTCGGCCAGCGTGCTGATCTCGAACCTGCTGACCACCTCACAGGTCTTTCTCGGCAACACCGACGGCGTCCGGGAGTTGCTGGTGAAGCTGCCGGCCGCGGTCAGCGTCGGGTCGTCGGTGGTGACGGCCAAGGGAGTCAACGTCGGCCTGTCGGTGACCTTCTTCGACCCGTTGCCCTGCACCTCGGGCTACCGTGGCACGGTGCGCCGCACCGCCGCTGACCTGTCCCCCGGCCAGCCCCTCAACACCTCCGCCGGCTGCCTGGCGTCGCCGAGCAGCGGCACCGACGTACGTGGATCGCAGAACGCACCGGCGTTGACCAGCGATCAGTCCTGGGCAGGCAACCTGATCAGGCCCGACACCACGCCGGCTGCGCCGAACACCCTGGCCGGCCTACTGGGCGGCGGTAGCTGATGGGACCGCAGCAGTGACCGAAACCGAGACCACGCCGGACGGCACGCCACCTGAGCAGTCCGGCGTCCGGCCGCGCCGCCCGGCCCCGCTGTTGCTGGGCTGCTCCGTCCTCGCGCTGGCCGCGGTGGTCTTCGCTGCGATCGCGTTCGGGTCGTGGTGGCATGCCGATCACGACGGCTCGCTGCACTTCGCCCAGGCTCGTGACAACGTCGCGCTCACCGCCCGGCAAGACATCGTGGTGCTCAACACCCTCAACTACGCCCAGGTGGACGCCGGCCTGCAGAGCTGGTTGGCTGCCTCGACCGGCACCCTGCACGACCAGATCTCGCAGGTGAGCGCCGCCGACAAGAAGTCCATCGCCGATGCCAAGACCGTTACCACCGGCAAGGTGATCGACGCGGCGGTCACCCAGTTGGACGACCGGGCCGGCACCGCGAACGTGATCGCCTCGGTCGAGGTGAGCGTGACCCCGTCCGGGGGTACGGCAACCACCAAACGCAACCGGTTCAGCGCCACCATGACCCGGGTGTCGGACACCTGGAAGATCAGCGATCTGGCACAGGTCCCGGTGAGCCTGTCATGACCACCGAGCAGGATGCGGAGCTGAGCACCATCGCAGACGAGCCCGAGGCAACCGGCACAGCTCAGCAGGCGCCTGCCCTCCCCGCTCACGAGCCGGCCCCACCGGTCGAACCGGCCGGCGATCGTGGCCGCCGGCTCTGGCCGGTCCTCGCGTTGGTCCTGGTGGCGGTGGTGTTCTTGGGGGTCGGTGTCGCGTTCGAGTTTCGCCAGCATTCGGTGCGATCCCAGAGTTCGGCGAAGAACACCGCGCTGTCAGATTCCGCAACCACCTCGGAGGTGATCGGACAGGTCAGCACCGCACTGAACAAGGTGCTGAGCTACCAGTACGCCAACCCGTCGGCGACCCAGCAGGCGGCCGACCAGTTGCTCACCGGTGCTGCGGCCGGGCAGTACCGGACCCTGTTCAGCGCGTTGCAGCAGAAGGCGCCGGGCGAGAAGCTGACCCTGGCCGCCAAGGTGGTGAGCGCCGGCGTGACCTCGCTGCACGGAAACACCGCGCAACTGCTGGTGTTTCTCGATCAGTCCTCGACCAGGGCCAGCGACAAGCAGAGCAGCACCTCGGCGGCCCAGCTGGACGTGACCGCGGTGAAGCAAGGCGGCCTCTGGAAGGTCAGCGAACTGTTGCCGCTGTAACCCATCGGCACCGGGTCCGCGGTGCCGCAAGACTCACCGACGCCGCAACATCGCGATCCGCGCGTCGAAATCGGTCTCGCCGGGGTTGGTGCCGTACGGGATATCGCGTAGCTCGTGAAGGGTGAAGTACGGCTCGGTGAGCGTGCGAAAGTCGATCTCGGTCAACGCCGACGGCCCTCGGACGAACGACGTCGACCCGGCCGCGTCGCTGGCAGCTGCGCCGATGTGCAGCCACCAGGCACCCGGCGCGCACACCGTGGCAACCGCAGCCACGAAAGCGGTTCGGGAGGCGGGACTGGGACGGGTATGCAGCACGCCCCGGTCGATGGCGAGGTCCGCCGACGGGATCTGATCGGTCTGCTGCACCACGTCCAGCACGCTGAACCGGCAACCGTCACCGGCCGTGCTACGTGAGCGGGCCAGCTCGATCGCCACCGCGGAGGCATCGCAGCCGTGCACCGAGTAGCCGAGCGCTGCGACCGTCCGGGCGGTGGTGCCGATCCCGCAGCCCAGGTCGACCACGGTCGCCGGCGGCGGCAGGTAACCCAGCAGCAGCTCGGTGAGCTCAGCCGGCGGCGGCTCGTCCCACACCCAGGTGCCGCGCCGGTAGGCGGCATCCCACTCGGCGCCCGACATCGGCTCGAGCGCGGTCCCGGCGGTCGTTTCGGAGCTGGTCATGGTGGCCTTTCGACTCATCGTCCGTCGGCGGGCTGGCGTGCGGGCACCGGCTGGGGTACGGGTACCGGCTGACGCAACGGCAACACCAGCCGCAGGCCGGCCGGTAGCATCGCGCGTCGGGTGTCGGCCGTGATGGTGCCGGCGGCGGCATCCACCAGCTGGCGCTGGCGCAGCAGTGCGGCCACCACGATGGTGGTGAACGCAATGTTGATGGCGTAGCCGGGACAGCGGTTCGGGCCCCTGCCATAACTGAAGAAACCGTTGAGCGAGCTGCGCCGGCGATCGTGATCCAGCCACCTGTCCGGGTCGAAGCGATCCGGCTCGTCATACAGCCGCGGGTCGCGGTGCAGCAGCCATGGGCTGACGTAGAGCAGCTGGCCGGCCACGGTGCGGTAACCGAGCACGTCACTGCTCAGCCGTGCCTGCCGCACCATCAGCCAGGTGGGTGGGTGTAGCCGCAGTGACTCATAGACCACCGCCGAGATCTGGCGAAAGTTGTCCAGCACCGAGTCCGGGTCGGCGGTGACGGGGTCACAGGCCAGCGCCTCTATCTCGGCCCGAGCGAGCCATTCCGGTTCGCTGAGCAACCGGTACAGCGTCCAGCCGAGGGCGCCGGCCGGCGGCTCCTGGGCCGGCAGCAGCAGGCTGGTGGTCCAGCGGGCAACCGCGGCGGCGTCCAGGCCGCCGGGAATCAGGTCGGGACGGCTGAGGGCGGCCACCATCGAACTGCTGCCGCAACCGGCCGGAGCTGCGACCAGGCCCGCCAACCGCTCGCTGAGCGCGGCATGGGCGGCCCTGACCTGGCGGTTGTTGCGGGTGGGCAACCAGGACGGCAACGTCCACGGCGAGTTCATCCGTGCCAGCAGCGCGTCGAGCAGGTCCCTGCTGGGCTCGCGCACGTCGGCAGCTCGGGGTCCGAAGCACACCTCGCTCACCAGTTCCAGGCTGAGCTGGCGGGCGAATTCGGTGGGGTCGAAGTCATCGACCGGCAGGGCGCGAACGGCCCGGTCGACCAGCACCTGCAGGCGCGCCATGCCGGCGCCACTGGTCCAGTCGCCCAACGTCCTGGTCAGCTGCCCGGCTATCCGGGTCACCGCGTCATCGCGGGCGGCGGCGGTGCTGCGCTGGTGCAGAAAGTCCCTGGTACCGGCGAATTCCCGGCCGGTCGCGGTCAGGATGGTCTGCGCCGCCCGGGGCTCGTTGACCAGCCAGGCCCGGTCATCGATCCGGACGATGTCGCCGTACTCGCGGGAAACCCGGTCCAGAAACCCCAGCCGGTCGGCCTCGTAGTCCATGATCGTGCGACCTGCGCCGCCGGGCGGACCAGGCGGTTGCCGCTGTTCGGGATGGCTGGCCACTCGCGGCTACCTCGGCTTCGGTGGGTCACACATGCGGTGCCCGGCCGGACCGGCGCTGAGCCGGCCCGGTCAGGATCTGGCTACACGATCTCGTTGTCAGCAGCCCACCAGTAGTGCCCGCTGAGGGGCTCTACCAGGCCGAGCTTGCGGCCGAAGCCCAGGCTGATTCGCCGTACGATCGCCATATTTTCCACCTCCTTCAGATACCGAGGTAGGTGTTAATTTACCTATACATCCTTTTGGACGCTTTTATAGTCTGCGGCTGCTTAGTCGGTAATGTCAAGGCAATCAACGGGCAACTCGAACGGCCAATCACACCGACAGATCAAACGGGGCTAGATCAGCTCGAACTGAGCAACCGGAGGCGCGGCGCGCCCTCCCACGGTTGCTGGAGCAGCCAAGCCTTCAGGTCGACCGCAGACACCGGACGGCTGATGTGGTAACCCTGCGCGACATCGCAACCCATCGTGCGCAGCTCGACGAGGGTGGCTTCGTCCTCGATGCCCTCGGCCACGATCCGCAGGCCGAGGGCCGCGCCGAGACCGATGATGGTCTGGATCAGGGCGCGGGTACTCACCCGATCCTCGCCGGACAGGCCCATCACGAACGAGCGGTCGATCTTCACCTCGCCGACCGGCAGCCGCTGCAGGTAGGACAGGCTGGAATAGCCGGTGCCGAAGTCGTCCAGCGAGATGCAGACGCCGAGATCGCGCAGCTGGTGCAGCACCGGCAGCGTCTGCGCCGGATCACCCATCACACTGCTCTCGGTGATCTCCAGGATCACCCGCGATGCCGGCACACCGGTGCGCGCCAGCGTGCGCGCCACCCTGGCCGGCAGTTCCGGGTCGCTGATGTTGCGCGCCGAGAGGTTCACCGCGACGCTGATCGGCCGGCCGTCGGATTCGGCGTCGCGGCACTGCAACAGCGCCGCCTCGAGCACCAGCGGCGTCAATGCCTCGATCAACCCGGTCGATTCGGCGAGCGGGACGAACCGGTCCGGCCCGAGCACACCCAGCGTCGGGTGGTTCCATCGGACCAGGGCCTCGACTCCGATCACGGCACCGGTGACCAGGTCGATCTTGGGCTGGTAATGCATGATCAGCTGCTCGGGATGGCTGTTCAGGGCCGTCCGCAGATCGGCCAGCAGGGCCAGCCGCTCGATCCGTCCCCGATCCATCTCCGGGCCGTAGACCGCCACCCGCCGATCGTTGGCCTTCGCCTCATACATCGCGGTATCGGCTTGACGCAACAGGTCTATCTGCGCTGAGGCGGCCGTGGTGACGGCCACTCCGACGCTGCACTCGGGAGTCAGCATCGCCTCCTCGAACCGCACCGGCTGGGCCAGGGTCTCGGCTACCGTAGCGGCCAACTCGGTGACCCCGTCAGTGCCGCCGATGACGGTGGGCAGCAGCACCGCGAACTCGTCACCGCCGAGCCGCGCGACCGTGGCGTCGTCAGGCACGCAGCCGAGCAGCCGATCGGCGACCACCTTGAGCAGCCGATCACCGACATCGTGGCCGAGGATGTCGTTGACCTCTTTGAATCGGTCCAGGTCCAGCAGCATGACCGCCACCGAGCGATCGCCGGCGGCCAGCACCTGCTGGATCCGGTCACTGAGATGGGAACGGTTCACCAGCCCGGTCAGGGAGTCGTGGGTGGCGTCGTAGCCGAGCCGCTCGACCAGCCGGGTGCTTCGAACCGCGATGGCCAGGTGACCGGTGAGGGTCTGCAGCAGCGTCAGGTCATCTTCGGTGAAGGTTGCGGTCTCGCCGAGCCGGTCCATCACGGTGAGCGTTCCGGCCGATCCGCTGGACTTGGGCAGCGCGACCAGCACCGCATCGCGAATGCCCCGGTCGGCCAGCCAGCGCTTGAGCCCACGATCCTTGGTGGTCCGGGCAGCGAGGGTGGGCTCCTCCTGGGCGAGCGCGCGCACCACGATCCAGTCCGAGTGATCCACCTCGGCGCGGCTGACCACCAGCTGCTCGTCCTCACCGATGGTCAGCAGCAGTGCCATCGCCGATTCCGCGTCCGGTGCGACGAGATCGGCGCCGTTGGCCCGGGAGTCGACGATCATCACCTGCACGGTGGCCGCGCGCAGCAGGTTACGGATCCGCGACAACAGCTGTTCTGCCAGCGCTTCCAGGGATTCCGCGCCGACACCCTCGGAGACGAACTCGTGCATCAGCGCCAGGGCCTGATGCCGGCGCCGGGTGGAGGCGTGGCTGCGATAGATGGCGGTGCCCATCACGATGAGCAGGATGACCAGTGCCGCGCCGATCACACCATCGCGCAACAGCAGCAGCACGATCAGCGCGAAGGCGCTGGAGACCAGGCTCAGCAGGCCGGTGGAGCTGAGCACCGAGCCGACATCACCCTTGCTCAGCGGCCCGTTGTGCAGCCGGATCAGGATCAGCACCAACAGGCTCATCAACTGGTCCATCGAGGCGACCACGCACACCACGACCGCGACCGTCCAGCCGTCCAGGTTTGGCCGGGTGCCGAGGATGAACCACACCAGGCAGGCATCGGCCGCCGCCTCGAATGCGTAGGCGCCGACGTTGTAGAACATCTTGACCGGCACGATCCGCTGATAGACGAAGGCGATCAGCGCACCGACCAGCCGGACGATGACCACCGTGTGCAGCGGTACCAGCAGCACGCCGAGCACCAGCGGGACGCCGGCCAGCGTCAGCGAGTAGGCCTGCCGGCGGAACTCCACATTCATCAGGAACAGCTCGGCGATCAGGAACATCGCCACCAGGATCAGGACGATCGCGGCCTGCGGCATGTGCAGATCGAGGATCCGTGGGGAGGACGCACCGAAGCTCAGCGCGACAGCGCCGAGGCCCAGCGTGCAGCTGAGCGCGATCGTCCATTGGGCAGCAGTGAGGCTGCGGCGCACCTTCTCTAGTCCCAGCCGGCGTCGGACCATCTGGCAGCGCTCCAGCGAGCGGCCGACCAGCGGGCCGCCGACCAGCGAGCCGCCGACCAGTCAGCATCACTCCAGCGAGCGGCCGACCAGCGGGCCGCCGACCAGCGAGCGGCCGACCAGCGAGCCGCGGCCAGCCCGTTCGATGGCGCCCAGTCATTGCCGGTCCAGATCGTGCCCAACCAGCTGCCGCCGTTCCACGAGCTGAGGCTGGAAGCACTGGCCCACCAGGCCTTCGGATTCCAGGCGTTGCCCTGTGCGTCCACCTCGCCGGTCAGCGCGACACCCTGGGCATCGACCAGGTCGTCACCGGCCCGGGCCGCCTCGATCGAACCCTGACCGGTAGATACCGGGAAGCTCTGGCTCACGTTGGTATTGACACCGAACAGGCCGTTGACCAGGTGGCACAGCAGCCCGCGGCAGGGTGGGGTGGCCAGTTGCTTGGCGACGTTCAGAGCGCTGGACACGTTCAGCTCACCGGCGCCGGCATAACGCGGCGAGTCCGACACCGACGAGGCCGATTGGGTCAGCGCGGCCTTGACCTGATCAGGCGTCAGACCGGGATATGCCTGCAACAGCAGGGCAACCGCGCCCGAGACGACCGCTGCGGCCTGGCTGGTGCCGCTACCGCGGAACAGTCGACCGGTGGTGTCACCGACGATCCGGCCTTCGGGATGGTTGGTGTCGACGTAGGAGGCGGGGTCACGCAGCGAGACGATGGAGGTGCCCGGTGCAAGCAGGTCGACGTGCCTGCTGTCGGAGCCGCCGCTGCTGAAGGACGCCACGTCAGGCGAACTCCAGCCGCTGACCGTGCCATCGCTGTCAGCCGCGCCGACCGCGATCACGTACGGGTCGATGGCGGGGTCGCTGAGCCGGCCGGCGTCGGTGCCGCCGTTGCCGCCGGACACCACGACCACCAGGCCGTGTCGCCAGGCGTTCTCTGCCGCCGCGGCCAGTGGGTCGAGCTGGTAGGGCTGCACCGAATCGGTGCCGAAGGACAGGTTGACCACTCGGACCTGGCTGCCGTCGCGCGCCGTCTGGTGCTCGGTGATCCAGTTCAGAGCAGCGATCACCTGGCTGACGTCGGTGCTGCCATCGGTGTTGGCCAGCTTCATCGACAGCAGCTTGGCGTCGGGCGCGACACCGAGCTGGACGGACGGGTCGAGCTTGTCGATGGTGCGCGAGTTCAGCACGGCGCTGTCCCGGCCGGCGATGATGCCGGCCAGATGGGTGCCGTGGCCGTAGGTGTCCTGGTCGGTGAGCACGCCGTTGCTCTCGACGGACAGGTCCGGTCCGTAGCTCAGCTTGCCCGGGGCGTCGAGTCCGGCCACCTGGGCGGTTCCGGAGTCCAGTAGCGCCACGGTCACGCCCTGGCCGGTGATCTGCTGTCCGCTGGCATCCTGCTGGCGCCACACGCTGCGTGCGCCGATGGCGTTCTCGATCGTGTAGAGCGAGCCGGGGTCGGCCGAGGCGCTGTTGTGACCGTGGCCGTCCAGTGCCGCCAGGTCATCACTCAGATCGCCCCACAGGCTCGAGCTCAGCGCGGCATGCGGTGCGGGATCGGCGGCGGCGGGCCCGCAGACGCTCACCGCGGCGGCGACCATCGACAGACCAAGCGCAGTCGTGAGCGCTCGTCGTTCCCACCGGGTCGTCCGGGTGTCCCGCTTCGTGGCCATCCGTGGCCCCTTTCCAGTCCGTGGCGCTCAGCCACTCCATCGCCAGCCCTGCCGTGGGCCACTTCTTAACGCGTACCGTACATATATCTAACACGGATCACAACTCATATGGCCGAAACGTGTCGAATGGAAAGGATGGTGGCCGCTTGACCGGTTGTCGTCCCCGCGTTCTGCAGGTCCTATCGGCCCGAGCGTGATCGCCTTGAGGCCCGTCGCCGGTGAGCTTTCTGCCCTCGCTGTCAGCTCTCGCGAACCACGTCACCGGCGGACTTGTCCGGACGCAGGCCGCGCCACACCGGATGCCGGAGCCGGCCGTCGGCGGTCCACTCGGCGAAGGCCACCTCACCCACCAGCCGCGGACTGACCCAGCGCGCATCGGCGGCGACAGCTCCGGGCACCGGCTCGGCCAGCGGAGCGGTCTTGCGGGCCAGCGGCCGCAGCAGCGCCGCCAGGTCGGCCAGGGTGGCGTCGGAGAAGCCGGTGCCCACCTTGCCGGCATAGTGCAGCGCCTGCTCGTCGCCGACGGCCAGCAACAACGAGCCGATCATGCCGGTGCGCCGACCGTTACCCGGCTTCCAGCCGATGACCACGACCTCCTGAGTACGGACGTTCTTGATCTTTCGCCAGTTCGGCGATCGGTGCCCGGGCCGGTAGCTGCTGTCCAACCGCTTGGCCACCACACCTTCCAGACCGAGTTCGGTCGTTGCTCCCAACACCTCGGCGCCACCGCCGACGAAGTGCGCCGGCGTCTGCCAGGAGGGCCCGGCGAGCGCGAGGTCGTCGAGCAGCCGGCGACGTTCGGTATAGGGCAGGCTGGTCGTCGGGCTGCCGTCCAGGTAGAGCAGGTCGAAGATCAGGTACACGGCCGGGTCGGACTGGCTCAGCCGCCGGGCGTCCGCCGTCTTGGTGACGTGCATTCGCTTCTGTAGCCTGGCGAAACTCGGCAGGCCGGTCGCGTCGAAGGCCACGATCTCACCGTCCAGTACCAGCTGGCGGCTGCCGGCCGACTCGGCCAGCGCACGTAGTTCCGGGTAGCTGGGCGTGATGTCGAGGTCGTTGCGTGACATCAGCCGCAATCGGCCCCCGTCGACGAAGGCCAGTGCCCGGACACCGTCCCACTTGGTCTCATAGGCCCAGCCGGCATCATCGGACGGTGCCGGCAACTCCCCCAGGGTGGCCAGCATCGGCGTGAGCCGGTCGGGCATCGGCTGCCGGCCGGGCGCTGGCGGGTCCATCCGGTGCAGCAACCAGTTCTTGCCGCCGGTCCTGATCAGCACGTACCGACCGGTCACCCGCTGGCCGGCCAGCACCACCTTGACCTCGCGGTCGGTCCATTTCTCCAACTCGTACGTACCGCGGTCCCACAGGCTCACCGAGCCGCCGCCGTACTCGCCGGCCGGGATGTCACCTTCGAAGCCGGCGTAGTCCAGCGGGTGGTCCTCGGTCTGAACCGCCAGGTGATTGGTCGCCGGATCCAGCGGCAACCCCTTGGGCACCGCCCAGGACACCAGCACGCCGTCGCGTTCGAGGCGAAAGTCCCAGTGCAGCGCTCGGGCATGATGCTCTTGCACTACGAAGGAATTGCCGACCGGTACGGGCTCAGTGGGCTCAGTGGGCTCAGTGGGCTCAGTGGGCTCAGCCTCCGGCACCGGCACCGGCTCCGGGGTCCGGGCGGCGTTCCGCTTGGTGCGATACGGCGTCAACCGGTCGGCCACTGCCAGCTCCTGCCTTCACTGAGACGAACTCGGACGAACTCGAACAGACCAACAGACCGGGCATTGCCCCGGATGGGTGTGACGCCCGGTCGACCAATCTTGGCCATAACGTTACGGGTCGTTCGCGAGCGGGGACACGGGCTGGACGTAGCTTGGCTGGTTAGGTCCGCACCTCGAGTAGCTCGGAAAGTGAGCATTGATGACCGACATCGCCCGCAAGGCCGCAGCGGAACTGCTCGGCACCTTTCTGCTGGTTTTCTTCGCCGTCGGCTCGGCGGTATTCGGCATCGACAAGATCAACGCGCTCGGCGTTGCGCTGGCCTTCGGCCTGGTGCTGCTGGCACTGGCGTACTCCATCGGTCCGGTCTCCGGCTGCCACGTCAACCCGGCCGTCACACTGGGCGTGCTGCTGCGCAAGGGAGTCACCCCGCGCGAGGCGGTGGCCTACTGGATCGCCCAGTTCGTCGGCGGGGTACTCGGCGGCGCGGGACTCAAGTTGATGACCTCGAGCTTCGGCAAGGTCACCGATCAGACCGGCGCGCTCGGCACCAATGACTGGGGAAGGACGATCAGCGGTGGCGGTGCCTTCGTACTCGAGATCGTGCTGACCTTCTTGCTGGTCTTCGTGGTGCTGCTGGTCACCGGCCGCGCGGCGGCGCCGGGCTTCGCCGGGTTGGCGATCGGCCTGGTGCTGACGGTGATCCACCTGGTGGGCATTCCGTTGGACGGCACGTCGGTGAATCCGGCCCGATCCTTCGGCCCGGCAGTGTTCGCCGGGACTCACCCGATGTCACACGTCTGGCTGTTCATCCTCGCCCCGCTGATCGGCGGCGCGATCGCGGCCTTCGTGACACCGCTGTTCGAAACCGCCGGCAGCGACGAGGGCAGCACGGTCGACCCCACCGGCGTCAACGTGCCGGCCTGAGCCAACCGTTCGCTGCGGTGGCGCTGCACCACCGCCGGCCCGGCCGCCCGCAGCGCCACGGCGGCCCAGGTGCGCCAGGGCCGCCAGCCAGCCACGAGTTCGTCGAACTGCGCCTGGTGCAGCGGGCCGGCGCGTTGCAGCAACTCACCGGCAACCGCGAGCACGCTGCGCTCGTTGCTCGGCGCCACGTCGGTGTGGCCGAGGGCGCGGACGATGATCAGCTCGGCATAGAACGGCCCGATGCCAGTCAGCGTCCGCAGCCGGGCTGTTGCCTCGGCTGGCGGCAGTGCCCGCAACCCGGCCGTGTCCAGGTGGCCGTCCAGTGCGGCCCGGGCGACGCCGTGCAGCCGGTTCAGTTTCAGCTGTGGCAGGCCGGCAAACTCAGCTACCCCCAGCAGCTGCGCCGGCGTGGGAAAGGCCGCCAGTTGCCGCCCGTCCAGCTCGAAGATGTTGCCATGGGCGGCCGCCAGCCGGTCGCGCAGGGCGGCCATCGGCCGATGGGGTCGGCGAGCCGACAGCACCGCCCAGGCCGCTGCATCGTAGGCGGAGTAGAACAGCGGTGGACGCAGGCCCGGCCTGGCCGTCTGCAGGTCGCCGATCAGCGGGTCCGTCCGGCCGAGTTCGTCCCAACCGAGGGCGTCCACGTCCAGCGACAGCACCCGGGCGGCCTGCTCGGTGGCCGGCTCGACCTGTTCGGTGCCGCTGATGTCCAGCGACACCAGGCCGGCGTGGTCCTGCCGGGCAAGGACGGCGGCGTGCCCGCTGAAGTCGTCGAGAACGAAAGCCATCGGCAGCGCGGTCGCTCCGTCGGCGGCCGGCCGCTGGCCGAACCCGAAGTCGATGCTCTGCCGCAGGTCGAAGGCCCCGGTCGGCCGCACGGTTGTCCGCACGGTTGTCCGCACGATTGCCCGGATCGGTCTGATCGACTGGGTCTGGCTGCTCATCATCCTCCCGCCACGCTAGGAATTCTGGTCCAGCTGACTGTGGCAGGACGGTCTGACAGAAATCTGGCGTACCCGTCCCCCGAGGTCTGCGGGCCCGCGCAGCTGGAGCCGGTGGCGGTCTGTGACAAGGATGAACCGGCACCGGAGGCGATCAGCCGGCGGCGGCCATACCCTCGACGCCGGCGATGAAATGGTGAATGCCTAGGGCGAAGAACTCATCCGGCTCCGCGCAGTAGGTCATCGCGTCGGCGCAGGCGATCAGGCTCGGATAGTCGCCCGCCGGTAGGCCGGCGAGCATCGAGCGCTTCTGGCGCAGATGCTCGTCACGCTCGGCGGTGCTGACACCGCTGCCGTCCACGACATCGTCGGTGGCCAGCGCCATCGCGGTGCGCATCGCGTGACCGGCCAGTTGCCCGGCCTCGGTGTGGGAGAAGCCGGCGTGCAGCAGGGCCGCCAGCGCGCGGTCGGCCAGCGCCAGCCCGGCCGGGCTGGCCAGGAACCGCTCGGCGACCCGACCTACCAACTGCGGATGGGCGCGCAGCACCCGGACGAGCTCGGTGAGCAGTACCTGCAACTCCGCAGACCAGGCCGTCACCGGCGCGGGCAGTTCGAGCGCTTCGAGCACCCGATCGGCGGCGCCGGCCAGCAGCTCGTCCTTGGTCCGGAAGTGCCAGTAGAGGGCCATCGGGGTCACCCCGAGGTCGGTGGCCAGCCGGCGGATGGTGACTGCCTCCAACCCCTCGGCGTCGGCAAGCGCGATCGCTCGATCGGCTACCACTGCTCGGCTGAGCGAGCTGCGGGCGGGTGCTTTGCTCCGGGTCACAGTTGACAACTGTACACCGTAGAGGCAGCCTGTACCTTGTACATGTACGACGTACATGACCTTGAACGGAGACCTCTCGATGACCACTACCGCTGTCGCCCGCCGGCCGCTGATCCTGCTCGCCGTCTCCCTGGCGGCCTTCATGACCTATCTGGACAACAACATCGTCAACGTGGCCATCCCGGCCATCCAACGGTCGCTGCACCTGAGTACTTCCGGTCTGGAGTGGGTGGTCAGCAGCTACATCCTGGTGTTCGCCGGGCTGTTGCTGGCCGGTGGCCGGCTCGCTGATGCCTTCGGCCGACGCAGGCTGTTCCTGATCGGCCTGGGCATCTTCACCGTCGCCTCGCTGGCCGCCGCCCTGGCGGGTTCGGTGGAGGTGCTGATCGCGGCCCGGTCAGTGCAGGGGGTGGGCGCCGCGCTGGTGACCCCGACCACGCTGGCGATCATCTCGGCCACCTGGCACGAACCGCGCGAGCGCGCCACCGCGGTCGGACTGTGGAGCGCGGTCGGTGCGCTGGCGTTGGCGGTCGGGCCGCTGCTGGGTGGTTTCCTTTCCCAACATGCCTCGTGGGGATGGATCTTCGCGATCAACGTTCCGGTGGGCCTGGCCACCATGGTGCTGGCGGCCTGGGTGCTGCCCCGGCACGAGCAGAGCAGTGTGCGCCAGATGGACCTGCCTGGCCTGACCAGTTCGGCGATCGCGCTGACCACCCTGACCTGGGGGCTGATCGAAGGCGGTTCGCGGGGTTGGACCTCGGCCTCGGTGCTGGCCGCGTTCGTCGCCTTCGCCCTGGCCGCCGCCACCTTCGTACTGGTCGAGCGGCGGGCGAGTGACCCGATGGTGAACCTCGACCTGTTCGCCGACCGAGTCTTCAGCGGGGGCATGATCGCGTTGATGATGTGGGCCTTCGGCCTGTTCGGGATCTACTTCTTCACCTCGCTGTACCTGCAGAACGTGCTCGGCTTCACCCCCACCCGAGCCGGCCTGGCCTTTCTGCCGATGGCGGCCTGCATGGTGATCGGAGCTGTGCTGTCCGAGCGGATCGGACATGCCATCGGCACCCACCGGTTAGTGTCGGCCTCGATGATCCTGATGGGGCTCGGCATTGCCACGGTCAGCCTGCTCGGTCGCAACGCCAGCTTCTTCGATCTGATGCCGAGCTTCCTGGTGATCGGGGTTGGTGGCGGCCTGACCACTCCGCTGACCGCGAGCGTGCTGGCCGCGATGCCGGCTGACCGGGCCGGCGTCGCCTCCGGGGTGTTCAACGCCTCGCGCGAGGTGGCCGGCCTGCTCGGCATCACCGTGATCGGGGCGATCCTCACCGCCCGCCAGCACTCGGCTGCGGCTGCCGGCCAGCAACCACTGGATGCGTTCCTGTCCGGGTACCGGCTCGGCCTGCTGGTCGCCGCGGTGCTGGTGATTCTCGGTGGCGCGGCGGCCTGGCGGGCACTGCGGGCAACCCGCGCCGCCGAGCAACCGTCCCGGCCGACCGGCTCGATCGAGCCCGTCCTGGTCTAGCGCGGTGCGGCCGGCATCTGGCGGCCGGTAGCACCGGCGGGCGTGGCCGGTACTGTACGTCGGACTGAGATGAGTCGAATGTCCGCTCACCGATCAGGACGGCGCGCGGGCCTGGCAGGGCGGAGATCGGGTCTGATGGCTGACCGCAGGATTCTGGTCACGGGTGGTTCGGGTTTCATCGGCTCGCACCTCGTCCGGCGGCTGCTGGCCGAGGGCCATGAGGTGCTGGTGGTGGACAACTTCTACTCCGGCACCAGGCAGAACCTCGCTGAGATCCTGCACGAGCCGCGGCTGGAACTGCTCAGGCACGACATCACGTTTCCGCTCTACGTCGAGGTCGACGAGATCTACCACCTGGCCTGCCCTGCCTCGCCGGTGTTCTACCAGCGCGATCCGGTGCAGACCACCAAGACCTCGGTGGTCGGCTCGATCAACGTGCTCGGCCTGGCCAAGCGCACCAAGGCCCGGGTGCTGCTCAGTTCCACCTCCGAGGTCTACGGCGACCCCTCGGTGCACCCGCAGGACGAGAGCTACTGGGGCAACGTCAACCCGATCGGGCCCAGGTCCTGCTACGACGAAGGAAAGCGTTGCGCCGAAACGCTGTTCTTCGATTACCGGCGACAGCACCTGATGCCGGTCAAGGTGGCCCGGATCTTCAACACCTACGGCCCGCGGATGCGGCCCGACGACGGCCGGGTGGTCTCGAACTTCATCGTCGCGGCACTCAATGGCGAGCCGATTCCGATCTACGGCGACGGCTCACAGACCCGCTCGTTCTGCTACGTCGATGACATGGTGGACGGCCTGATCAGGCTGATGGACACACCGGAACACGTCACCGGCCCGATAAACCTCGGCAACCCTCGCGAGTTCACGATGCTGGAGCTGGCCGAAAAGATCGTCTCGATGGTCGGCGGCCCCAGCAAGCCGGAGTATCACCCGCTGCCGACCGATGATCCGCGCCAGCGCAAGCCCGCCATCGAACTGGCCGAACGGACACTCGGTTGGACGCCCCGGGTCGGTCTGGACGACGGCCTGGCCCGGACGGTGGACTACTTCCGCGACCTGCTCGCCCGGTAAGTGAGCATCGCGGTCTAGCCCTTCGCCGCCAGCGCGGTGCCGTCCACCCGGGCCTTGATCTTGGCAAAGGCGGTGTCGCGCGAGGTGGAGGTGTCATCGCCGAAGGGTGAGAAACCGCAGTCGTCACAGGTGCCGAGCTGGCCTTCGGGGATGTACTCCGCGGCCACCAGCACCCGGTCGCGAACCTGCTCGGCCGTCTCGATCACCGGGTTGATCGGATCGGTGACGCCGACGAACACCCGCTGTTCCGGTCGCAGATTAGCCCCGACGATGGACAGCACCCGGCGAGGATCGGCCTCGCTGGCCAGCTGGACGTAGAACCGGCCGGCCCGCAACTGGAACAGACTGGGCAGCAGTTCGGCGTAGTCGATGTCCAGGCTATGGGTGGAATCCTGGTCGCCGCCCGGACAGGTGTGCACGCCGATCTTGGCGCGCTCCTCGTGGGTGAACCGGTCGAGCACCAGGTTGTTCAGTGCCACGAACTGTCCGAGCACCGCCTTGGACGGATCGAGCTTGATCGATAGCCGGCCCTCGGTGAAGTCGAGCTGCACCGAGTCGGCGCCGCGGTCGAGGCAGCGCCGGATATCGCGCTCGGCCTGGTCGGCCAGGTCGGCGAGGAACTGATCCTGGGGGTAGCCCTCGATACCGTCGGACGGGTAGAGCAGGCTCAGTGCCGACGGCGCGATCACCGCCTGCTTCACCGGCACGCTGGCATACTGCTGCGCGGCGGCCAGATAGCTGTCAGCGAAGGCCTGGTAGGCGAACGGTCCCGCGGTCAGCACCGGAAGCTGGCGCTGGTGGCCGTCCTCGAACGGGATCGCCACGCCGCCGGCGGCCAGGCCCGGCATGCCGTCCAGCGGATAGGTCAGGAAGCTCGACTTGGTCTGCTCGCCATCGGTGATGATCGGCGAGCCGGTCGCCTCGAAGCGGCTGATGGTGTCGCGCAACGCGTCATCGAACAACCCGTCCAGCTCGACACCGGTGATGGTGCCGGCGGCGAAGTCGGCCATGCCCTGCAGCAGAGCGGGTGGCCGCGGGATGCTTCCGATGGGTTCTGTCGGGATTGTCATGGCAGACAACCTAGCGGGTTAGCCCGGCGCCCAGCTAGCCGATGCCGTGCTGGGACCTCGGCTCCTGGACCTGCCGTCGAGGCCGGTCGCGGCTAGTCCAGCCCGGCCCTGCTGCGAAGGTTTCCGGCGGCCACGTCGACCAGGTGGGTCTCGTGCAGCCGGGGCAGGGCCGCTTCGGCGACGACGGCGGAGATGACGCCCTGTCCGGGCTGTGCCACCGGTTCGGCGACCAGGTTGTCCGGGGCGCCGTCGGCGAGGTGCCCCCAGGCGACGATCCGCCCGTCCCGGTGCCAGACGTGGATCTCTCGCGTGGGCTCGGCGTTCTCGGTCATGACAGGTTCTCCTCGATCACCGCGATGGTCACGTACGGCAGTGGGGCTGCTCCGGTGCTGACGGACACGTTGTGCACCGTGATGGTATGAAAGAGGGTGCGGTCGACGTGCTCGCCACAGACGTGCGAGTCCACCTCCACCGACGGTATGAAGGCCCCCGGATGGGAAGTGGTGCGACGGGCCTGGACGTCGATGGCCACCGCCTGGTTGGGGTCGAAGCCGTGCAGGAATATCCCGGTCGATTCTCCCGGTTCCAGCAGGCCGAACGCGTATGCGATGTAGGCAGTCATGGCAGCTCCTGGCAGCTCCCGGCAACGACGTGCGTGCCGATCTGGTAGGTCGGACAACCATGGTGGCAGGCGCCCAATCAGAACTCCAGGCTTGTTGGCGACCTTTCCCATACGCCGTCTGGCCGTCGGGTGCCCGAACTCCGACGGGTAGCACGTGCCGACGGAGCGGCCTGGTATGTCGGGCTGGCGGCCGTTACGGTGTTTTACGGAGCCAATTGAACAGCGAGCTGACCGGTACGACTTGAATCCCCCGCTCAAAGCTCGACGGCCTGGTGGCTCACGAGTTCAGCGCTGCATGGGCGCGGTAGCCGGCTGATTGCTTCTCGAACAACTCGGCGTACTCCCCACCTAGGGCTTGTAGCTGCGCGTGCGTGCCGCTTTCAATGATCCGTCCGTCTTTCAGGACGATGATCAGGTCGGCTAGGCGAACTGTGCCGAACCGGTGTGAGATCGCTACGGTGATGGTGCTCGGCGAGCGGGCCAACATGTTTGACTTCCTGTCGAAGTAGGCGTCATAGAGCGCCTGCTCCGCGATAGGGTCGAGGCTGGCAGTCGGCTCATCCAGGATCAGCAGCGTCGGTTCCTGCCGCATTGCGGTGCGGGCTAGCGCGAGTCGCTGCCATTGGCCGGTCGAAAGCTCAGTCCCACCTTGGTGCTGGCTACCGAGCTGGCTGTCAAGGCCGGTGGGCAGTTTCGCGACCACAGCCGCGCCGCCGCTTCGCGCCAGTGCCGTTGTAATCGCCGGCCTATCGTGCAGCCGGGTGATGTCACCGACGCCTACTGCCTCGGCCACCGTGAACTCGAAGCGGCAGAAATCCTGAAACGCCAGAGCTAGCCGCCGCTGCCACGTGATCAGGTCGAGTGCACCGACGTCTGCCGGCCCGAAACGGATGCTGCCATATGTTGGCTGGTAAAGCCGGCACAGAAGCTTGACCAGGGTTGACTTGCCGGCGCCGTTCTCGCCAACCAGCGCTACTGTGCTGCCGGCTGGTATCCGTAACGATATGTCGCTCAATGTCGCTTGGTTAGCGCCTGGGTAGCTGAAGCTGACCCGATCTAGCACGAGCTCGCTGCCGTCGGTGATGGGAAAGGTCGCGGGTGTGGGGCAGTCTGTTGGACGCACTGCATCCAGTAGCCAGAGGTAGTGATCGGCTGCCCAGCTTGCCCGGCGTAGCCATCCGAGCATTTGCGCGGCCGCCGTCAGCATGCCGTCCAGTTGTGCGCCGCTCACGATGAGCAGTACCAGGTCGCCAGGTGGCGCGTGTCTGTCAGTGACCTGGTGCAGAACCAGGGCGATCGAGCCCAGAAAGCCGACGGAGAAGATCAACCAGCCAGCGGTGTCCATCAATGCGGTCTTGGTACGCGCAGACTGATCGAGATCGTTCACTTGCTGCTGCGCGGCCAGGAACCTTCGGCGGATCTCATCGGTGAGACCGAAGACGCGCAACTCCTTCGCCGGCGCAGCGGTGGTGGCGAGCTGGAATAGCCAGCGCTGCCGGCGCGACGGCTCAGCGCTCGCGACATCGGCGCGCTGCTGTATCCGCTGACCCACTATGCCTGCGCACAGAGCGGGCACCGCGAACAGCGGAAGCGCTAATAGCTGGTGGTTAAGCGATGTGAGCAGCAGGGCGATCGATACTAGTTGGGCGACGATCCGGAGATTT
Organism: Jatrophihabitans sp.; assembly: GCA_050999655.1. Lineage (GTDB taxonomy): Bacteria > Actinomycetota > Actinomycetes > Mycobacteriales > Jatrophihabitantaceae > Jatrophihabitans_A. The sequence goes on from JBPCPA010000165.1 coordinate 30,682, forward strand.
TCCACCAAACTGCTGATGATCCCGGCGGCGACCGGCCGGTTGCGACGCAGTATCTCCATGCGATCGTGAAATTCGGGCCGTTCTAGGTCGGCGAGCTGTGCTGACTTGGCGCAGAGGCGGAGCACGTCGTGATCCAGTTGGTGACCAACCCTCTGCTGCAGTGACAGCTTCACTCGAGCAGTTTGACTACCGAGCAGCTGCAGGCCCACTACTGTGACGGCCAGGACGGCGGACGATCTGAGAGCCCCCGCAGTATCCCGGTTCGCGACAGCATCGATCAGTATCTTGGCCGCGATCGCATACCCGCTGGTGGCCGCGCCGGTTACCGGCGCCAATACTAGAACCAGCACGGTGCGTACCGGATCGGCTCGAAAGGACAGCGCGAGCATGGCCCGCCATACCCGCGTCTGCCTGCGCCAACGGTTCATCGCAGGCCCATTCGTTCGGCTTGGAGGTTGAACATCTCCGCATACCTGCCCTCGGCAGCAAGCAGGTCGGCATGGCTGCCCAGCTCTGCCACTCGGCCCCGCTCTAGCACCGCAATGCGGTCGGCCAGCCGAACCGTGTTGAAACGGTGCGAGATGAGGATCGTGGTCAGCCCCCGGGTCATTTCCAGGAAACCCTCGTACAACTCGCTTTCAGCCCGGGGGTCAAGCTGTGCGGTGGGCTCATCGAGTATAAGTACCCGAGCTCCTGCCTGTACTGCATACAGGGCGCGCGCCAACGCCACTCGTTGCCACTGGCCGCCGGATAGCTCCACATCGCCGAATTGTCGCGAGAGCACGGTGTCCCAACCGTGGGGTAAGCCCGCTATGACCTCGCTGGCGTTGGCCTGCTTGGCCGCAGTGGTCAGCCAACCTTCGTTGACGGGCTGGTCGGCCCGGGCAAGGCAGACATTCTCTCGGGCTGTCAGTTCGTAGTGCACGAAGTCTTGGAAGATCACCGCCAGCTGCTGTGCCCACGCCGCAGGGGGCAGCTCCGTCAGGAGGTGCCCGTCGACCGTTACGGTTCCCGAGTCAGGTTCATACAGGCCGGTCAAGAGCTTTACCAGTGTTGTTTTGCCGGCGCCGTTCTCGCCGACGATCGCCAGGGAACGGCCTGCTTCGATTTCCAGATCCAATCCCCGAAGCGAGGCCGCTGAGCTCGTGGGGTATCTGAACGTGACTGATTCAAAGCGGATGGCGGCCTGCGGCAACTGTCGACAGTCCGCTGATCTCCACGAGTTGCTGGTGCACAGGATCGACGGCGACGGCGGCCGGTGGTGCGCTGTGACGCTGGCTGCGAGCTCAAGCGCTTGACGGCAACTGGCACCTGCTCCGGCGAGTATGAGTTGTGCGTCTCCGGCCCAGCCGAAGCCTGAGATCGCAACCGAAGCCTGGACGGCCACCGTCAACTGTCCGACCGACACCTGACCGCGGCCACCGAGGTATCCGAGCCAGGCGAACACGGCAAGGTAGCCGAGCAACAAGAGAGCCACCCGGCCGAGTAGCGGCATCCGATCGCGAGAGTGCGACTTGAAGAGTTCCTGCATCCCGTCGCGCCACGACGCGTGGAACCTTTCAAGCAGCCAATCAGCCATGCCGAGAAGTCGGATTTCCTTGGCGGCGATGAGCCCGGTGCCCAGTTCACGCAGATAGGCGGCCATGCGTAACGTGCCGGCCTGCTGTTCCAATCCGTCGAGATGTAGCCGGAATTGCCTACCGGTGAAGCTGCCGAACATGATCCAGCCGACGATTAGCGGAATTGGTGCCCACCACAGCACCCGGCCCAGCAACGCGACCGCTGCAACCGCCTTGAGGCGGGTGGATATCACCTGCGCGCACGGCCCGATCACCGTTTGTGGAGGGTAGCCACTGCCGGGCAGTCCCTGCGCCAAGCTGAGCTTGTCCGCAAGAGAGGGATCCTCCAGATGCTCGATGCCCGACGGTCCGAGCGAGGCATTGAGCACCACCTCGGACACGAACTCGGCGCAGCGGCGAGCCAGCCAGCCGATCAGCAGGGTGTCAACCGGATCGGCGGCGCGATCAACAAACCACAGGGCTGCCAGTACGCCGAACAAGAACCACAACCGATTACTGTCCGGCGAGGTGGAGCGGAGATTGCTGACCGCACCGATCAAGGCGCCGACCGTGACCATGAAGGCCATGCTGGTGAACACCCTGATC
>JBPCPA010000177.1:0-6135 GCA_050999655.1 Jatrophihabitans sp.
GCTCTGCTCATGTCACCGATTGTGCCCTGTGCCGGCACCCGGCCGGGCGGCGTCCGGGCCGGCGGCTGTCGGTCCCCGATCGCCGGCGGGTTCGATGGCCGGACCGGGCCAGGTGTAACGGTGGGCCGGTTGCCGGGAATGTATAGCCATGACGGCTGATCGGGACGAGGCATGGTTCGAGGACCTCTACCGGTGCTGGCACCCTCCGGTGCTGGCCTACGCCCGTCGCCGGGTTGCCGAACCGCACGATCTGGTAGCCGAGGTGTTCACCGCAGCGTGGCGGCACCGGCAGCGGGTGACCGATCCGCCGTTGCCGTGGCTGCTGCGTACCGCGCGCAACTACTCGATGCATTTCGCACGGGCCGACCGGCGGCGCGATCGGCTCAGCGCGAAGGTGGCATCGGGGGGACGCGCTGAGCTGATCGAGGCCGATCCCACCCCAGCCGTCGATGACCGGCAGGACAGCTCGGCGATCGTGCTGGCCGCGCTGGCGACCCTGTCCAGGGGTGATCAGGAACTGCTTCGACTGGTGGCCTGGGAACGGCTCAACACCGCCGAGGCGGCCTACGTCCTGGAATGTTCCGAGGCGGCGGTGCGGGTGCGGATACACCGCGCCAAACGACGACTCGCCGCAGCGATCGGCGCGTTCGAACGATCCGCGGGATGGCCCGCCTCGACAGAATCGACGGTGACGCGATGAACGACGACGTATTGGACCTACTGCGGGCGGCCGACCCGGCGGGTGGCCATCAGGGCTACTCCGCGGCGCGCCTGGATGAACAACTGGCCCGGCTGCGAGAGGCCGGCGGCGACGCCGATCCTGGCGCGGCGTGGCCACCTCGGCGCGGCCGGCGGGCCGGGGTCGCCGCCATCGCCTTCGTCGCGGCCGGTGCAGCCGGCCTGGGCAGCGCGGCAGCGGCCGGCTGGTTGAGCCCGCAGGTTCACCAGGTCTTCGACGCACCGGCCCAGCGCCAGATGCTGATCGATCTCTATGGCTCGGCCGCTGACCTTTCCGGTGCTCGCGAAAGGGTGTCCGCACCCGGCCCGGACGGATCCACGGTCGCGGTGTGGACGGTGCCGGTGGGCGAGCACCAGCTCTGCTCGGCCATCCTGGTGTCGAAGAAGTCGGCGAAGCTGCCCCCCGACTCGGCTACGGTGTTGCCGCAGAACGTGCCCTGCCAGGCGGTCGCGCCGGGTGCGGACCCCACTTTCGACTCCCAGTCGGTGCTGTGGCGCTCGCCCAGGACCGGCGTGACGTTCACCCTGTTCGCCGGCTCGCTGGGCAGGTCCGCCAGCCGGGCGCAGGTCAGCCTGGCCGACGGGGCGGTCGAGCATGCGATCACCGGCAATGGTTTCTACCTGCTGCCACCGCTGCCGGCCGACCTCACCTGTGCCCGCCTGGTGGCCACCGATTCGCAGGGCAAACAAGCTCGAAGCGATCAGTTCCTGTCTGTTGGCTGCCCCGGCGACCCGACGAAGCCGGGAGCGTCCGCACCGCTGCCCAGCCCGTCCTCGACGGTGACGACGCATCACGATCAGGCGGTGGACTGGACCGCGACCGTCATGGTGAACGTCGCGGCGCTGATCCGGCAGGACCCCAGGTGGGGCGTGGGATCGGCTGCGCCGGGCACGTCGTTGATCACGGTGCGGCTGCAGTTCCAGCAGAATTCGACGCAGCCGACGACGCTGCCCAGCTCTGCGTCCTTCGATCTGCTGTACGGACCTCAACACACCGTGGCCACCAGGGACCCCGGCAAGGACCACGATGCCGAGCTCAACAGCCCCTGGCACTGGCCCGGGCCCAGTCCGCTCGCATCGTGGCTGCCGCAGCAGAGCTTCGACGTCCCGACCGCCCAGCTGAACAACCTGCAGGTGCGACTCAACGGTGACGCGATTCATGCCACGGTGCTGTTCACCGACGCGCAGGGCGCTTTCTAACGGGTTCGCGGTCCGCGGTCGGGCTCAGGACGCCGGCCGCCAGCTCGCGCAGCTCAACCCGGCGGACCTTTCCGGTGGCGGTGGTCGGGTAACCGGTCACGAAGACGATCCGGCGGGGACGGGTGAACGAAGGCAGGCCGTCGCGGCAGAACTCGATCAGCTCGCTCTCGGTTGCGGCCATGGCCGGCCCTAGCAGCACGAAGGCGACCGGCTTCTCCAGGCCGTCCTCGTCGTGGGCGGCCACCACCACGGCCTCGGACACCGCCAGATGTGCCAGCAGCCGGGCCTCCACCTCGGCCGGCGACACCCAGATGCCACTGGCCTTGAGCATGTCGCCGGTTCGGCCCAGGCAGGCATAATTGCCCTGGTCGTCCTGGACGTAGGTGTCACCGGTGCGCAACCACTCACCCTGAAAGACCTGCCGGCTGGCCGCGTAGCGCGACCAGTAGCCGGTCGCGGTCGAATCGCCACGCACCAGCAGGGTGCCTGGCGTGCCCGGCGCAACGTCCAGCCCGGCCTCGTCCACGATGCGCAGCTGGTAACCGGGCACCGCGCTGCCGGTGGTGCCCGGCCGGATCCGGTCCGGGTGGTTGGACAGAAAGATGTGCAGCATCTCGGTCATGCCGATGCCGTCGAGAATGTCGATACCGAAGTGGCTGCTCCAGCGGTGCTGCAGCGGCGCCGGCAGCGCCTCACCGGCGGAGGCGGCCAGCCGGACTTCGGCCAGCGCGTCGGAAGGTAGTTCGGCCCGCAGCATGTTGGCGAAGAAGGTCGGGCCGGCGAAGAACAGCGTTGCCCCGAAGCTTCGGGCTCGCTCGGCGATGGCTGCCGGCCTGGACGGCGCCGGTTCGAGAATGCCGCAGGCCCCCACCGACAACGGGAACAGCACGGAATTGCCCAGGCCATAGGCGAAGAAGGCTTTGGCTGCCGACAGGCAGCGGTCCTCGGCGCGGATGCCCAGCACCTGCGCGCCGTAGCTCTCGCACACCACCCGGACCGCACCGTGCCGGTGCATCGCGGCCTTGCTGCGCCCGGTGGTGCCCGAGGTGTAGAGCCAGAAGGCGGGCGAGTCGGCAGTGGTCGGGTAGCTGGTAGCGGCCGGGACGGCGCGTTCGACCAGTTCGTCGAGCGGGTACGCCGGCACCGGTAGGCCGTCTGCTACCGGCCCGTCGGCGACCAGCACGCCGCGTAGCTCGGTGGCAGTCGTGCCCGCCTGGCCGGTCGTGCCCGCCTGGCCGGTGGTGATCGCCTGGCTGGCCAGACCGGCGAATTCGGCACTGATCGCCAGTAGCGTGGTCCGCGAGTCCACCACCAGCTCGCGCAGGCCGTCGGCGTGCAACATCGTGGAAACCGGCACCGGGATGGCGCCGATCCGCATGGCGGCCAGGTAGATCGCCACGAAGGCCGGCGAGTCGGTCATGAACATCAGCACCCGCTGTTCGGGCTGCAGGCCGAGCTCGGTCAGCACGGTCGCGGTGCGCCGGACCCGGTCGAGCAGCTGCTGGTAGCTGAGGTCACCGGCCACCCCGGTCAGCGCCAGCCGCGTGCCGTCACCGGCTGCCACCCGGCGATCCAGCAGGTACTCGCAGGCGTTGAACAGCTCCTCGCTCATGCCGGGCCGTCCTGTCGCGCTAGGGCAGGCGGACGTAGTCGAAGTCGAACGGTTGGCCGTTGATGCCCTGCCTGGGCGGGGCGATCCAGGCGGCGATCTTGCCACGCTGGTGCACCGGCTGCATCAGCGACCGGACGTGCGTCTTGTCCACCGCGGTCGGCAGCCAATCGCCTTTGCGCTGCTGCCAGTCCTCGGTCGAGATCAGCTCGCCGGACGGCGTCGCCTCGATGCCGGCGTACGCGCCGACCTTGCGGTTGAACGCCACCTGCGGCAGCCGTAGGCGCTGCGGCAGGCCGGCAGCCTCCAGGGTGCGGTTCCATCGATCGACGCCGTTCTGGCAGTCGGAGATGTAGGCCCGCCGCAGGTCGGAGTTCAATCCCACCAGCGCCGACACCTCGGTGGTGCCGATCTCACCGGAGGAGGTGAGGCTGTCCACCCAGATCGAGTCGTTGGTGAGCAGGTGATCGTCCTTGCGCCGCTCCTCAGACCACCGCCCTTTCAGGCCTGCCGTGTAGTAGTTGGCCACGTTGGTCGAGGTCTCGCCGCCGAACAGGTCCAGCGACACGCTGTAGTGAAAGTTCAGGTACTTCTGGATGACCTTGAGCGAGATGCCGCCGTGCGCAGAGACGTCATCGACATCGTGCTCGAGCATCAGTTGAACCGTCCGCTCCACCACCCGGTCGATGCCGATGGTGCCCACGAACATGTGATGGGCTTCTTCCTTCAGCATGAACTCGGCAGTGCGCGACAGCGGGTCGAACGCGCTCTCCTTCAGGGTGCCGAGCTGGTACTTGCCGTCGCGATCGGTGAAGTAGGTGAACATGAAGAACGACAGCCAGTCCGGCGTCTCCTCGTTGAACGCGCCGAGGATCCGGGGTGAGTCCTCGCTGCCGGAGTTGCGCAGCAGCAGTTGCTCGGCCTCTTCCCGGCCTTGGCGGCCGAAGTAGGCGTGCAGCAGGTAGACCATTGCCCATAGATGGCGGCCCTCTTCGACGTTGACCTGAAAGAGGTTGCGCAGGTCGTAGAGGCTGGGCGCGGTGGCGCCGAGGTTGCGCTGCTGTTCCACCGAGGCGGGCTCGGTGTCGCCCTGAATCACGATCAGGCGTTGCAACTCGGCGCGGTACTCCCCCGGCACCTGCTGCCAGGCGGGTTCACCCTTGTGCTGTCCGAAGGCTATCTGGCGTCCGGCGTCGCGCTCGGCCAGAAAGATCCCCCACCGATAGTCCTTCATCGCCACGTGCCCGAAGTGCGCCCAGCCCTCGCGACCGACGTTCACCGCGGTGCGCAGGTAGACGTCCTGGGTGGGCAGTGTCGGGCCCATCGACTCCCACCAATTGAGGAAGTTCGGCTGCCAGGACTCCAATGCTCGCTGCAGTCGGCGATCCTCGTGCAGCTCGACGTTGTTCGGGATCTTCTCCGAATAGTCAGCGGTCACACTCATGAGCAGGCCTCCGGGCGAGTGAGCATCGCAGCGAGCGCCAGCGAGCGAGGAGCGGAGCGAAGAAGGTCAGTGAGCATCGCAGCGAGCGCGTTCATTTCAGACTCGCCGCCGATCGAACTCTGCTCGCTGGCCGGTGCCGAACCTGCGCAGGGCACCCTCTGCCCCCGAGGCGTTGGGCCGGTAGAAGATCCAGTTCTGCCAGGCGGCCAGCCGACCGAAGATCTTGGTTTCCATCGTTTCCGGGCCGGCGAAGCGGTAGTTGGCCTCCAGCCCGGTCAGGGCGTCTGGTGAGAAGCTGGCCCGCTCCTCGACGGCCATCCGGATCTCGTCGTCCCAGTCCAGATCGTCCGGCGCGAAGGTGATCAGGCCGAGTTCAGCCGCCGCTTCCGCGTCCAACCCGGCATCGATCCGGGTTCGGACGGCGGCCACCGCGGCGTCGTCGTCGAGAAAGCGGGTTGCCAGCCTGCTCAAGCCATTACCCATCGGCAACGAGCCGAAGTTCATCGTGCCGGCGACCAGGGTGGCCGGCGTCGCGGCCGGGTCGAGTTCGCTGAACACGCCGGCCAGCTGAAAGCTGCGATCGGCGGCGAGCACCAGTTCAAGGAGCGAGCCGGCAAAGCAACTGCCCGGCTCGACCAGCGTGAGCAGGCTACGACTGGTGACGTCGAGGCGCTTGAGGGTGCGCTTGAGGTAATGGATGATCTCGTTGGCCAGCCAGTCCCCGGTGTTGTCCAGCAGCAGATCGTCGTGGCCGAGCACCCGCTGGCTGTCGCCGGTAGAGCGAAAGATCCAGCAGCCGAGTTCCAGCTCGTTAGTACGCAGGTCCAGGATCAGGTCGTCGAGTTCGCGGGCCAGCGCGAGTGACCAGAAGTCCGCACCCTGCCGGTGAATGGCCGCAACATCGGTGCCGGCCTCGGCGTCCGGTCCGGTCACGGTGATCTGCACGGTGCCGGCCGGACGGTCCAGCAGCGCGGTCAGATGCGGGTAACTGATGGAGTTTTCGCTGCGATGCTTGACCAATGGTGTCAGCACGATCCCGTTCGAGCCGGCCGGCCGGTCCGAGCGGCCGGCCAGTTCGGCCGCACGGGCGGCCACCGTCTCATCCCACTTCTGCCGGGCGACCACCTCGTCCACCAGCTTCCAC